>DKNG01000053.1 GCA_002470185.1 Arcobacter sp. UBA7394 | reverse complement strand
CCCATTGGTAAAACATCTTTATAGATTTCTTTTGCATTGTATTTAGAGTATTCATCTTTTAGTTCTAATCCACTCGTAGGAATATTTCCTAAACCTCTCCATTTGAACATCGTTTTTGTAAAGTACTTGTTCATCATATCTTGGGCTCTTTTATTTCCATCATATGATACTAGTCTTTTGTACTCTATTTCTAACTCACATCTATTTTCAACAAACTGTTTTAGAATCATAGAAATTGCTTGCATTACATCCACTGGTTCAAAACCTGCAACAACTACTGGTCTTTTATAATGTTCTGGGAACTCTTCATAAATTTTAGAGCCACTAATAACAGATACATGAGAAGGGCCTAAAAAAGCATCAATTCTATTATTGTATGAATCTACGTGTTCATCACGACTGTCTATTAACTCTTTCATTACTTCTGGAACTGTTACATGATTGATATGGAAAAATACATTATCAATTTCTTGTTTTATCACAGCTTCTAAAAGTGAACATGTCATAGGAGTAGTTGTCTCAAAACCAATAGCAAAAAATATTACTTTTTTACTAGGATTTTCTTTTGCTATTTTTATACAGTCCATAGGTGAGTATACAAATCTTACATCAGCACCTTTAGCTCGTGCATCTTGTAAGCTTCCCTTAGATCCTGGAACTTTTATCATATCCCCTAAAGTTACTAGAATTACATTTTCTTGTAAACTCAAGATATATGCACTATCGATTCTCTCTTTTGGCATAATACATACAGGACATCCCGGACCGTGGATAAACTTGATATTATCAGGTAATAATTGAGGAAGACCATATTTCATAATAGTATGAGTATGTCCACCACATACTTCCATAATATTAATATCTTTTCCTATTTTCTTAGCATCTTCTTCTATGATTTTGGCAAAGGCTTTAATAGTATTGGCATCTCTAAAACCATCATAAAGATCTTTTAGTTCTAATTCATCATTCATATTAAACCTTTATCGATTTGGGCAGTTTTCAGATTCAGCGATGGCAGCTAACCTATCCTCTTCTTCCATCTTGTCTATGATTTCTCTATAGACTTTTAGTGATTCCATTGCATCTTCTTCATCGATTTTATTCATAGCAAAACCAATATGTAAAAGTACATAATCTCCAACAACTACATCTTGGTCGATTAAGTCTAAAGAAGCCCCTCTTTCAACTCCCATAGTATCAACTATACAAGTGTTTGTTTCACTATCTATACTTTTTATTTTTGATGGTATTGATAAACACATACTTCTATCTCATCTTTCTTTTGAATTCAATCCAGTCAATTACTCTTTGTAAAGACTCTTTATCTTTGATATTTACTTCTAAGATATCTACGTTTGGTTTTAGTTTTCTAGCATCTGCTTTTTCATTTTCAATATTGTATTCAAAATGAGGTAATAAATCTGTTTTAGTAATTAGGATTAAATCAGCCGCTCTAAACATCACTGGATATTTAGCAATTTTATCTTCTCCCTCAGGCACAGAAACAAGTACTATATTTAAATGAGTTCCAACATCATAAGAAGCAGGACATACTAAGTTTCCTACATTTTCTACAAAACATACATCTAAATTATCAAGCTTGATATCATGTAAACCCTTATGAACCATAAATGCATCTAAGTGACATGCTGAACCTGTTTGTATTTGAACTGCTTCAATACCTTTAGCTTTTAATCTATCTGCATCTCTTGAAGTTTCTAAATCTCCCTCAACTACTGAGAATTTAAAATCTACCATATCAGCAATATTTTCTAAAAGTGTAGTTTTTCCACTTCCTGGACTAGACATTAAATTAATACCTAAAACTCCATGATTATCAAAGTGAGCTCTATTATGAGAAGCTTCGTGGTCGTTTTTATCTAAAATCTTTTTGATAACTGAAATAGTTTTCGTATCATTTAACTGTGGATTATGATGTAATGTATCATGTGCAGCTTGGTGGCTTGCACTATCATTTCCATGTGAATGATCGTGAGTGTGTTCATGACTATGGTCATGGTCGTGTGAGTGGTGGTGATCTGTTATGCTACATCCGCAATCTTGGCACATATATATTCCTTTTATTTATATTCTTTTTAATTGTGAATATTCATTCATTTTTAAAAGTTTAGCTCAAAATATATAAATCTATTCTAATTTTTCTTAACTCTTATGTATTTTTTGAACCAATTTTAGTTTTTGTTTGAACTAATAATATAAAAATTATGTATCAAAAAATTATTTTTACAAGAATATTTTATTACTTTTATTAATTATATTGATATTTTCATGCAATATTAAGCTTGATTTATGTCAAAATCATGTAATTTTATACGTTATATTATTTTAAAGGAGCCCGTATGTTAAGAAATGTTTCTACAAAGATGAAATTAATGCTATTACCTATAGTATTTATTCTAATTGTAATTATTTCTGCTTTTGTTTTTAGTTATTTTAATAGTATCTCTGAGAAAAGAGCAAATACTGTTATTCAAACAGATATTTTTATCCAACAAGTTTTAAAAGGAAGAATTTCTGTTTACCAGTTTTTAAGATCACCTAGTGATAGAACAGCTCAAAAAGTAAGAGTAGATTTTGCAGAACTTAACACCTCCGTTACAAAATTAAAACCAAATCTAACAGAAAGTGAGAATATTAAACTTTCAAATGAAATTTTAGAGCTATCAAAAGAGTATATAAACTACTTTGATAAATTTGCTTCTCTTAGAATCACTGATTACCAAAATGGTATAAAAGATGAGAGTCAAGAAGTTAAATCAATCATAAAAAAAATGGTTCAAGTTGGACTTAGTCTTGAGAAGAAATTAGCACATATTAGTGAAAACGCTGTTGTACTTAAAGAAAATGCTGTTGAAACTATGGAAGAAGTATTACTATGTATTGCAGTACTTGCTATTTTGTTCTTTAGCATATTCTCTACACTTTTATCAAAACAGTTAATTAACTCTATTAATAACTTCCAAAAAGGATTATTGTCATTCTTCTCTTATGTAAATAAAGAGAATACAAATGTACAGATGCTTGATGATTCTATAAATGATGAGTTTGGAGCAATGGCTAAAGTTGTAAATACTAATATTATTAAAACTAAAGCTACTATTGATTCAGATAATGTATTTTTATCAGAAATACATGATGTAGTTATGAAAATCAAAGATGGGTACTTAGATAAAAGATTAGATCATGAAGCTGAATCAGACAGTTTAGAAAGTCTAAGAGGACATATAAATGATATGTTAATGAGTTTACAATTAAGAGTTTGTACTAATATCAATGATATTTCACACGCACTTGAGAGATATGCTAAACTTGACTTTACACACAGAATCAAAGGTTGTAATAGTGGTGTTACTGTAGGATTGAATAATTTAGCTGATATTATCAACGATATGTTAGTTGAGAATAAATCAAATGGTTTAACACTAGATGAAAGTAGTGTTGTATTACTAGAAAATGTAGATACTCTAAATAAAAACTCAAATGAAGCAGCAGCAGCTTTAGAAGAAACAGCCGCAGCAATTGAACAAATCACAAGCAATATTTCTAATAATACTAATAATATTGTACAAATGTCACAACTAGCTTCAAGTGTTACAAACTCAGTATCTTCTGGAGAACAATTAGCTAATCAAACAACAGACGCTATGAATGAAATCGATAATGAAGTAAATGCAATTAATGAAGCAATTACAGTAATTGATCAAATTGCATTCCAAACAAATATTCTATCTCTAAATGCTGCTGTTGAAGCAGCCACAGCAGGTGAAGCTGGTAAAGGTTTTGCAGTAGTTGCACAAGAGGTTAGAAATCTTGCAAGCAGATCAGCAGAAGCAGCAAAAGAGATTAAAGATTTAGTAGAGAGTGCTACACAAAAAGCTGACCAAGGTAAAAAAATATCTGAAGATATGATTCATGGATATAAAGATCTAAATGAAAATATCACTAAAACAATTGATCTAATCAAAAATGTTGAATCATCTAGTAAAGAACAGTTATCAGGAATTGAACAAATTAATGATGCTGTAAATTCACTAGATAGACAAACACAACAAAATGCAAGAATTGCAAATCAAACTTATACAGTTGCAGTACAAACAGATACTATTGCTAAACTTGTCGTTTCAAATGCAAATGATAAAGAGTTTATAGGAAAAGATAGTGTAAAGGCTAAAGTAATAGAAAATAAAGAAGAAGATAGAACAGCTGTTAAAACAGAAAAAAGAGTAATAGAAAAAAATAATTCAAAAAAAGATAGTGAAGATGAATGGGCAAGTTTTTAAAACTTGCTCATTGCATAATAAATCTATCCAAGTAAAATATTAGACCCAACTACTAAAGAAACAAGCCCAGCAAATGTAAATACTCTTTTGATATTTTTTATTGACTTTAATAAGTTACTATTGATATATAAAATAACTGCACCAAAACCAATAAATATAAGCATAACACCTAAAGTAAATGCCAATACCATTGAGAAGTCAACACTAGCTGCTTCAACTAAACCTAAAGTAACTAACATTCCTCTAACTCCACCTATTCCCATAAGTGTACCTATTGTGAATGCTGATGTAACATCTTTGTTTGAGTGCGTATGTTCTTTTCCAAAATAGATATGAACATGCTCCACTCCATCATGAACGTGCTTGTTTAAGTTGATTCTGTTTGTAAATACTAAAAATAGTAAATATACACCCATTCCAAAAATTACTAATGCAGAGATAATATCTCCATATCCAAGAATATCCTCTGAGATATTGTACGTTTCTAAAATCTTAGCAAAGATAAATAAAGACACACCATGACCTATAGCAAACATCGTTGTAATTGTCATTGTTTTTCTTCTATTTTTTCCAATAGAAAAATCTGCAATTGCTGTTAGATGGTCTGGTCCAAATGCATGTAAAATTCCATACCAAAATATTAAAAGTAATCCTATTGATTCCATATTTTCACCTTATGAATGATTATTCAATTTTTTGTAGTATATATTAAACAAAATAAAGTTAAACTAATTTTCATGTTACTCTTATGTATCTTTTGAACAAAAATAGAAAAAAAGGGATAAAATATAGTATGAAATGTCCAAACTGTGATAACACAAACTTTTATAAACTAAAAGATGATTACATCAAATGTAAAAAATGTACAAAAAAGTATTCCCTAAAAAAACTAGAAAAAGACAGACTAATAAAAACTGCATTTTGTGAAAATAAAACAGCTCTAGAGTTATCAAAAGAGATGGGAGTAAACTATCGAACTATAAAAGACAGATATGATGAATATAGATACAATATTGCTAAGTTTTTAGAAGATGAATACAATAATACTATCAAAGACTATAATGAATATGAAGAGTACTACTACTTTAATCAAAGACAAAAAAATAAAAAAATAAAATCCTTATATGAAGCTATTAATATTATGGGCTTTTACTCAAATGGAAAAGTCTATACCCTACTAATGCCCAAACTAATAAATAGAAAAGAGAGTAATAATGAAAACTTTGAGCAGTATCTAAACTGGCACAAAATTCATTCAAAAGAGTCATATAAAACAAATTTATATAGATTTTGGCTTTTTTTAGAAGAAAATCTCAAAAAATACAAGGGTATAAAAGAAGAACATTTTTTCTACTATCTTAAAGAGTGTGAGTTTCGATTTAATTACAGCAAAGATGAACAAATACAAATATTATTGACACATATTAAGATATAATACAAGTAAATAATTTTTAACTGGATAAAAAATGAATAGCCTTATAGCCTTAGAAGAACTAATCAAGACAGAAGAAGAAAGAGTAAAGTTTGAGAGAAAACAACTAGCTGATCATGAATCAGGTGAGCATAAACTATCCAGAGTAGCTCTAGCTTCTGCTGAAACAAAACTAGATGAGGCACAAGAGTTATTAACTAAACACAAACTCATGCTTGAAGAACTTCTAAAACAAGACCAAGAAGAACTAGCAGAGAAAGAAAGACTAGAAGAAGCAGTAAGAAGAAAAAAATATTTTGAAGAGCAAAATATGCGAATCAAAAATAGCAAAGAAAGAAGTGACGATCAAAAACTTGAAGCTATGATGATTATAGATGAATTACCTGAGAATATAAACTTCGAAGATAAAGAGCTTTTTGAAGTAGCTGTAAAATCCCTAGAATTAAATCTAAAAGACCATAAAGAACTAGCAGATAAATTAGGCATAATAAAAGCTGAATTCAAAGACCTTCTAAAAAATACAAAAGATGGAAATATTAGTGAACTAGAGATGCTTAACTTTAAAATACCAGTACTAATACTACATTTCTCTGTATTTTTATCAGTATTAAAAGAGAACTTCACAGAAAAAAGTGAAGATGGTAAAACTCCTCCAAAGTGTAACTTTCACGGTTTTCCAAAATATGAGGATTGGTGGATTGCTGAGCTTTGGTCTAGTCATCAAGCATATTTTGCACTATTTAGATGGAAATCTATTATCAATACTTTTTGTAGAACAGGTGAACAAAAAAGATCTTGGGCAAAGATATTTGATAACTGGATATTCATAAAAAAAGTAATCAATGATAAAGGAGCTATGGCTTTTGACTATCATTTTGCTATGGATTCACTACTTGTTGAGTATGCAGAACTAGAAGAAGAACTAAACAATAAAAA
>DKNG01000056.1:3686-3988 GCA_002470185.1 Arcobacter sp. UBA7394 | reverse complement strand
TCTAATAATCTTTTAATATAATTAGGCAAATTAATAAAAGCTAGATTTTCACCTAAATATAAAAACTCATGTACCAATGCCATAGTATGAATTCTACTTCTACTTTGTTGTAAGATATAAATCATCTCTTGGTCTTTAGTACGCCGCTCTTGCATATTTAATAAAGAAGAGATTATCTCCATATTGTTTTTTACTCTATGGTGAATCTCTTTTAATAGAATATCTTTCTCTTCTACAGATTTTTGTAGTTCTTGATTCATCTTAGTAATTTTAGTTCTATACTCTTGCTTTTGAGTCATATC
>DKNG01000056.1:675-3622 GCA_002470185.1 Arcobacter sp. UBA7394 | reverse complement strand
TCAGTTCCATTATGCATAAAACCATGACCAGATACTTCAACTGGAAATATTGTTCCATCTTTTTTTATTTGTGTAGTTTCTAATCTCCAGTTTTTATGATTATAGATATTAATCATACAATCTTTTGCGGTTTCCCTATCAAAATTAGGATCCATATCTTCTAAGTGCATCTCTTCTAAGAACTCTTCTTTTGTTCTTCCTACCATTTGGCAAGCTGCTTCATTTACATATACAAACTTTCCATCTAGAGTAAACCAATAAATAGCATCAATAGAGTTGTTAAGAGCAAACTCATAAGGCACTAATCTCTCTTTATCTTTGTCTTTTAACTCTCTATATGAATTATCAATTCTTTGTATTACTTTTTGCATGTGATTTAGCATTATAAAAAGAATAATTCCTGTTGATAATAAAAACAATATACCAAAGGTAAGTGGGCCTTGCTCCATAATAGAGTTGTATTTGAAAAATTCAGAAATCAATTTATCTAAGAATACAATACCTAATACTCCAATTAATACATAAGTGATGGAAAATTTAGTAGGAATTGATTTATTATCAAAAAAATATTGCTTTAGATTACCCATTTTATAAGCCTTTGAACTGTTATTTGGAAAATTATATCATAAAAAAAAACTTTAGATAACTAGTGCGATACTTTTGCGAGTTTTTTCTATTAAACTGGTTTTTGAGATAAAAGTTTGACAATTAGATGGAGTAATTATTATGAGTAAAGTGTCACCATTTAAAAAAAAATATGTACATATCACTGATGAAAAAGCAAACGGGTTAATTGAGTTTGATTTTGCAATTGGTGATCCTTGTATGTATGTAGAACTTGCTTTACCAAAAGAGCAGTTTGAAAAATTTTGTATTAACAATACAGTTGAACATCTAACTAGAGAACAAATAATAGATGTTGAAAATGATAAATACAAATGGCAGTACGGAACAATTGGTACATTAACAAAATAAGGAGTGAGAGAATATGTCTTTAGATATTAAAAGTATAGATATTAAACCAAAAAGAGAAACGTTTGGTCATGTTGAAAGAAGAATTGGTGAAGGTAAGATGGCTTCAAGATATGAAGAAGCAACATTTGATATTCAACCAACTAATAATTTTCATTATAGACCTTTGGCAGATCCAACATATGAATTATATGATGTACAAAAAACAGCAGTTAAGATGGAAGATTGGTATAAGTTTTTAGATCCAAGACAATATCACTATGCTTCTTATGTAACAGCTAGAGCTAAACAACAAGAAGTTGCAGAACAAAATTTTGTTTTTGTTGAAAAAAGAAATATGTTAGATGTAATGCCTGAAGATATTAAAGAGTTGATTTTATCTTATGTATTACCACTTAGACATTATGAGTGGGGTGCAAATATGAATAACCTTCAATTATGTTCAGAAGGTTATGGTGCAGCTATTACTAATGCTTTTATGTTCCATGCAGAAGATAGATTGGGTAATGCTCAATATCTTACAAGAATAGGTCTTTTATTAGGTGAAAATGAGCCAGTAGTTTTAGATAATGCTAAAGATCAATGGTTAAATAATGAAGCATGGCAACCACTTAGAAAAGCAATGGAAGATTCATTTGTACTTAAAGATTGGTTTGAATTACATATTGCTCAAAACGTAATATTTGATGCATTTATTCACCCTTTATATTTCAATTTAATGGAACAAGAACTAAATGTAAGAGGTGGTTCTGCTCAAGTTATGATGACTGAGTTTATTACTGTTTGGAATGAAGAGTGTGCAAGATGGATTGATATGACAGTTAAAGTAGCTAGCGCTGAGAGTGAAGAGAATAAAGAATTATTAAATACTTGGTGTAAAAAGTATATTGATATTGCTTTCCATGCTGTATTACCATTAGCACAAAAAGTACATTCAAATCCTGAAGTAGCTATGAATATGATTAAAGATGAGTTAGTTGTAAGACTTAATAAAAATGGTTTAAACCTTTAGGAGAATTAGTATGTCAAAAGTATTTTTAGCACTACAAGCAGTAGAAGAAACAAGAGCAATTATTGAAGCAATAAAAGAGGATAACCCAGAAGCTGAGGTTGAAAACCAACCAGCAATGGTAAAGGTTTCAGCAGAAGGAAAACTTCAAATAAATGCGGAAACTGTATCAACTCATATTGGTAGAGATTGGGATCCACAAGAGTTACAATTAGTTTTAGTTTCATTAGCAGGAAATGTTGATGAAGATTATGATCATTTCACAATTTATTGGGATAACTAGGAGGAAAACATTATGACTATGCAAACACAAAAGAGAAAAAAACGTTTAAATATGAAAGACAAGTACAAGTATATGACAAGACTTGGATGGGATACAACATATCAAAATATGGATGATGTTTTTCCAAAAGATAAATTTGAAGGTATCAAAATTCATGATTGGGAAGCATGGGAAGATCCATTTAGAATGACTATGGATTCTTACTGGAAATACCAAGGTGAAAAAGATAAAAAACTATATGCAATTATTGATGCTTTTGCTCAAAATAATGGACAAAAAAACATCACAGATGCAAGATATGTATCAGCATTAAAACTATTCTTAACAGGTGTTTCACCATTAGAATATCAAGCTCATAGAGGTTTTGCAGATGTTGCAAGAAACTTTAGAGGTGATGGTCCAAGAGTTGCATGTCAAATGCAAGCTATTGATGAGTTAAGACATGTTCAAACACAAATTCATACATTAAGCCACTATAACAAACACTTTAATGGTTTCTCTGAATTTGCACATTGGCATGATAGAGTTTGGTATCTTTCAGTTCCAAAATCATTCTTTGATGATGCAAGATCAGCTGGTCCTTTTGAGTTTATGATTGCTATTGGATTCTCTTTTGAGTATGTATTAACAAACCTATTATTTGTACCATTTATGTCTGGTGCTGCTTATAATGGTGATATGGC
>DKNG01000056.1:0-581 GCA_002470185.1 Arcobacter sp. UBA7394 | reverse complement strand
TTAGGTCTTCAAGCTATTAAGTTCTTATTAGAGCAAGACCCAGATAATGTTCCAATTGTTCAAAAATGGATTAATAAATGGACTTGGAGAGGATATAAAGTTCTAGGACTTGTATCAATGATGATGGATTATATGTTACCAGAATCTCCACAATCATGGAAAGAAGCTTGGGAGTTATACTTCGAAGAAAATACAGTTGCATTATTTAAAGATTTAGAGAGATATGGAATTACAATTCCTGAGTGTGCCAGTACTGTAAGTGCTGAAAAAGAACACTTATCTCACCAAATTTGGATGACTTTCTATACACATAATGCAGCTGCACCATTCCATACATGGTTACCTGATGAAAAGAAAATGGATTGGTTAAGTGAAAAATATCCAAATACATTTGATAAATATTATAGACCAGTATATGAGCATTGGGGAGAATTAGAAAAGCAAGGTAAGAGATATTACTCTGAAATGCTTCCTCAATTATGTCAAACTTGTCAAATTCCAATGTTATATACAGATTGTGAAAATGATGATCCAACACAAATTGTTCATAAACAAACAACATTTAATGGTGAAAGATTCCA
>DKNG01000187.1:795-2692 GCA_002470185.1 Arcobacter sp. UBA7394 | reverse complement strand
AGTACTAGTTTCAGCAGTCATGGTTGAGCCCATTCTATAATCACTCTTCTTTCCAGCACGATATGCGGTTAAAGATTCTAATATATATGAGGAACTTAAAGTATTTGGAATTTCAGATACACCAAAACAACTTTTTTCCATATTAAAGCCATGACAAGTACTACATATAGTATCGATGATTTCTTGGGGTTCTCTAGCAAGAGTAGATGAATAAAGTATTAGAAAAAGTAAAATAAGCTTTTTCATGGGAAACTCCTTTATCTTATATAATAAAGAATAACTAGTTTAGTTTTAATTTGTGTTAATTTTGAAAGTTAATTGTTTGATAAAAGTTTTGATTGATTTGTTAATAAGTAAAAGTGGTGGCTCGAGACAGAATCGAACTGTCGACACATGGATTTTCAATCCATTGCTCTACCGACTGAGCTATCGCGCCACACTTTAAAATGGTGGGAAGAGAAGGACTCGAACCTTCGAAGCCGTAGGCGGCGGATTTACAATCCGCAGGATTTGACCACTCTCCAACCTTCCCGTTGAATAAATATAATTGGTTGCGGAAACTGGATTTGAACCAGTGACCTTCGGGTTATGAGCCCGACGAGCTACCGTGCTGCTCTATTCCGCGTCATTTGTTTAAGTCTTTACTTAAACAGGAATGGGATTTTAGCTTGTTAAACTTAAAGGAATATCAAATTTCATCTATTTATTGGTTTATTTAGCTAAAATTTCAAAATATTAAGAAAAGGACTATAATGCCACAAGCATCAGCCAAGCATATACTAGTAAATACAGAAAAACTAGCAAAAAAGATAAAAAAAGAGATAATTGCAAAAGATATCACATTTGAGAAAGCTGCAAAGAGATTTTCAAAATGTTCATCAGGAAAAAGAGGTGGAAATTTAGGAACTTTTAAAAAAGGTGATATGGTAAGAGAGTTTGATAATGTAATTTTTGCAAAAGATGTACAAATTAATAAAGTACTAGGACCTGTGAAAACTGAGTTTGGTTTTCATTTAATTGAAGTTTTAACGGTTTACAAATAAATATTACATCTTGAAGTCTTGTTCTTCAAGTTTATCTAATGTAGTAGTCTTATACATTTCTCTAAGAGATTCTCTTGGTTTATAACATTGATCATGTAAAACACATTTGTTTTTATTATCACAACGACCAATACCTAAGACACACTTAGTATCATCTTCTAAGTCTTTAAAGGTTTCAAGTATATCATGTATACTAATTTCATTTGAAGGCTTAGCAAGTTCATAGCCCCCTTCTCTACCTCGAATAGAGTTTACAAAATTTGATTTAACCAACTCACACATGATTTTTGTTAAAAACTTATATGGAATAGTTAAAATATCAGATAACTCTTTTGCACTATATAATCTATCTTTTCCATTTTTAGCTATATAACTCAACACTCGTATTGCATATTGTGTAGTAGTATGAAATTGCATTAAACTTCCTTTTTGTAAAAACATTTTACATGAAAAATAATTAAATAAATATGATAATTAACATTTTTTAATTACTTCTAATACAATTCTACTCTTTTTGACTTAAATTCTACAATTAAGTAGAATTTAGACTCATTTTAAATACTACCTTAAGGTAGAATTAAAAAAACTATTGCTAATATTCGAATATACTACTTCAAGGTAGTATTTTAAAATATAAAATTACTACCTTGAGGTAGAATTAAAAACTAAGGAGTTAGAATGACTGATAGAATTACAAAAAACACTGCCAGAAATATCTATTTTGGTGGAAGCCTTTTTGCAATATTAGTTTTTGCGGGACTAACATTTGACACTGTTCAAAAATTCCCTGAACTTACAAATGAAGACAAAATCACACACTCTGTTGCACGTGGTAAAAATCTTTGGGAAGTAAA
>DKNG01000187.1:284-617 GCA_002470185.1 Arcobacter sp. UBA7394 | reverse complement strand
CCAAATAGAAGAAAAATGCCACAATTTAATCTAAGTGATAAAGAAGTTGATGATTTATCAAACTTTTTAATCTGGACATCAAAGATTGATGATAATGAATGGCCACCAAATATAGAAGGATAAACAAATGAAATACACTTCACAAATGGTAGCAAAACCATATTTTATTTTTGCACTAGTTCTTCTAGCAGGAGAAATTCTTTTTGGATTAATCTTAGGATTCCAATACATCAATGGTGATTTCTTATTTCCATTAATTCCATTTAATGTTGCAAGAATGGTACATACTAACTTGCTTATTGTATTAATACTATTTGCATTTATGGGTGCTGC
>DKNG01000187.1:0-154 GCA_002470185.1 Arcobacter sp. UBA7394 | reverse complement strand
TAGGATATTTATTAGTTCCTTATGCAACATTAGCTGAGATTACTTACAATAATATATTGCCAACCATGGGTAGAGAGTTCTTAGAACAACCCACTATTACTAAAATTGGTATTGTAATTGTTGTTTTATCATTTATTTTAAATATTGCAATGAC
>DKNG01000186.1:262-3714 GCA_002470185.1 Arcobacter sp. UBA7394 | reverse complement strand
ACTGATTGTAATGTAGAAATTAATTCATTCATTTTTTCGTTCCTTTTATTGATATAATACATCTTATGTACCATAATTATTATATATATTCAACAATTAATAGCTACTTAATATTGTGTATTTTTTAATAATTTTCTTATTATTAAACAAATAATAACTATATATAACATATCTTTTTAGTTATAATTAAGTAATAGAGACAAAAGGAGATAATATGATTAGTAAAGAGCTTCAAGATTCGTTAATCCAGCAACTTAATAAAGAGTATCAATCCGCATATATATACTTAGGAATGAGTGCATATTGTTCAAAAGAAGGATTCAACGGAGCAGCTAATTGGTTTTTGATTCAATACCAAGAAGAAGTTACACACGGAATGAAACTTTTTAAATATTTAGAAGATCAAAACGTTGATATAAAACTACCATTAATTCAAGAGGTAGAAGTAAGATTTAACTCACTATTAGATGTATTTCAAAAATCACTTGAGCACGAACAAACAATGACAAAAAATTTAAATGAATTATCAGATTTAGCAATGAAAGATAAAGACCATGCAACATACAATTTATTACAGTGGTATGTAACAGAACAAGTGGAAGAAGAAGCTACAGTATCAGGAATAATTGATCATATAAAACTAGTAGATGGTAATGGTTATGGATTGTATACTATTGACAAAGAATTAAGTTCTAGAGTTTTTGTAGATTCTACGGCTAAGTAATAAATAAGAGTCTAAACTCTTATTTATTTTTGGATTAAAAACTGACCTAAAGTTCTATCTTTAACAAGTTTTGTATGGTCAACTACAACACCATGCATTGCAATATAAATGCCATTTTGAACATTAGAGCTTAGAAACCCCATAGCTTGTGAGAAATTCATAGTAGCTTCAACTTCATCAATACTCATTGGAACCATTGCACCTGTGAATACGATTTGTTTATTGTCTATTTGCTCTTTTAAAAATGCAGATGTTAAATGTACTGTATCAGTTCCGTGAATGATGATTATTTTTTCATTTTCACTTGATTTAACTGCATCAGTAATAATTTGTCTATCATTATCATCCATATCTAAACTATCTTTTGAAACAATATTTTTAATTTCAAAATCAACATTATGACAAGATGCAATAATTTTATCTAAAGCGATATTATCACTAGGAACTTCTAATTGTCCTTTGATTGGATTATATCTTTTATTAAATGTTCCACCAGTATTTATAATAGTAATTTTCATCTATTTTTTTCCTTCGTAGTTATTTACCATATTTTTTGGATGAAGAAGTTCTTCAAGTTCTTCTTTTGTAAATAATTCTTGCTCTAAAACAATATCATATACTCTTTTATTTGTAGCTAAGGCTTCTTTTGCAATTGCTGAACTTTTTTCATATCCTAAGATTGGATTTAAACAAGTTACTAAAGTTACAGAGTTTAAAATATTTTCCATACAAACATCTTCATTTGCAGTAATTCCTTTGATACATTTATCAGCAAGTGTGTAGAATGATCTTCTCATCATATTAATTGATGTAAATAGTTTATAAGCAACTAATGGCTCAAATACATTAAGTTGTAATTGTCCACCCTCACAAGCAATAGAAATAGCAGTATCAGCACCAATTACTTCATATGCTACTTGATTTACAACTTCAGGAATTACTGGATTTACTTTTCCTGGCATGATTGAAGATCCTGGTTGCATTTTAGGAAGGTTGATTTCGTTGAATCCAGCACGTGGTCCAGAACTTAAAAGTCTTAAGTCATTACAAATTTTAGAGATTTTAATAGCAACTCTTTTTAAGATTCCAGAAATATGTACAAATGCTCCTGTATCTTGAGTAGCTTCAATTAAATCTCCAGCTGTTACATAATCAACACCAGTTACTTCTCTTAAATTAGAGATTACTTTTCTTTGATATTTTGCTTTTGTATTAATTCCTGTACCAATAGCAGTAGCTCCAAGATTAACCTCTTTTAATAAAGCTTGACAATCTCTAAGTCTAAAAATATCTTCATCGATCATTACTGAATAAGATTTGAATTCTTGACCTAAAGTCATAGGAACAGCATCTTGTAGCTGAGTTCTTCCCATTTTTAATACATCTTTAAATTCAATAGCTTTTTCATCAAAAGCATCTCTTAAAAATCTAAGTGAATCTTTTAATTTATAAATTAACTCATGTAATGTAAGTTTAATAGCTGTAGGATAAACATCATTAGTTGATTGACTCATATTAATATGATTGTTAGGATGAATCACATCGTAAGTACTTCTTTTTTCACCAAGAATTTCTAGTGCTCTATTTGCAATAACTTCATTTGCATTCATATTAGTAGAAGTACCAGCTCCACCTTGGATTGGGTCTACAATAAATTGGTCGTGAAATTTACCATCTATTATTTCATTACAAGCTTGGATAATTGCATCTCTTTGTCTATCTGATAAATCTCCTAACTCAAAGTTAGTTAAAGCACAAGCTTTTTTTACTTTTGCTAGGGATTTAATAAAGTTAGGAAATAAAGAAATATCCGTTCTTGTAATATCAAAATTCTCTTTTGCTCTTAGAGTTTGTATTCCATAATAAGCATTTGCATCAATCTTTTTTTCACCTAAAAAATCTTTTTCAATTCTAAAGTTCTCTTCCATAGTTTTGCCTCATAAATTTTATATAACAAATCATATAAAATCAAAGTATGGAAAAAGTGTGCTTTCTTAATCTTTTATAAATAAAGTATAACCTTCTTGTGGAACATTCTTTATAACATTCTCTGGAAGCTTGGATCTTAGGTCTTTGATGAAGGATTTTAGGGCATGAGTTGTCATTTCCTTATCTACCCATAACTCTTCTTCAATTTCTGAATAACTTAGAATTCCACCTTTTCTTTCATATAAAAGATGTAAAAACTCTTTTTCTCTTTTACGTAATAACACTCTTTCTGTATTATTATAAATAAGTTCTCTTTTTTGTAAGTCTAAAATCAAACTTTTACTTAGTTCAATTGGTTCTAAAGTTTTTTGAATATATTTTAATAATGCTTCATTTAGTTTTTTTAGATTTAATGGTTTTAAAATAAAATGATTAATATTTAGATTAATTAAATCCATTAAATACTCTTCATTAGAATATGCAGTAAGCATTATAATTGCAGTATGAGAATCAGTTTTTCTAACTCTTTTTACAAACTCTATACCATCACAATTTTTCATTTGAATATCTGATAGGATTATTTTGGGTTTATAATCTTGATAGATTTCATAAGCTTCATTTCCATCTCTTGCCTCATATACATCATCAAAATAATACTTTAAAGTCTCAACAATAACTTCTCTAATTCCATCTTCATCTTCAACACATAATATTGGAATATTTTTTAATTCTTCTAATAAGTTTTCATTCATTTTTCTATCCTAGTACTACTATTTTAAAGACTGCACCATCTTCATCA
>DKNG01000186.1:0-182 GCA_002470185.1 Arcobacter sp. UBA7394 | reverse complement strand
CCTAATCCAGTTCCTTTTGAAGAGTGCTTAGTTGTAAAATATGGATCAAAGATTAAATCATAATTCTCTTCTTTTAATCCACCTGCATTATCTGATACTTTAATAATACACAAAGAACCATGAAAATCAATTGTTACTTTGATTCGTGGGTTTTCTATTTTTCTCTCAATTAATATATCTTT
>DKNG01000017.1:6485-10661 GCA_002470185.1 Arcobacter sp. UBA7394 | reverse complement strand
TTAGAAACTACACAATTAGAACTTGATGTAATAATGGATGAATACGAAGAGAAACTAAGTCATCTTTAAATTAATAGAATATATTAGTTAAGCATCTTTTCTAATATATTCTGTAGATTCTTTTGTTCTTCTTTATTTAGTTTACTATAATAAGTATCTTCTAATTCTAAGACCTCTCCCAAGGCTTTAATAGTTATTTCTTTTCCTAAGTGACTTAGTTGTACAAGTTTACTTCTTTTGTCTTCCTTGTTCTCAACTCTTTGTATATACTTTTTTTCTTCTAATTGTTTTAGAATCTTTGTCATACCTCCAGATGAAAAAAGCATTCTTTCATATAGTTCTGTAGGGCTTAGTGTATGGTTTTCATCTCCTAAATAATATAGTGTTGATAATACATCTAAATGTGTTTGATTCATATTATAAACATTACTTAAAATTTCGTTTCCCTCATCATACATTTTATTTTTTAAAAAGAACAATGAAGCAGAAATATTAATACTATCTTTGTATATCTGAGGTGTATTCTCTTTTATATTTTGGATTCCGTTTTGTAAGTGTGTTAAATTCATAAATTAATATTAGCATATTTTTAATAAAAGTATCTTTCTTAGTAAGACATATTTAAGTATATTGATGTTATCTTTCTAGGAAAGATATATTCAAAAGGACAAAATTATGACAGCATGGATTTATTTAATAGCAGCAGGTTTATTTGAAGTATTATTTGCTTCTACATTAAAATTAACAGAGAATTTTACAAAGTTAGTACCTACAATAGCATTTTTAGTTTTTGCAGCTACAAGTTTTTATTTATTAACAAAAGCATTAGAAGGTATTCCAATGGGTACAGCTTATGCAGTTTGGACAGGTATTGGTGCAGTAGGAACTGTATTAGTTGGAATCTTTTTTTATAATGAACCATCATCAATATTAAGATTGTTTTTTATAAGTACGCTGATAATTTCAATAGTGGGATTAAAAGTAGTATCTAGTTAGATTATTCAAAGAAGTAAGAGCTACTTCTTTGGAATAAAATACATAACAGTTTCGTATATACCTTCCATATAGTGTCTTATATAGATGTTATACTCTTTTTTGATATCTAGTACCATTTGAGGTACTTTGTACCAATCTGCTGCTTTATGATAGATACAAATAGCTAGAATAGGGTGATATTTTAGAATAGTTTCTTTTGAACCCTCAATTGCATCTTGTTCCGCACCTTCTATATCCATTTTGATAAAATCAACTTTTTCTTTTATTAGATTATCTAGGGTATTGATATTCAAAGCTTGATAATCATGGGCACAATTGTTTTGGCTTTCATCTTTGTCATTTGAGTTTTGAACTTTGTTTCCAAGACCACAGTTAATAAACTCTATATTTTCATAATTACTGAAGTTTTTCTTTGCAATATTTATATGTAAATCATTTGGTTCAATACAATAAATCTTATTGAAATCTGGAAAGTAATTCATTATAGGTTTTAGTGTATCACCTATATATCCACCACCATCCACAAAGTTTATATTTTTAATATCTGGAATTAGCTCACTATCAAAATATTGCTCATCAAAGTTATTCGTAAATCCATGCATAAATTCAAAATCATAAGTCATTTTGAAATTTAGTACTTTTGTAAATACTTCTTTTGATTTTTCATCAGCTAATAAGTCATAAGTTTTTTGATACTCTTTTTCATTCTTTAAAAAATCATCTTTAAAATCATCCATAAAAGGTGGTTGATTCAAATTCAAATTTGAGTATCTATAAAAAGAAAGATAGTTAAAATGTGTATATCCAAGCTCATCAAGTTTAGCTATTACTTCAAGAGGACTTCCTGTTGCTGTACACAAAATGATTGCATCTTTTGGTACTTCTTCAAGAGTAACAATATTTTTCTTTTTTCTTGAGCTTTGTACTCTTGTAAAGTCGTCAATAATTCCATCAACTTCTATATGCTTACAAATACTTTTTGTAAGTCTGTTAATACCTAAGATGTATTTTTTTGTATTTTTTGAAGAGATAAAAAGCTCACTTAACTTTTTATCTTTTTCGTTTATATAATCAAAACCAACTAAGTTCAATTATTTAGTTTCTTCAAGTAATATTTTTAGGTTTCTTGTAGTTAAAAGTTTGATTGTTTCACTTTTCATTCCCTTAAGCTCTGTAGTGAAACCTTTTTTTGTAAATAGTGTATGAATATCAGCTTTTAATCCGATAGTTTCACAATCAGCTTTTAGCTTATTTAAATCACTTTTTTTAAGTTTTGAGTTTGTTTGTTTACAGTTTCCTGCAATAATTTTTCCTGATTTAGTTTTAGCAACTAATGAAATTTCTATATTGTCATCCCAGTATTTACCAATATTTTTAATCTCATCATCTTTGTATAAATCAGTAATAAGCTCTAATCCTAATTCTTCAAAAATAAAGTCACTAAAATCAGCTTTTCTAGCTTCGTATTTTTCATGGAATTCTTTGAAGTTTCCTTCTTTGATTCCTTTATAAATTGGTGAAACAAATGCAAACCAAAATCTTAAAAAAGGAGTAGTAAATAGAAGTTTTTTAGCGATTTTACTATCACCTCTTTTATTAACTAAGAAGTTTTGAGAAGATTCAATCTCAATGATTCCTCTTTCTGTTAAATTTTCAACACATTTCATTCCTTGTTCAAAAGAAATATGAGCTCTTTTGAATGATGAATATGTTCTTCTATCTCCTAATGCAATTCCTGATAATACAGCATGATCTACACTGTATCCACCAGTTAGATTGTGAATATCATTTCTTAGGTATGTATAATCTTTTAAGATATATTTTTCTATTAATTCTGTTAGTGGTTTTGTTGTATCGATTTTGAAATCTGCTCCACCAAATACAGTAAAGTATTCAATAGCTGTTTCCATATCTTTTGGATTGTTTTGTTTACAAAAATGTTTAAATTGATTTTTTGTTGATTGATCTATTAAAAAGATGTTATTTCCTTTTGAAAATTTTATGCAATTATAGCATACATCTTACATAGTTGGATTATGAGAAAGCTTTTATTAGAGTAAATTTATAGATAAAAAGAAATAAGAAGGGGAGAGATCCTTCTTATTTATAAAAAACAGCTACTTAACTATGCCAAGAGGAAAAACATCATCTTGATATAATTCATTTAGAACTTGTGCAAGTCCTGCATATATTGCTACTAAACCACATACAACACCTTCAACACCAGCAATTTGTGTAAACAGAGTATTTCCTGTAAAATCACCAATAGCTAGAAGGAAAAATAGTACAGTTAAAGATCCAAAGACAAATTGTAAAGCTTTGCTAATTCTGAATGTACCAATGAAAAGCATTAATGTAAATAATCCCCAAATTGATAAATAGAATCCCATTGCAATTTTTGATGGAGCATCAATTAGTCCCATCTTTGGTAGAATAATTAGTGTTACTAAAGTTAACCAAAATACACCATAAGCTGTAAATGCAGTTGTACCAAAAGTATTATTCTTTTTGAATTCCATTAAGCCTGCTAAGATTTGTGCAAATCCACCAAAGAATACACCCATTGCCAAAATCATACTGTCTAATTGAGTAAATCCAATATTATGGATGTTTAATAAAACAGTTGTCATACCAAAAGCACATAAACCAAGTGGTGCGGGATTAGATGTAGTATCTACAATCTTTGTATCTGTAACCATACTTTGAACATTTTCTTTCATGTTACCTACTTAAATAGATTTAACCGATATAAAATCGATGTGTTATTAAATCCTTTAGATATGATATTAATATAATATTTTAAGCAAAATATTATAAACGTAGCAATAAAATAGCATAGTGTAACTTTTGGGAACCTCTAAAATGAATACATAATGAAAAAATTATGTATAAAAAAGTAACACTAAATTCTAAATAAGTCTTTTGGGTTGATGTGAGATGAGTCTTTTGTAGCTTGGAATGTTAGGTTGTTATTAACTCTACCAATAACATATCCTTTTTTAATCCACTTACCAACTTTAAGTGTTGGGGCTATTTCATCTAAGTGAGAATAGATTGTATGTAGACCATTTTGATGTTGTACTATTACAACATTTTCTAACATACCAGCATTTTTCTTGGCATATACAACTTTACCATTTAATACTGATACTACTTTAGCTTTTTTCTTTTTTGTTTTTA
>DKNG01000017.1:0-6370 GCA_002470185.1 Arcobacter sp. UBA7394 | reverse complement strand
AGGAGCTATAGTTTTTCTACCTCTATATCTAGTGATTTTTACACCAGCAGTTGATGAACCAATCTTTTTAACATCTAGATTTAAGTTCTTAGCATACTTCTGGTTTCTTACCTCTGCTGTGTCTATTGAGCTTTTAGTTGATGATTTCTTTTGTTTCTTTTTCTTTAAAGCAGCAAGTCTTGCTAATCTAGCTCTTTTAGCTTTCTCTTTTTGTATCTCTTTTTCTTTTAAAATATTAAGTCTTGAAAGAAGATTTTGTAAAGATTGTTGTTTTTGAATTACATTTTTTAATTCTTTTTGATAAGACTTATGTTGTTGTTCTAAATCTACTAAAGATTTAGAGTGTTTTGTTTTTAAAGTATTTAATGTCTTTTTTGTTTTTTGTCTATCTTTAATATATGAAGAAATCTTTTTAATTTTCTTTTCATTTACTTTAGTATTATTAGTTAGTAAATCATAATTATTATTTAGTTTTAATATTTGGTCTTTAGAATTCTCAGAAAGAATAGTATAAACTTCACTATCAACCATCTCTTTTAAACTATTTTTAGAAGCTAATTTTAATGCAATAGAAGTAGAAAAATCTTCGATAATAGTATCAACAATTTGTTCTTCATTACCTTTTTTTTCTCGAATAAGATTCGTAGATTTTTTCTTTAGTTGTTTTATTTTATCTTTTGATTCTGATAATAAAATAGTATGTTTATCAATATCACTATTAACTCTTTTGATATCTTTTTCTAGTTTTATAATATTTCTATTTTGTTTATTGATTCTGTCTGAAAGATCTTTTATTTTAAGAGTTGTTTGCTTCTTTTTTGAGGCACTCTTATTTAAGATACTTTGATTATTATGAATCTTTTTATCAATAGTTTTCGTAGATGCATACGAGTAGTTAATTATTATAATTAATGCAAGAAATAGTTTAGTCATTATTTATTTTATATTTTAATAAAACCCCAATAATTGTAAAAATAGAAATACTAAATGAAAGTATAAATATTTTGAATAACTCATAGTTAAAATCGATTTGAACATCAATAATTGACTGTAGCTCTACGGGAAATATAACCATCATATTATTTGATACATAATATAAAAATGCACCAACAGTAATAAATGATATTAGTGAACTCATAATAGCATAATTTAGTACACTTGATGCACTATATAAAATAGATGCTCCATGTAGTCTTAAAATGGCTATTTTAGTACTATGTTCATGAAACCAAAGTTTCACTTGTTTTGCAATAATTATAATGGCAAAAATAGTAATAATACTAAATAAAATAAATGAAACACTATTTAATAAAACTAACAATAAATATGTTTGATTATGATTTTTTGAGAAAACTTCTACTTTTCTAATATTTTTATTTTGTAAAAGAGTATCTTTGATTTTCTCTAATTCACTAGAAGTTGGGAATACTTCTAAATAAATTTGATAAAAATTAGGTAACTTTCTTTTTAATAATTTGATAGAAGTATTTGAAAGATTTGATTTTATATCATTAATAATCTTCTTTTTTTGTAAAGTCTGAATTCTTTCTACTTTAATTCCTGCTAATTTATCAATATTATCTTTTATTAATGGTGTATTTGTAACTATAACAATAGAATAATCTTTTGATATTTTTGTTTTATAGTTATCTACTACATTATCAATTAATAGATAAATAGAAAAAGCTAATAACATAGCAGTTAAGGGAATTAAAAATGCGAAAATATTCTTAAGAAACTTCATAAATAATTCCATCCTCTAGTGATAGCTGTCTAAATTTAATTCCTAAGTTTCTAGGAACTCTATGTGTTACAACAACTACGGTAATACCTAGTTGTTCATTTGCACCTTTTAATAGATTCCATACAACATCAGCAGAATAATCATCAAGATTTCCTGTAGGTTCATCAGCAATAATGATTTTTGGATTATGAGCAAGGGCACGTGCAACAGCAACTCTTTGTTGCTCCCCACCACTTAGCTCATTTGGATAATATCCAGCTCTATGTCCTAGTTTTACATGTGCTAGTAGTTTATTCGCTTGGTCTTTTGATACTTCGTTTGAATAACCATTAATTTTAAGAGGTATCATGATATTTTCTTCAATAGTATATTCATTGATTAGTTTATAATCTTGGAATATAATACCAATATCTTTTCTTAAAACCCTTAGCTTTTTTCCTCGAATACCAAGAACTTCTTGACCTTCAATTTTTAAACTTCCATGTTTTAAAGGGATTTCTCCATAGAATGATTTTAATAAAGTAGATTTACCACTACCTGAGTTTCCACCAATGAAGATGAACTCTCTAGGCTTAATGCTAAAATTACCTTTTTTTATAATATATTTATTATCATCGTATGATAAGTATATATTTTTTGCTTCTATCATTTACTAATAATCTCTTTTAATTTTTTATGTGCTTTGATATTTGAGCTAGTTGGTAAAGGATTTCCTTGATAATAAGAAAGTTTTCCATTTTCAACTAGAATATATTTACTTACAGGTCTATCAAAGTTACCCATTGTAAGTTCAATTAATCCAGAATTTTCTTTTCCTTCAATTGTAAATAAATCTTCAATATGAATAAAGAAACCTTTTTCAACGATTGGTTTTGTAGAAACATTTTTTATGAATTCTAAATAGTCTTCAATTTCTAAATCAAATGAGAAATCAGTATCAACTACTACTTGCTCATCTTCACTAGATGCTGTTAAAACTACATCATAGATATTCTTACCTTGTTTTCTCCATCTATCTTCGTATTTACTAATAACTGGTAAATCTTTGTTGATATCGATTGTAATTCTTCCTGTTGGAAGATTTGTAAGAAGTTCAGTACAGTAATCAAAATACTTTCTACTATCAGTTCTAAGCTCTAACGTTCCACCAACTTTAAGAACTCTTAGTGCTTCATTGATAAATTCATTAGAATAGATTCTTCTATGTGGTTTTTTATCCCAAGGAACTGGAAAGTGTACAAATACTTTTCCAACTTGATTAGATTTAATAAACTCCATGAATAATCTTGCATCATAATTAACAATTAAAACATTTGTAATATTTTGAAGTTCTAATTGTTTTAATGCTTGTTCAATTGAAGGAGTATGAATCTCTAAACCAATAAATTGAACATCAGGATTTTCTTTTGCTTGGTGAATTAGGTGTCTACCACTTCCAAAACCAATTTCAATTTGAATCTCTTTATCTGTTTTGAACTCATCAACAAAATAGTTAATATCTTTTAAATATTGTTTTTGTGGTTCCATTTTTACGTTGATTGTATTTGTATTTGAAAATACAATATTTGCATCAACAGCACTTGCATAAGAGTTCAAGGCATCTTTAACAATTGTTACAGGAGCTACTCTTGTAACCTTGTCAATTTTAAGCATATGATCTTGGTCTTTATTTTTAATTGTTAATAAAAACTCTTTTTCTTGAGTCTCAACAGCAACTTTATATTCCGTATTTCTTTCATAGTCTGTGAAATTATACGATTTTGCTATAAATTTAAAATCTACACCTTCATGTGAAGAAGGTGTAGTGATTAATTCTTTTTTATTAAATACGATATGTGGCATTGTCTACTTTACTATTTTTAATTTTTAATTTTTGGAAGGATTAATTCTGCATCATCAGTTTTTTCTGACATTAATCCATATTCATCATTTGATTGAATAGAGTATTTGTATTGTACTCCATTGATGATGTTGTTATCTTCAAACCGAAGTCCTTTGATATCAGTGAATTTTTCTGTTTTAGATTCAAAAAAGCTAACTTCAGTTGTTTTATAAACATTGTATGACATAGCTCTTTTATCACCAGCAGACCAGTTTAAGATTGCTTTAGAACCTTGAATCTGTGCAAGTGTAATAACAGGTTTTGCAGGTTTATTTAAAGTCATACCTCTTCTTGAATCAATCTTATCAGAACTTCTTAAATGATCTTCATCAATTGCAAAAACTTTGTAGTAGTAAGTTTTTCCATCTGAATCTATTTTATCAGTTACTGAAAGAGTGTCTTTTGAAACTTCTTTAACTTTACTAAAACCTAAACTTTCAAATAAACTTCTATGAATAGAATATTTTAATACATCTTCAGTTGGAGAAGGTTCCCAAGTTAATACAATCTTTTTAGGTTGATTTACTGTTGCTTGGAAGTTTTGAACACCAATTGGTAAAGGTTTAGTTTTCGCTGTAATAACTTCCGTTGGTTGAGTTGCTACATCTTCGTAAGTTAATGCAGTAATTCTATATTTGTAAAGTTTGTTATTACCTAAACGATCATCAATGTATTCAGCATTTAATCTTCCGTCAATTCTTTTTAGTAATTTCCATTTATTTAAACCAGTATCAAATTTTTGGATTTCATAATATCTGATTCTTAAATCAGGATGCGGTCTCCATACAAGTTTGATTCTGTTTGGTAAATTAGAAATACCTTGTGCAAAACTAACTGGTAAAGCTCTAGCTGCTGTTTGTGTTACATAAGCAGTAGTAGTATTTGATTCACTACCATTCATAGCTTTTGAAGATATTTGATAAACATATTTTGTGTTAGGTTGTAGTTTTGTATCAACAAAGTGCGTAGTGTATCTGTTATCAAGAGATTTGATAAGTTTTAATCTTCTACCATCTTTGTGCATATTAGCTCTGTAGAAGTTGTATCCAACTACTCTTGGGTCTTCTACTTTTTTCCATTCAAAAGCTATTGAAGTAATATCAGCAATCGATTTAATCGATTTGCTGTCAATTACTTCAACTGTTTCATCAACTTTTGGTTTTGTAGGTGTACCTAAGTTGCTTAATCCACTACATCCACTAAGTAAAAGAAGTGAAGCTGCTAATGATGTCGTTTTCACTAATGTTGTCATTTATCATCTCCATTTGAAAGTTGTTATTTAAAAAATTATTTATGTCTTCTGGTAAATCTGCTTTGAAACTCATTTCTTCATTTGTGATAGGATGAGTTAAGTATAGATTATATGCGTGTAAATAAAATCTATTTATTTTATTTAATTCGCCCTTAAAACCATATAAATTATCACCTAGAATATGCCTATTTATCGAGCCTAAATGCACTCTAATTTGGTGCGTTCTACCTGTAAATAATTTTGCAGCAACTAGTTCATATTTTTCATTCTTACTAAGGGCTATTTTTGCGAATGCAGATTTAGCATTTCTACCATTAGATTCAATAGACATTTTTAGTCTATTATTTGGATTTCTTCCTATTGGTTTTTCGATTATTATATTATCTTTAAGAGGTAAATCAATCACTGCTAAGTAATATCTACCCATAGATTTTTCTTCTAATTGTTTTGATAATCCAACATGCGCTTCATTAGTTTTTGCAACAACCATTACTCCAGTTGTTCCTTTATCTAATCTATGCACAATTCCATGTCGCTCTTCCCCTGAAATAGTTGAGAGAGAAATATTTTTTAGTTTTAACCAATCCACAAGTGTTGCATCTTTAACACTTGGAGCATCATGTACTGTTAAACCAGCAGGTTTATTCACTACAAGAATATGATCATCTTCATATATTATTTTTACATTCTTATCTTTTAGTGATTCTTTTACAAATGCTTCATCTTTCACTGGATTTAATTCAGCTTGTGGAAAATGTACTTCAATTTCTTGATTTTCTTTTAATTTTAGACCGGTTTTTGAAACTGTCTTACCATCTACTTTAACAAACTCTTTTTTTATAAGTTGTTCTATTTGATTTCTTGAAGCATCAATTTGTGATGCCAGAAATTTATCTAATCTATTTGCTTCTTGAACAATAAAATTTTTATCCATATTTAGATACTCTTTCACTATGCGTTTATTTGATAAGAGAATTATATCCCATTTTGATTATTTGTTAATCATTTTTGTTTTACCATTGGTGTTTTTATCACATCACCTAATCAGTGAAACAAATGAAATATTAGCGAATAAACAATTAATATACTTTACAATTTCATTTTTTGCCTTTGCAGTAGTCTTCATTTTGCCTATAAGAAAAAAGTTAAGAATCATACCTTTTCTTTATTGGCTCGGAATTATTTTACTACTAGCGGTTGAATTTTGGGGTGTTACAAAACTTGGTGCAAAAAGATGGCTACCTATGCCTATTTTAAATACAACAATACAACCATCAGAGTTGATTAAACCTATATACATTTTAATGTTAGGTTATTTAATACATAGTCGTCCTCCCCCTAAAAATGGCTATGGAGTTATTGATTTTATCTATTTCTCATTTTATATTTTATTGCCATTTATTTTAATTGCAAAAGAACCAGACTTAGGAACAGCTCTTGTTATGCTTTTAGTTGGTTATGGAATTTTATTTATTATTGGTGTAAATTGGAA
>DKNG01000245.1:5255-6324 GCA_002470185.1 Arcobacter sp. UBA7394 | reverse complement strand
TCTGTAGCTATTAACTCATCTGAAACATCTAATTTCTTACATTGGATTGATACTAAAACTAAAGAGATTGTTCATAATACTTTAGTTGATGAAAGACCAAGACATATTGAGTTTTCAAAAACTGGTGATAAGGTTTGGGCATCAAGTGAGATTGGTGGAACTGTAGTGGTTATAGATACAAAAACAAAAGAATCTATTTCAAAAATATCTTTTAAAATTCCAGGGGTTTATAAAGATAAAATTCAACCAGTTGGAATCAAATTAACATCTGATGGTAAATATGCTTTTGTTGCCCTTGGGCCTGCAAACCATGTAGCAGTTATAGATGCAAAAACATACGATGTAATTAAGTATTTATTAGTAGGAAAAAGAGTTTGGCAATTAGGTTTAGCCAATAATGAAACAAAACTATATACTACAAATGGTGTTAGTGGTGATATTTCAATTATAGATGTAAAAAATTTAAAAGTTGAAAAAACTATAAAGGTTGGAAGATATCCTTGGGGAGTAGCGGTTAAACCGTCAAAGTAAGAATATGGAAAAACAACTTGAAATAAAAAATATATCTTATAAGTATGATAAAGAACTTGTTCTAAAAAATATAAATTTAGAGATAAAAAAAGCTTCTTTTTTAGTTTTACTTGGACTTAACGGTGCAGGTAAATCTACTTTATTTGCATTAATTACTAGATTATTGAAAATTCAATCTGGAGATATTTATATTGATTCCTTTCATATAAGCGATTATAAAAATGCTTTAAAAAATATTGGTATTGTATTTCAAGAACCAACACTTGATTTGGATTTAAGTGTAAAACAAAATTTAGTTTTCTCAGGATCACTAAAAGGTCTTTCTTTTAAAGAAACTATGAATTCAATTAAAGAAGAAATTAAAACTTTAGACTTAGAAGAAAAACTAGATGTAAAGGTTCGAAGTTTAAATGGTGGTCATAGAAGAAGAGTTGAAATTTTAAGAGCTTTAATAAATAGCCCAAAACTTTTACTTTTAGATGAAGCCACTTCAGGACTTGATATAAAAAGTAGATATGAAATTATTGCTTATATAAAA
>DKNG01000245.1:0-5111 GCA_002470185.1 Arcobacter sp. UBA7394 | reverse complement strand
TTAGCAAAAGATTTAATAAAAGAAAATAATATGGACTCATTAACACAAGTTTTTGAATCCTTAACAAAGTAAAAAATATGAGAAATTTATATTATTGTGCCCAAGGAATTATTTATAAAGAGCTTCTTAGATTTATAAAACAAAAATCTAGATTCTTCTCAGCTTTAGTTAGACCACTTTTATGGTTATTTATTTTTTCACTTGGATTTAAAACTGCTTTAGGATTAGCAATAATTCCACCGTATGAAACATACATTACTTATGAAACTTATATTGTTCCAGGACTTATTGGAATGATACTTCTATTTAATGGAATGCAAAGTGCATTAACTATGATTTTTGATAGGGAAATGGGTTCTATGAAAATACTTTTAACTTCAAGTATTTCAAGAAGTTTTTTACTATTTTGTAAGATGTTTGCAATGGCAATTGTATCAACTATTCAATCTATTGTATTTTTAATCATTGCATATTTTTATGGAATACAGTTAGAACTTTTAGGATATATTTTAGTGATTCCTGTAATTTTATTCACTTCAATTATACTAAATGCTTTTGCACTTTTTATTTCATCAGTTATTAAACAATTAGAAAATTTTGCATCTGTTATGAACTTTGTAATTTTCCCAATGTTCTTTTTATCTTCTGCTTTATATCCACTTTGGAAAATAAAAGACTCAAGTGTTTTTATGTATGAAGTTTGTTTATTCAATCCTTTTACATATATAGTGGAATTTATTAGGTTTACGCTTTATTTAAAATTTGATTATTCTAATTTCTTTATATTGTTACTTACTTTTGTTATTGTATTAAGTGCCGCTTTTATGGGATATAACACAAAAAATGTATTAAAAAAATAGCTATTTTTTAGGAATGTTAAAATTATTTTTCATGCCTATATTCAGGCTATATTCCTTTTGTATACTTTTATGAAGACAACTTATTTTGTTGCTTATTTTTTTAAAGGAGAGATGTATGTATAAGGATAATTTTCTAAAAAGTGTTGCAAAAGTTACACTTGCTGCACTAATGGCTACGGGTGCAGTTAGTACATTATCTGCTAAGGCTGGATATTCACCAGTTACTGATGCGGATATTGCAAATGATGCTAAAACAGTTGAAGATGTTGTTACTTATGGATTAGGACAAAAGGGACAAAGATATTCTACATTAACACAGATCAATAAAGATACTGTAAAAAATCTAGTACCTGTATGGAATTTTTCATTTGGTGGAGAAAAACAAAGAGGACAAGAGGCACAACCTTTAGTTAAAGATGGGGTTATGTATGTAACTGCTTCTTATTCTAGAATGTATGCTATTGATATTGCTACTGGTGAAGAGATTTGGCAATATGATGCAAGATTACCAAGTGCAATTTTACCTTGTTGTGATGTTATTAATAGAGGACCAGCTTTATATGATAATTTAGTTATTTTTGGAACATTAGATGCTAAGTTAGTTGCGTTAGACAGAAAAACTGGAAAAGTTAAATGGAAGAAAAAAATTGCTTCTTATAAAGAAGGATACTCTTACACAGCAGCTCCTTTAATTGTAAAAGGTTTATTAATCACAGGTGTTTCTGGTGGTGAGTTTGGAGTTGTAGGTAAAGTTGAAGCTAGAAATCCAAAAACTGGAAAACTAGTATGGTCTAGACCAATGGTTGAAGGTCACATGGGTTACTTAAATGGTAAAGAAAATGGAATTACAGGTCAAACTAACGCTTCTTGGCCAGGTGATTTATGGAAACATGGTGGTGCTGCTCCTTGGAATGGTGTTACTTATGATCCAGATACAGATTTAATTTTTGTACCAACTGGAAATCCTGCACCATGGAATTCACATGATAGACCAGGTGATAACTTATATTCTGCATCAAGAGTTGCAGTAAATCCTGATACTGGAAAAATTGTTTGGCATTTCCAAACAACTCCAAATGATGGTTGGGATTACGATGGTATGGCTGAGTTCGTAGCATTTGAATATAAAGACAAATCTGGAAAAATGGTAAAAGCTGGAGCTACTGCTGATAAAAATGGTTTCTTCTATGTATTAGATAGAACTACTGGTAAATATATTAGATCTACTCCTTTCGTTGAAAACATTACTTGGGCAAAAGGAATGGATAAAAACGGTAGACCAATTGTAAATGAAGATAATAGACCAGGGAATCCAGGTGATGCTAAACAAGGTAAAACTGTTTATTCAACTCCTTCATTCTTAGGTGGAAAAAACTGGAATCCTATGGCATTCTCTCAAAAAACTGGATTATTTTATGTTCCAGCAAATGAGTGGGGAATGGATATTTGGAATAAACCTGTTTCTTATAAAAAAGGTGCTGCTTATTTAGGTGCTGGATTTACTATTAAACCAACATTTGATGACCATATTGGTGCATTAAAAGCGGTTGATCCAAAAACTGGAAAAATCAAATGGACTTATAAAAACAATGCTCCATTATGGGGTGGTGTTTTAACTACTGAAGGTGGATTAGTATTTACTGGTACTCCTGAAGGAAAACTACTTGCATTTGATGATGAAACTGGAAAAATCCTTTGGGATTTCCAAGTTGGAACTGGAATCGTTTCTTCTCCAATTACTTGGACTGAAAACGGTGAACAATATATCGCAATCGTTGCAGGTTGGGGTGGAGCTGTTCCTTTATGGGGTGGTGAAGTTGCAAAAACTGTTAAATATTTAAATCAAGGTGGATCAGTTCACGTATTTAAATTATTTAAATCAAAATAGAAATTTAAAAGAAAATCTTATAAAGGAGATAATACCATGGAATGGAAAAAACCAACTTACGTAGATAATAGATTTGGATTTGAAGTTACAATGTACATTTGTACTGTATAAGGTTTAAAAGGTTAGGGACTTAGGTCTCTAATCTTTTTTTCATTTAAATAAACTTGATATTTAATAGTTTGTTTAACTGAAGAAAAGACAAAGGAGTGAGTTTTGAAAATACAAGTATTAGGTTCAGGAGCAGGGGGAGGATTACCCCAGTTTAATTGTAATTGTGATAATTGCAAAGCCTATAGAGAAGGAAAAAAATCCGTAAAAAGAAGAACTCAATCCTCAATTACTCTAAGTGAAGATGGTGAGAACTGGGTGTTATTTAATGCCTCTCCAGATATTTTGGAACAAATCCATAATTCACCTTTTTTACATCCCACTCAAAAAAGAGAAACAAAAATAAAAGCTATTGTTTTTAATGATGCTCAAATTGATCATACTACTGGGCTTTTAATGTTAAGAGAAGGCTGTCCACATCAAGTTTATTGTACTAAAGAAGTAAATGATGAATTAAATACATCTTTCCCTTTATTTAAAATGTTAAAACATTGGAATGGTGGAGGTACATTTTGGAATGAAATTACACCAGATAATAAAGCTTTTGAGATTCCAGTTATGCCAAATCATGATTTTTATGCATTACCATTAATTTCAAATGCACCACCTTATTCAAAATATAGAGATACTCCAAGAAGTGGAGATAATATAGGCCTTGTAGTTCATAATAAAAAAACAGATAAAAAATTGTTTTATCTTCCAGGACTTGGGGTTTTAGAAAATCATGTTTTAGAAGCTATGAAAGATGCTGATGTGATTTTAATAGAAGGTACATTATGGACAAATGATGAGATGATTAAAGGTAATTTCTCTTCAAAACTAGGAACTGATATGGGACATATGCCTCTAAATGGTCAAGGTGGATTAATTGAGATTCTAGATACTTTAGAAAAACCTCGAAAAATATTAATTCATATTAATAATACTAATCCTATTTTAGATGAAGAAAATGATGAATATCATGAGTTAATATCTCATGGAATTGAAATCTCATACGATGGTATGAGCATAGAAATATAAACTTACAAAAGGAAAAGAAATGAACAAGAAAATGAATGAACTATTAAGTAAAGAAGAGTTTGAAACTAAGTTAAGAGATATGGGTTCAATGTATCATATTCATCACCCTTTTCATGTAAGAATGTATGAAGGTTCGTGTACTAAAGAAGAGATTCAAGGTTGGGTAGCGAATAGATTTTATTATCAAACTGCAATTCCAATTAAAGATGCAGCTATTATGTCAAATAATCCTCCAATTGAAGATAGAAGAAAATGGGTTGATAGAATTTTAGATCATGATAGTGAAGGTGGAGGAATTGAAGCTTGGCTTGATTTAGGTGTTGCAGTTGGACTTAAAAAAGAAGATTTACTTTCTCATAAATATGTATTACCGGCAGTTAAATTTGCAGTTGATGCATATATTAATTTTGCAAAACAAAGACCTTGGAAGGAAGCTGCAATGTCATCTTTAACAGAGATGTTTGCACCTCAAATTCATCAACAAAGACTTGATACATGGCCAAAGAATTATCCTTGGATTGAACAAGATGGATTAAGATATTTCCAAAAAAGATTAAGTGAAGCAAGACGAGATGTTCAACATGGATTATCTATGACCTTAGAGGAATTTGATACTATTGAATTACAAGATAGAGCATGCGAAATCTTACAGTTTAAATTAGATATTCTATGGACAATGTGTGATGCTTTATACTTAGCATACGAGTTGAAAAGACCACCATACTTTAATATTAAGGATTGTAATGCAACTAGAAAAATCACTTGTGATCAATAATCACTTTCAGCTTCAATGGGAAGAGAAACAAGATTGTTTTGTATTGTTATATCCAGAGGGAATGGTTCAATTAAGCCAAAGTGCTGGTGAAATTTTAAACCTTTGTGATGGGAAAAATAATACTCAAAATATTGCAACTTTATTAGAAGAAAAGTTTAATACTAGTGAATTACTAAATGATATTATTGAATTTTTAGAAGATGCTATGAGTAGAAAGTGGGTACTTTATAATGAATAGTGAAATAAAACCTCCTTTATGGATACTTTTAGAATTAACTCATAAGTGTCCTTTGGAGTGTTCATACTGTTATAATCAGTTAGATTTTACAAATACACAAGATGCTATGAGTAAAGATGACTGGTTTAGAGTTATGAATGAAGCTCGTGAAATGGGAGCGGTTCAACTTGGTATTTCAGGTGGTGAACCTTTATTAAATAAAGATATTGTAGAGATTGTTGA
>DKNG01000219.1:4256-4958 GCA_002470185.1 Arcobacter sp. UBA7394 | reverse complement strand
AAAGATGATTTAAAACCTCTTAGTATTGCTTTGTTAATCAAACTAATTTTAGCTCCATTAATTGCTATTGGAATTTGTTATTTATTTGGATGGAATAATCTTGCAGGAAAAGCATCTATTTTTGAAGCAGGTATGGCTCCAATGATTACAGCGGGTGCAATGGCATCAATGGCAGGACTTGCTCCAAGATTAAGTGTTGCTATTGTTGGATATGGAATTATTTTCTCTTTTTTAACTACATATATTTTATCGTTAATCATTGTATAGTAAAATACGTTCATATATATAAATACTAAACATAAAAGTAGTATTATATTAAAACAATTTATAATTAGGATAACTTATGTTAAAAATCGCTAGAAATATGTTATTAGCTTTAGCTCTTGCAAGTACTGCTAATGCGGCTGATAAACTATCAGAAAAAGAAGTAAAATCAATCGAGAATTTAGAACTATTTAATAAAGTTCAAATCAAAGTAACAAATGCTTTTGATACTGGAAGTTTATATTTATTAAAAGTTAAAGTAAATGGACGAAGTGATGAAATTTATTTAACAAAAGATAAAAAGTTTTTAATTGCTGGTGATGTTATTGATACAACAAGCGGTGCTAAGCTTACTGTTCCTGCTGATTTAAGTGCATTAGAAGGTAAAGAAGCCTTTACTTATGGTACTGGAAAAGATGAATATGTTTTATTTACAGA
>DKNG01000219.1:3616-4157 GCA_002470185.1 Arcobacter sp. UBA7394 | reverse complement strand
AAAGTTTTCTACTTCCCATTAGATTTCCACAAAAATGCTAGAGATATTTCATTATATATTATGAGCAAAAAAACTAATGACGGTAAAATTGCTGCAATGCATGCAACAAAAGATACTCCTGAGTATAAAAACAGAAAAATTGATTCTACAACATTAAAGAATTTAACTGTTAAATTAGATGAACAAATTGAATTAGGTAGAGAGTTAGGCGTAGCTGGTACTCCTGCTGTATTTGATAAAGATGGTAATAAAGCAAGCTGGGTAGAAATGCTAGCTAAATATGGAATTCAAGTAAACTAATTTCATTAATAAGTATGCATTTTTGCATACTTATTTAAACAAATAAAAACTGCACTATAAAATATCCCCCAAATATTAACCAAGCAAATAAAACAAGTGATAAATAAATTGGTTTTAAACCAACATTTTTAAATTTTGAAAAAGATGTTTCCATTCCCAAAGCTGTCATAGCCATTGTTAAAGCAAAATTATCTAAGTAGTTTATAGAAACAACAATCTCACTAGCTAATAAATCAAAAGA
>DKNG01000219.1:2295-3586 GCA_002470185.1 Arcobacter sp. UBA7394 | reverse complement strand
AAAAAATACTGCAAACCAAGGAATTGTAATTTTTGATTTCTCACTATTAGTTTTTGAAATAGATGTTTTTAAAATCCAAATAGATAAAAGAATCAAAAAAGGTGCTAACATCATAACTCTAATCATTTTTACTATTACGGCATTTGAGGAAGCCTCTTCACCTAATACATTAGATGAACCAACCACATGAGCTACTTCATGAAGTGTTGCTCCTATATAAATTCCCATATTTTGGACACTCAAATCGATAAATCCTAATTTATATAAAAATGGATATAAAAACATAGCAATTGTTCCAAATACAACTACAGAAGAAACTGCTATTGCACTTTTATAAGCTTCGCATTTTAAAACACTCTCACTAGCTAATACTGCTGCTGCTCCACAAATAGCTGAACCTGCACTTGTTAAAATAGTGATTTCTCTATCTAGTTTTAGAACTTTTATACCAAAGATATAACCAATCAAAAAAGTACTAGCTAACATTAAAAATGCTACTAAAATACCGTATATTCCAACATCTTGTAAGTTCTGAAAAGTTAATCTAAATCCATATAAAACTATTCCTATTCTTAATATAGTTTTTGTACAAAATATTATTCCACTTTGTAAATATGTAGGGAAATATTTTTTAATAGAATTAGCATATATCATTCCTATTAGAATTCCGATAATCATAGCACTAATACCTAAGTCTTTAAAAAAAGAGAATTCTGAAAGGATTGTTGAAAAAATAGCTAAAAGTAATACAAATATAAATCCAATCATAATATCTCCTTTTTATTTTCACAGTATAGTCCTATATTTTTAATTTGTAAAATATATTAATTTTAATATAATGATATATTTAATTAATAAGGCTTTTTATGACACTAAAAGAATTAAACTTTTTTTATAAACTTTGTGATAATCCACAAGTTACCCAAGTAGCCCAAGAACTCTCGATTAGTCAATCAGCAATTTCTCTAGCAGTAAAATCTCTAGAGTCAAAACTTAATGAACAATTATTTGATAGAGTTGGTAAAAAACTGATCTTAAATGAAAGAGGAAGATATTTCAAAGAAAAGACAATATCTCATTATCTTGCACTTAAAGACTCACAAAGTATTTTTCAGTCAAACAAATTAGCAGGGAATATAAAAGTAGCTTCAAGTAAAACTATATCAAACTATCTAATGCCAGATATATATTATAATTTTTTATCAGAATATAAAGATGTAAGATTTGATATATCAACTATTAATACCACTAAAATTATTGAAGCAATACTAAATTCAACTTTAGATATTGG
>DKNG01000219.1:1814-2202 GCA_002470185.1 Arcobacter sp. UBA7394 | reverse complement strand
GATGAACTAATAATTGTAACATCTGATAAGAGTATTCAATCAAACCAGTTTATAGATACTATAAATAAAAAATGGATATTAAGAGAGACAGGCTCAGGAACTAGAGATATATTTATTAATAACCTAGGTGAATATGCTAAAGATATTGATATATTTATGGAATTACAAGATTTTGAAGAGATTAAAACTGTTCTACTAGATAATAAAGACACTATTACTGCTATTTCAAGATTAGCTGTTCAAAAAGAGCTAAGAGAAAAAAAGTTATTTGAAATAAAACTAAAAAACCTAGAGTTTAAAAGAGAATTCCATCTGGTTTATCATAAAAATAAATCAAAAAGTCTTCTTTTTCAAACCTTTGTAGATTTTTTAAAGTCTAAGTTTTAAA
>DKNG01000219.1:0-1602 GCA_002470185.1 Arcobacter sp. UBA7394 | reverse complement strand
TCATAGATTATTTTATGAATGATTTTAATATCTTCTTTATTTGGTGTTATTACATCTATTCCAAAGTTATCAGTGATTCTATTTTTATAAAAATCCTCTTCCATAGTAAAAGCAGTACCTAAAAGCCCTACTTTTGATATTCTATCTTTTTGTAAAACCTTTGCAGTTGCATCTGCTATGTGAACTATTGGAATATCTATTTTCTCTTGAATATTAGGAGCTACTTTATGCATTGTATTTGTGCATATTAGTAAAAAATCAGCGTTAGCATTTTGTATATTTTTTGAAGCATCAGCCAAAATCTCTGCTGTTTTATCCCAGTCACCACTATGTTGTAATTTTTCAATCTCATCAAAATCGACACTATAGATGACTACTTTTGCAGAATGTAAAGAACCTAATCTTTTTTTAATCTCTTCATTAATTTGTTTATAATAAAGTGCTGTACTTTCCCAGCTCATTCCACCAAGCAAACCTATTGTTTTCATCTATATTGTCCTTTTTTTTAATAGCGTAGTTATACAATATTTAGATTTTTTTTTCAAGGTATATTTAATTTTATTATTATAGAATAATTTATAAAGCAATTAATTATTACTCACAAGGGGAATATTATGAAAAAGCTACTACTTATTTTTACTCTATTTTTATCTACATTATTTGCAAGTGAGAATATAAAATTTGGGATTTACACTTCTGATAAACCATCAGATATGTATAAGAAATTTAAAACAGTTATTAATTATCTTGAAAAAGATTTAAAAGCTAAAGGTATTGATGCAAAAATCAGTCTGAAAATCTATCCAACTTATGATGCTGCTATTGATGGTCTTGCAAAAGGTGAATATGATTTTGCTAGATTTGGTCCAGCTAGTTATATTATTGCAAAACAAAAAAATGAAAATATCAAATTACTTGTTATGGAAATAAACAAAGGTAAAAAGATTTTTAATGGAGTTTTTATTACTCACGATAAAAGTGGTATTACAAAACTAGAACAATTAGAAGGAAAAACATTTGCTTTTGGAAATAGTAAATCAACAATCGGAAGATATTTATCTCAATCTGAATTGCTAAAACATGGTATTGGCTCAGAAGAGCTAAAGTCATACAAGTATCTTGGAAGACACGATAAAGTTGCACTTGCAGTGTTAAATGAAGATTTTGATGCAGGTGTAGTAAAAGAAAAAACATTCAAAAAATATAAAAATAAATATGCAAATAAATCCCTAAAAATGCTCAAAACATTTGATAATGTTACTAAACCTTGGGTAGTTAAAGAGAATATGTCTGAAAATGTTTATGAAGCTTTAAAGGCTTCTATGCTTGGATTAAAAGACAAAAAAGTTTTAAAAGTATTTAAAGGTGATGGTTTTGTTGAAACAAACGATCAAGAATATAACTTTGTAAGAGAAGGTATGAATTTATCTAAGAGGTTCTAATGAAACTGTTAACTAAGATTACTCTTTTTGTATTATCTACATTAATTTTACTCTTATCAATATTCTCATACATAGTAATTAAAGATGAAAAAGAAACTCTTTCATCTTTACTTACTCAACAAGGAGAATTATTAGCAAAAACCGTATCTGCTGCAAGTGT
>DKNG01000224.1:13064-13275 GCA_002470185.1 Arcobacter sp. UBA7394 | reverse complement strand
TGTAACAGAATCTTCTTTAGCAGTTTGTGTATAGTCAGTTGCTTTTGCAGTAATTGTTTCTACATATGTACTATGCTTGATGATTTTTGAAGATAATAATTTTGTATAATCATTTGTAAAAACATTTACATTTGGATTAGTACTTGTTACATCTTTAGCTGGATCAATAGTTGTCATCATCCAACCTTGTACTTCATTTCCTGCAGAATCT
>DKNG01000224.1:0-13019 GCA_002470185.1 Arcobacter sp. UBA7394 | reverse complement strand
GAATCTTGAAGGGTACCATTGTCACCCATCCTGAAGTTTCCTGCTCTTGTATAGAAGTTCTCTGTAGTACCTGTTGCTCTTGTATTTGCAACAGTGAAGAATCCTTCACCACTTAAAGCCATATCGTAAGATACACCAGTAAGTTTCAAGTTTCCTTGAGTATAAAGTTTTTCTGCATCTAAAATTTTAGAACCTTTACCAATTCTATCTTGATACATTTGATCTGCAAATGATATTCTAGATGACTTAAATCCGATTGTATTTACATTGGCAATGTTGTTTGACTCATTGTCTAATGCTTGTTGTTGTGACGATAATCCTGAGATCCCTGTCCATAGTGCCCCAATCATGATTTATCCTTTTATATAAAAAATGGTGAACATATATGTTCACATATTAATACTAAATAATAAGTACTAATATCTAAACAAAAAATAGCTATTTTCTTAAATTAATAGCTATTTTTAATAATTCATCAGATGTTGTAATAGATTTTGAATTCGCTTCGAATGCTTTTTGATAAACTAATAAATTAGTTAAACTCTCACCATTATCTGTATTACTAACTTCTAAAGATTTGCTATGTAAAGTATTAATATTACCTGCAAATTGAGGGTCACCTGCTGGTAATGTATCTTTAAATAAGTTATTACCCTGAGGATCTAAACCTTGTTCATTTCTAAAAAAAGCAGTTTGAAGTTTTCCAACTAAAAACTTATTATCTCCATCTGCTAAGTAAAGAATCCCTTCTTCAATAGAAACTTCTCCAAAAGTATATTCAGATATATTTAAATCAGCTAACTTCATATTTATATTGTTAACTTGTAGAGCAGCTTGATTAGCTAAAGATATTGTACTAGTTATGTCAATAAACTTTGCATCTGCAAGTTCAATTGCATCTTGTAATGCTTGTCTTGAACTAAGAACTACACCATAACCTGTACCAAGGCTTTGATTTTGTATTTGATTAATTGCAGCAGCTTTATCATTAACAGCAGCATCATAAATAGCAATTTCTTTTGCAGGAACTAATGATTCAACAGTAACTTTCCCAACTGTAGTATCAACTGTACCTTTCATACCTTGAATTTTAGATATTTTATCTGCAAATAATCTCATAGTTGTATCAACATCTGTATCAAACTGTTGTCTTACTTCTTGATTATTAATATTTATTTTTATGAAATCATTTTCATTATCTAATTCAGAAATGTAACTAGAAAAATCTAAACTAGTAATTTGTTTTTTTGATTCACTAGCTGTTTCTGTCGAAGTACTTTTATACAAGCTAAGCTTATCTTTGTAATCAGCAACTAAGGCCTCTATATCGTTAATTTTAGAAGAAGCAGATTTATATCCCTCTCCACTTACGCCACTATCTTTTGCTGACTTAGTATAATCACTAACTCTTGAATTTATAGTTTGTAAGAAATTAGCATTGGCAATATTTTCACTGGCAATAAAAGTTGTATGAATACTACTAATTTGAGTAAGAGTAGGATCGCTTGAAATAATAGTTGCTGGAGGAGGTGTTAAACCTTGTACATGCAAACCATCAGGAGTTTGAAGTAATCCATCAGCACCCATTTGGAAATTTCCAGCTCTTGTATAAAATCTTTCATTTGACGAAGGTTCAGTTAACATAAAATAACCTTTTCCCTCAATACCTACATCATATGCATGACCTGTAGGTTTTATATCACCTTGTTCAAATCTTTTAAATACAGTTTCAATTTGAGTACCAGTACCTCTACCATCACTTTTATACATTAAATCTTCAAATCTAATATCACTTGATTTATAACCAGGAGTATTAGTATTAGTTGCATTATTTGACTCCGTACTTAATGCTTTTTCAAAAGTATTAATCCCTGAGTATCCGTTCCACAATCCACCAATCATATCTTAGCCTTAAAATATTTTTGTTACTTGAGAAAAGGGAATAGATGTAAGTTCATCTGAATATACAGGAACACTATCTCCAACTAATTCGTATTTATGATCTGAAAGTTCTTTATTATCCGAATCAAGAATAACAAGTTTACCATCCTTAACTAGTGGAACACCAGGTTCTTGTAGTGCAATTTTATTACCAGTTTTTTCACCATCAGCACCGATAATTTCACCACTAGCATTATAATTAACTAAAGTACTTTTAGTATCATCATCAGCATCAGTCAATTTAACTCTATTTTCAAAAAATAAAATTTGTTGAGCTTTTACTTGTACATCACCATCAACATTTTCAATTGATCTTACAGTATAAGCCTTATTAATACCATTTTCACCAACATTACCATCTTCTACATTTCGTCCGATTACACTAGCTGCATTAGATAATGCAGATTGAGTGAAAGAAGTTTGCAAAGTTTTCATTGAAGCGGCAAGTTCTTGGTTTGTATTAATTGTCGACATTTGCATTTGAGTTTGAAGCATTTGCTTAGAATCCATAGGTTTTGTTGGATCTTGTAGTTTTAATTCTTGAATCATTAATTTTAAAAAGTCATTATTAGTTAATTCATCATTTGCTATTGAGCTAGTATATGAATTACCATCTACACCCGTACCTGTATTTACTGTTACGTTATCAACTGCCATCTTAAACTCCTAACTTAAGTTTTCTTCAAAGAAATATCTTACAACATTATCTGAATCCATTGCATCCTGTACTCTAACGGCTAATTTATCGTCAATAACAATAATATCCCCTGTACCTACAATTCTTGAATTCACATAAATATCACCACCAGAACCAGCAATTTTATTTAATGAGATTATATCTCCATCACTCAATTTAAGAAATTCTTCTATTGTAATGTCTGAATTACCCAGCATTACATCTACAGTAATTTCTGCATCAACTAATATATCATAATCTCTTTCGCTAATTTCCATGTCTAAACTTTTTTTTAATATATACAATTTTGATATATTATATCATAAAGTTTTGAGATTATACTAAGTTTTAAGGTTTTAATTAAATAACAGTATCTAGTGTTTCTAGCATAGATGCAACTTTAGATTCAATGTTTCCATCGAAGTTTCCTAGGTCACTTGCAATAACAACTCCACCGGCTGAAACATTTGCATCTTGCCTTAATTCTATGAAAGGTTCTAAAGATAAATCATTTTTTAGAATTTCATAATCTTTAGGGTTTAAATGAATTTGAATTCGAGAAGCGGTTTTAATTTTATCTAACAAATGAGTAATTGTCTGCTTAGCTATCTTTGAAGAGTTTTCACCAATTTCTATACTAATAATTTTTTGAGCAATAGAAACTGATGTTTTTAAAAGTTTTGATTCCATTTGAAAAGTAGCTTGCTCAAAAAAAGCAGCATAATGCTTTAAATCTTTTATAGCTTGAACAACTTGAGCATCAATATCTCTACTTTGAACACCACCATTTTCTATATTTGAAATTCTATTTGATATTTGGCTAATCTGAGAACTTAAATTTCTCACTTCACTTAATAAAGGATCTGTATTACCGTTAATTTCACGTGTATCCAATACTGGTTGAGTAGAAGTAACTGTTTCAGGAGCTACTTGATTATTAATAAAATTGCCTAATTCATATTTTTGAACCGAGTCATTATTATTTAATACTTTAGCATTTGAATGAACATTATTAGTAGCCATTATTCTTCCATTTCTCTATCAATTACACCATCTTCTATCATCTTTTGTGCAACATCAAGCATTTTTCTTTGTGACGATTCAATATCTTTAATTTTAACTTTATTTAACATCTCAAATTCCTCTTTGAATCTGTCTCGAGCTCTTTGTGACATAGCACTAGTAACTTTTTCCATATCTTCTTCTGTTGCATTTTTCATAGCAACTGCAACATCACCAGTATCAACATTTTGTAAAATTTTCATTACATATTCAGTATCTAAGTTTAATAAATCCTCAAATACAAACATATTTTCTTTAATTTTAGTGGCTAAAGATGTGTCAACACCATTAATATTTTTAAGAATATCCTGTGATTTAGGACCAAGTCTATTTAACATATCAGCAACAACTTTAACCCCACCTACATCTACAATAGATGATAATAATGATTCTAGTTTCTTCTCTAATACAACAGAAATAGTTCTAACTACATCAGGAGAAACATCCTTGATTGTTGCCATTTGCATGGTAACTTTTACTCTAACTTCCTCATCTAACTGCATTAAAACTTCAGCAGATTTAGGAGCTTCCATATGAGATAAAATAACAGCAATTGTGTGGGGAGATTCATCTTTAATAAAATCAGATAACTGTTTTGGATTAATTGCATCCAAATAAGAGAAAGATTGAGATGCAAGTTTTAATCTTGATAATTTAGCAAGGACTTCATCTGCTTCACCTTTACCCAAAGACTTATATAAAATATCTCTAGCAAAATCATATCCACCTGAACTAATAAAAGTTTTAGATCTAGTATATAAATGAAACTCTTCTAAAATAGCTAACGAAGTATCTTTATCAATTGAAGCTATTTGAGTAATTGCAGTAGAAATATCTTCTACAACATTTTTAGGTAAATGCTGAAAAATTTTTACAGTAGATTCTTCTCCGATAAGAACAAAAAATCTTGCGACTTTGTCCATCATTGACATCCCTTTTAATACTTCATGTAAATTATCGTTTGCCATGTTTATTTACCTACTTAAATTTTTCATCACCCTCTGAAAGTAGCAATTCAATCATGTTTGCAACTTCATTAGGGTTATTGTTTATTTCTTTATCTAATTCTTCAATTAGTACTTCATATTTAGCTGCAGATTCTTCATCTAGACCTTCAATATTATTAAGGATTTGACTTTTTACTTTTGTTTTTAATCTTCCTTGGGCGGAATCATGATCAAATTCATCTTCATAACTATTTAACATTCCATCGGCAGATTCTAAGTCACCATCTTGTCCGCTTGCTTTTTTGTCACCTAAAATTACAACTTCATGATTAACAATAAACTTCTTATAGAAAACAAATAACAATACAGCAGCAATTAAATATTGAATATATTCACCAAACTCTTTTAATAAAGATTTAATCATTGCAAAAGTATCCATTGAACCACTAGATTCACTCACTATTGGATTACCATCTGCATCAACTTTTGCAGTAACGGAACCTAATGGTTGCATCCCTAAAAACTTAAAGTCTTTAACAGTAACATTATCTCCACGTTTTGGATCATAACCAATAGTATCTTGAACAATTGATTGAATTGATTTTAAAAAGTCATCTTTATTTTCTATATCTTTTAATATTGAAGAATCAAAAGAAACACCTGCAGTAATTCTTTTAATTCTAGAATAATTATTATCTTTTTGTTTTATGATTTTTTTAGAAATCTCATAATTTGTAACGGTATTTGTACCTTCACTATTAGATGAAGAATTAGAATTTCCACTAGCTCCACTTGGAGTTTGAATATTATTATCAACTCCTGCAACACCTCCAGCACTTGAACCTGTACCTTGAGAAGAAGCAGTATTTTCAATAACTTGCTGAGCTCTAATTGTTCCTTCTGGATCGTAGATTTCCTCTTCAATATCTTGCATAATAAAATCCAGTCCCACCGTAACTCTTGCAACTACTCTTCCTGGACCTACAAATGGCTCTAAAACTTCAATAATCTTTTTTTCATAATCATCTTCAAGTTTTTGTTTATATTTATTTTGAGAATATGATTTCTCATTTGCCATATCATCTTTTGATTGCTCTAATAAACTACCATCTTGATCAATTAACTGAATATTCTCTTCTTTTAAATCAGAAACAGCTGAAGCAATAAAGTTTTTAATACCATCCACTTGTTTTTGAGTTAAGAAAATACCAGGTTTTAAAGATAAAACAGCAGATGCGGTTGGCATTGTTTTTCTTTCAGTAAATATGGAATCTTTAGGAATTGCAATTTTAACACTAGCTCTTAAAACACCTGTTAATGATTCTAAAGAACGAGAAAGTTCCCCTTCTAAAGCCCTTAAGTATTTAACTTTATTTTCAAAGTTTGTAGTACCTAATGAAGATTTCTCAAAAATCTCCCATCCAACATGTTTACTTGTAGATGCTTCACTAGTTACTAATTTGATTTTAGCAATATTAATAAATTGTTTTGAAGTTTTTAATGTAAGATTATTACCTGTTCCAATAACAGAAAATGCAATTCCTGAAGCCTCTAATTCGTCACTTGCCAGCATTACTTGTGATTTTGTTAAATTTGAAGCAATTGTATAATTTAACTTTTTATCTTCCGCTTTAATATTTGAATAAACAAGTAGTCCTATTAAAAGAATAAATAAAAGAGAAAATCCCCCAATAATTACTGCTCTTTGAGCAGCGTTTAAATTATTTATAAATTTTAAAAGTTGATCCATTTAATAGCTACCCTAATTAATTTTTAGCAGATGATTCAATAACTGATCTAAATAGTCTTGAATCTTTTTTAATTGATGATTGAAGTGCATCAAAAAGCATTTTATTTTTTGACATTTCACCCATTTGAGTATCTAAACTCACATTGTTACCATCATTTTGTTCTTCTAATCCTTGAACTTCTATAAGTTTTGGATTTTGAATATTATTTACAGCATTTACATTTGAAAAATGTGTAGATGAAGTTTTAGCCATTTGTAATACTGGTGTATTTTTAGAGTTAGCTTTATCAAGTTCATGATCAAAAACTAAATCTTTCGTTTTATAATTAGGAGTATTAATATTAGCTATATTACTTGTAATAACTTTTTGTCTTTCACTTCGAAAGTCTAGTTGAGAAAAAAGTGTACTTGTTACATTACTTGCTTCCATTATCTAGTATTATTCCCTATTTTATCTATTATTTTTGAATTTATTTCATCAATACTACTCATAGCTTTTTGAGATTGTTCAAATCTCCTATGTGCATCAATTAAATGGACCATTGAAGTAACTGAATTAACATTTGATTTCTCAATTGAACCTTGAACTAATAAACCATCAGTATTTTCAAATATAATTCTATTGTTGGGGTCTAACATTTGATAGGTATTATCCCCAATTTTATTCAAATTTGTATATGGAGTTTGAACAACACCAATATTTTGTTCAAATCCATCTTCTGCAACAATTGGCTCATTATCAGGATTTAATACATTGTTCCCATTTGAATCAACCAAAAATCCATCTTGAATTTTAAAAGCACCATCTCGAGTATATACAATATCTCCATTTGAATTTTGTACTTTAAAAAAAGTATCACTTTGTTGTAAAGCAAAATCTAAAGTATTGCCCGTTTGAGCAATTGGTCCCATTTCCCCATTAATAAACTTACTATCAATTTTTGGAATATTATTCATAACTACATTTGCTTTTGTAGGTGTTTTACCTTCATTTTGCATTCGTTCTAAATAATAATTAAAAGTTGTTTCTGTTAGTCCTTCTTGTTTAAATCCATTAGTATTAATATTTGCTAGATTATTACTAATTTGATCTAAACGATTAATTTGATTAACCATAGATCCAGCAAGAGGATATGTACCTTGATTCATAGCTTGCCTTTAATTTCCAAATTCAGCGATTAATTTATCTAAATCATCACCAATTAAATCATTATTATCATCACCATGAATATGTTTAGCTACAACAATTTCTTTTGCATCATTTTCGTCTTCAAATAAATTGTTTAAATATAATGATAACTTTCTAATTACAGCCATAACTCTTTCGATTTTCTGTCTATTAATATCGTTAAACTGCATTAATTCCATAGCTTCAAAGATTTTCATATCTTCCTCATTCATGGCAGTTTTTAAAGCACTCAAACTTTTATTAACATTTTGTATTTCACCTAGATGTTCTTCAAAAACCTGAATATTAGGAAATTTACTATGTAATGAATTAAGAAGATTTGTTTGAGAACCAAGAAAAGACTCAACTTCAGTAATTTTACTTCGGCATTCATTGTTATTATCTAATCCTAAACTTAAAACATCAAAAATTTGTCCAACTTTTTCTTCAGAATCATTTGCAACTTGATTTAACTGAGATACAACCTTTGTATCTTTTTCAGCTGGCAAAGGAAATACTCCTTCATTGATTTTTGAGTCTGTCCAATCTCTAACAAGTTCATCTTTATCTTTCTCGCTATATGATTTGTCCTCTTTAGGGGCATGTGCTACTTCTTCTTTAATATCAGGTTCGTTATCAACAACACCATCAATTCCAGATAAAATATCATCAAAATTATCTAAATCTAAAGGTTCTTCTTCAACAAGAGGTGATTCTTCTACCACAGAGACAGGTTCTTCCTCTAAACCTTTTAATAACTCATCAATGTCACTATTGTTAACTGTTTCGTTAACTGCCATTTCTGAAATATCTAAATTTACAGGAGGACTAACTTCCTCTATAACATTTGCAAGATCAATAGACGCAGAATTAGATTCATCAACTTCAGGCTCTACAACATCATTTGTAGAAGAAATAAGTTCATCAATTTCATTACTGCTTAAATTAGCCTCTTCTGAAGCAGCTACTTCTGGTTCACTTGCATCATCTGCAATATCCAAACCATTCATAAGTGCTTCAATTTCTTCCTGACTCATACTCATAACAATACCTTATCTTATTATTTTTTTAATACCCCATCAAGCTTTTCTTTTAATATTTCTGCATTAAAAGGTTTAACAATATAGTTATTAACTCCTGCTTTTAGAGCTGTAATAACTTCGCCTTTTCCACCTTCTGTTGTAATCATAATAATTGGAGTCTTTTGATGTGCTCCCTCACCTCTAGTTTTTTTAACTAAATCAAGACCGTTCATATTTGGCATATTCCAGTCTGTTAAAATCACATCATAATGAGACTCACAAAGAAGTTTCCATGCTTTTACACCATCTTCCGCTTCATCGAAATCATCTTTTGCAAATCCTAATTGCATTACAACATTTCCGATAATTCTTCTCATTGTCGAACTATCATCAACTATTAGAATTCTCATCATTTAACCCTTTTTGTAGTATTTCTTTCAAATAAGTATCATTATATATAATTTGTTTTAAATTTATACTTAATATTGTAATAAAATAATTATATAGATTTATCTAATTTTAATTGTTCTTAAAATATAATAATTGAATATCTAATAATCTAAAGGAAAAGTATATGCTTAGAGGTCTATACACAGCTGCAACAGGGATGAACTCAATGCAGCATCAAATTGATGTAACATCAAACAATATCGCCAATGTAAACTCTACAGGATTTAAGCAAGATAGAGCTGAATTCCAAGACCTTATGTATGAAACATTAAACTATGCAGCAGGTCAAACTTCTCAAACTACAACAAATCCTACAGGAATTGATGTTGGATTAGGGGTAAGAATCTCAGGAATTCAGAAAAACTTTACAGAAGGTGACTTAAAACTTACATCAAACCCTTTAGATATAGCCATAGAAGGAAAAGGATTTTTTCAAATTACATTACCTAATGGTGAAACAGCATATTCAAGAAATGGAACATTTAAATTAAATGATGAAGGTACAATTGTAAATGGAAATGGTTACCCACTAAGTCCTCAAATTGTAGTACCCAATAATGTTGTAAAAATTACTGTAGCAAAAGATGGAACAATGACTGCAACAGATCCTCAAACTGAAGCAGTTGTAAATCTAGGTCAAATTGAAATTGCTGACTTTATTAATCCTGCAGGACTAGCACCTATGGGAGAGTCGCTGTACAAAGAAACTGAAGCATCAGGTGCTGTTATTACGGGTAACCCATCAACTGCACAATTCGGTAATACAAGACAAGGTATGATCGAACTATCAAATGTAAAACTAGTAAATGAAATGGTAGATTTAATTACTGCACAAAGAGCTTATGAAGCAAATTCTAAAGCTATTACGACAACAGATAGTATGTTGGATACGGTTAATAGATTAAAAAGATAGGTTAGTTAAATAAAGCATGGATTTAGATGAATTAAAGAAACTTCGTGAAGAAAATTTTTTATCTCATAAAAAGAAAAAGAGAGAATATTATTTAAAAAATAAAGCAAAAAAGAAAGCTCCCAAAAAAGTTATCGACTATGAAAAAGAGTTAGCAGATGGTGGATTTGCAAATAAAATAAAAGAAATTGCAAAAGCACAAAAAGCTCATGTTGATGATAGAAAAGATCTTATTATTGCTAAAATAAATGAGTATAAAGATAAGAAAAAAGAGTATTACGAAGAGAATAAAGAAAAAAGATTAGAATACGATAAAGAGTATAGGGAAAAGAAAAAAGAAGAATTACGAGAGTATAGAAGAGAATATTATAAAAAAAATAAAGAAAAAATTTTAGCTAAACAAAAAGAAAAAAGAAAAAGTTCACAATAAAGAGTAAATAATGGCAGAAGAAAATATTGAAGATAGTTTAGAATTAATTGAAGAGACTCCTGAAAAAGAGAACAATGATGAATCATCAACTAATGATTCTTCTAGTCAAAATAGTGAAATAAATAAAGAATCTACAGAAGAAAATGGCGAACAAGAGTTTGGGAAAAAGAAAAAGAAAAATATTCTTAAACTTGCTTTATTTGGATTAATTGGTCTATTAGGTCTCGTATTACTTTCTGGTGTTGTTATGTATTTTTTGGGAGTTTTTGATGCACCTGTAGAAGAAAAACCAAAAATAGAAAAAAAACTTAAAGTAGAAATCAAAGAAGAAGATGAATATAAATTTGATTTAAAAGAAATAAACACTACAAAACTAAATAAACAATTAGCTCAACTTACAAATAAAAGAATTAAAGAAAATAAAGAGAGTGAACGACTTGAAAAACTAGAAGAAGAAAAAGCAATTCTAGAAAAGGAAAAAGAGAGACAACAAAAAGCACTACAAGATGCGGAAGAAGTTTTATCAGAAGAGAAAATGAAACTTGAAAGTAAAAAACAAGAGTTAGAAAAACAAAAAGAAGAACTAGAAACTCTAAAAAAAGAAGCTTTATTATTAAAAGAGCAAATGATTCAAGAAAAATTTATGCTTGAAGAAGAAAAAGAAAAATTGATTTTAAATCAAATAAATTTAGAAAATACAAAATTATCACTTGAAGAGAAAAGTAAAGAAGAAGAGATTCTTAAAAAGCAAGAAGAAATTGTAAAAAAAGAAAAAGAAATTAAAGTTGAAAATACAAAGGTGATGGAAGAAGAGATGAATAATGATTCTTTCTTATTACTAATTAATGTAGCAAGTGTAAAAGGTAATTTATATAAAGATTATTTGGATTCAATAATAAGTATTTCAAGTGACATTAAACTATGCAGAGATGATGTTAATAATATAGAAGTATATTATGGTCCATTTGAAGATAAAATGTCTAGAAAAGCTTTATTTGATAAGTTAGTTGAAAATAATTTTGATAATGCGTTTGAAGTGGAATTGACTAAAGAGGAATTTGATAAAAGATGTAATTACTAATTTAGAAAACTTTATGAGTTTTCTAAAATATCGTAAGCGTCTTTAACTGTGATCTTTTTTGTATTTACATCAACTTCTAAAATATATTGATTAAAAATATGAGGTAATAAAAAAGTTTTAGGTAGTTCTTTTTCTACAAGAGTACTATCTGTAGTGATCTCTAAATAGTCACTAGTTGGATATCTATGAACATCAATAACTTTCCCTAATTTCAAATCATTTTCATACACTTCACAATCTATTAAATCAAACCAAAAAAATTCATTTTCAGCTAATTGGCAATTATTTCTAGTTTGTTCAGGAGTAGAAAAAAGTTCTTGATTAGTAAGTTTTTTTGCAAGATCTACATCATCATAATTTTCAAATTGTACAATTTCTCTTGTTGCACTATAATCTTTAATTACAAGATTTAGATTTCTATTAGTTAAAAAAGATGAGCCTTTTTTAAACTGCTCTGGGAAGTCAGAGTCAATAAAAAGTTTTACATGACCTTTTAGACCTACTGTCTTCCCTAATTTTGCTACATATACATTATCTTTATTCATAGACACTATCTTGCTACCACTTGTATTTTATATGAAATACCATCTTTTGCCTTACAACCATTTGCCATAGTTTTTAAAGCATTAATCATATTTCCATTTTTTCCAATTAATTTACCAATATCAACACTATTTGCCACAATTGTAATTTCAGCGAAAGTATCGTCGATAACTTCTTTTGTAACTTCAACATCAGCTGGTACACTAACTATAAGCTTTGCATAGTTTTCTATAAATTTGATAATCATAAGAAAGCTCTAATTACTTAGCAGCTAATTTAGCAACTTTTTCAGATGGCTTAGCACCAACGCTTAACCAGTAGTTATATCTTTCTTCATCTAATTTTAATACTTTTGGCTCTGAAACTGGGTTAAAGTAACCAATTGATTCAATCCAACCTGAATCTCTTCTTTTTCTTGAGTCTGTTACAACGATTCTGTAAAATGGTTTCTTGTTTCTACCCATTCTTGTTAATCTAATAGTAGTCATATTTTTTTCCTTTAATTTTTGTTTTTATTATAGTATTGAATTCTGAACTCCATTAAAAATAAGTTCACAGCTCAACACTATTTATTTATGATAGTGTGAGACTATCTAGGGATTTTAGGCATCCCACCAGGTCCCATTTGAGACATCATATTTTGAAGACCTTTCATACCACCTTTAGATGATAATTTCTTCGCCATTTTAGAAGCATTTTTAAATTGCTTTAAAATCTTATTAATTTGCATTTCAGATAATCCAGAACCTTTAGCAATTCTTCTTTTTCTAGAAGGATTCATAAGGCTTGGTTGTTCTCTCTCTTTTGGAGTCATTGAACCAATAAGAGCTTTAATTCTTTTAATTTCATCCGAGTTCTCAAAATCCATATCTTTTAAAGGACCTGCCATTTGTGAAAGACCTGGAATCATTCCAATAATAGATTTCATTGAACCTAATTTACTCATCATTGCTAATTGATCTAAAAAGTCATTAAAGTTAAATTCACCTTTTTTGATTTTTTTAGTTACTTCTTTAGCTTTTTTCTCATCAATAATTGC
>DKNG01000061.1:22318-23135 GCA_002470185.1 Arcobacter sp. UBA7394 | reverse complement strand
ATATTTGATTCAAAAGTATCAAATGTAACATTTGCACTAAATTTAGTATTTGTAGGACCAGTAAAATTAATTGCATTAGTATAGTTTCTTTTTTTATAATAAGATCTATAAATTTTTGCATCAATAGATAAATCATCATTAATAAAATAATTCATATCAGTAGATATATCTAATCTTCTATTTTCATCTCTAGAATCAACTGGCGTTTGTTTAACTAAAATAGGAGTACCTGCATTTACATATTTTGCATTACCTAAATAAATACCATTTCTTTTTTCTAAAAAGTAATTTAGATCAAATCCTAAAGTAAAGTTATCAGAAAAATCATTTTCAAATCTTGTTCCAATTGTTTTAACTGTTGCTTCATCTCTATATGTTACACCAAAATCTCCAGCCACTCCATGTTGAGCATCTCCTGCTATTACTGCACCAGAGTTAGGATTCGTTGCAATTTGAGAATAAGATTTAGATTTACTAAAAGGTGTTGTATCATTGTAAGAAGCATATACTCTATATTTAAAAGTATCAACTTTTCCGCTTGTAGTAAAGTTCATATTCTTATTTTTAGCATCACCATTAGAATTTGCACCATATTTCATATCAAGTGTCGAAATATTTTTATCAATTTTTTTTGTTATGATATTAATAACTCCACCAATTGCATCTGAACCATAAAGAGTTGACATTGAACCTTTTACAATCTCAATTCTCTCAATCATAGAAGCTGATATTCTTGTCATTTCATAAGGGCTTTCTGTCTCCCCTGATAATCTCTTCCCATCAATTAAAATCAGTGTACCATTAGCACCAACTCCTC
>DKNG01000061.1:21708-22231 GCA_002470185.1 Arcobacter sp. UBA7394 | reverse complement strand
ATTGAGCATTAATTGAAGGTATTTTTTTTAAAATCTTATCTAATGTACTAGCACCAGTTTTTTGAATATCTTTTTGAGTAATAACAACAACAGAAGCACTTACTCCATCAATTGATTTTTCTGTTTTAGTAGCAGTTGAAACAGTAATTTCACCTAAGTTTTCGGCATTCGCAATATTTAATATAGAAAAGCATACTATTGTTGAAAGCAATATATTCTTTTTCATTTTTTTCCTTATTTATAAAATTGTTGTATTCTAGTATTAATATAATTTTATCTCATTGATCAATATCAATAATGAGAATAAATATCATTAATACTTGTAATAAAAATTAGAATCTGGAGATTTTCCACCAATTAGTTTAGGATTACTCTGCTTTAAAATATCAAAGAAAAACTCTAAATCTTTTTGGGAATCATTAGATTTTACAGAATCAATATTTACATATTTTATAGAATCAGCAAGTCCTTTTTCTTCTAACATAGGCAAGGCTTTAACAATGATTTTTGATGATTCCTCTGG
>DKNG01000061.1:14516-21631 GCA_002470185.1 Arcobacter sp. UBA7394 | reverse complement strand
TCAGTTTTTCCTAGGTAAGCAATTCCTGCTTGTGGTATTTTTGATTCTATTTTAAATACTTCACCCCACTCTTTTTGTAAATTGGCACTTCTATACAGTTCAGGTGCTACAACTTTCAAAGGGAAAGATTTAGTTTTTCTTAAAGCAATAGAAGTAGCAGGTTCAGCAAGTAAAGCATGGTCAACTCGCCTCATTATTAGCATTTGCATTGCATCTATTGGACTAGCAACATATTTTAATTTGAAGTCTTTTTTATAATCTAAACCTTGAGCTTTTACAATCTCTTTAAATACAATATCAGGCATATCAAATTTAAATGGCATTACAATTTCTTTGTCTTTAAAATCAGAAAGTTTTTTTAGGCTTTTATCTCGTGTTAACATTCCCAATATTCCCCAAACAGAAACATTCAGAAGTTTAATATCAACACCTTTATTATATAAATTTGCAGCAACATTAGTAGGTACTGCAATAAAATCTACATCAGAATTTAATGCTAGTGCTCGTAATTCATCTGGATTTCTCCAAACTTTAAACTCAATTTCTTTGCCTAAGTCTTTTAGTACATCATTTTTTTGCATTAAAATCATTGGATGAGATACTGTTGCAAAAGGCCCTGCAACAACGATCTTATCAGTTTTTTTAGCCCATAAATTTGTAGATAATAAAACTGCGAAACTTAGAAGTATTTTTCTTAACATGGTTTTCCTTTATTATTTTGATAATCATTATTAAAATAATACAATAAGAGAACTTAATATTATTATTGTTATTAATATAATTTAAATTTATAATATTATGTTTTGGAAAATATATGGAAGAGAGTTGTGTTTTATGGGTGTTTTTAAAGTTAGGCAAAAGAGAAGATAAACTTCTCTTTTAAAAATAAATTAGTCGTTTCTAGCTGTAGTTTCTAATAAGTGGTATCCAAACTGAGTTTGAACTGGACCATGTACTACATTTAATTCTTCGTTGAATACTACTGCATCAAATTCAGGAACCATTTGTCCTTGGAAGAATGTACCTAAATCACCACCTTGAGCTCCTGATGGACATTTTGAAAATTCTTTTGCAATATCTTCAAATTTTTCACCGTTTTCAATTCTTTGTTTTAATTCATTACATTGTGTTTCTGTTTCTACTAATAAATGTCTAGCTGATGCTGATTTCATATTATAATTCCTTTTTTTAATCTAAAGACGAATTTTAGCATAAGTTTAAATTTTTAGCAATTAGTCAAAAAACTCGATAGAATTTTTTCCTTGTTTTTTAGCTACATACATTGCTGTATCAGCTTGTTTGATAATATCTTTTGCTCCAATTGAAGCATCACTAAATAAAGTTACCCCAATACTTGGAGTTGAAATATTTTTATGACCATCAATTTCAATAATGCTATTTAGTGAAAATTTGATTTTCTCTGATAATCTTTGCATATTAAATTTAGCTTCTTCTTTTGAAGATCCAATACAGTCAGCTAATACAATAAATTCATCCCCACCAATTCTTGCAATTGTATCTTCTTCTCTTACTGTTTCTTTTATTTTTTTAGCTACCATAATTAGCAGACTATCTCCGATATCATGACCTAATGTGTCATTAATTTCTTTAAAATTATCAAGATCAATAAATACTAAACCACCTAAAATATTATGTCTCGTAACTTTTGTAATAGCATGTTCTATTCGATCTAATAATAAAAGCCTATTAGGTAAGCCTGTTAAATTGTCATGTGTGGCTTGATACTCTAATACTTTTTGTTTATCAATATCTTCACTAATATCTATGTATTGACCTAAAAAGTGTGTGATATCTCCGTTATCATCTTTTATTGCAGTAATTGTTGAACGTAAGGGTATTTTTTCTTTATTCTTCTTAGTATTATAAATTACTCCACTCCAAGAACCATGATTAAGTAACTTACTCCATAACTTCTCGTAAAATTCTTTATTTTGATGTTTTGATTTGAACATGTTAGGATTTCTATCAATTACATCTTTTTTAGTATAACCCATAACATTACAAAATGCAGTATTAGCATTAATAATCAAACCTTCACTATTAGTAATAATCATAGGTTCATTAGATTCAAAAGCATATGAAGCTATACGTAATTCAGACTCTTGATTTAATCTAGTTTTTTCATATTCCATTTTTTCTAAAGCATGAGTCATATCATTTATCATTTTTTCAAACAATATTTCAATCTCTTCATCAAAAAAGTTCTTTTCATTAGAGTATAAAACAAGTACTGAAACAACTTTATTAAATTTTGTAATAGGAAATGCAGCTGCCGATTTGATATTAAAAATATTTGCAACATCAGATAATACAGAAATGTTATCTTTTGTAAAATCGGGAATAATTATATTTCTATTTTCGTCAATTACTTTTGTAATTAGATTGTTATTCTTATTATTTTCATCAATAAGTTTAGAATTTAAAAGTTCCTTTAATTCCCCTTGTTGGGCAATTAGTTTTGCTTTATTATCTTTTGTAAGTTTATAAATAAAACCAAAAGTCATACTATTATTTTCAGAGATAAGCTTACATATTTTACTAAAAAGTAATTTTTCATTATCAATTTTTAATAAAAATTTATTTGTTTTATTTAAAAGTTTATATACATCTTGTTGCTTTTTGATTTTGTTAAAACTTTTTTGTTCATTAAAAATAATACTTCTTAATACAAATAGTAAAGATATCAAAGTAATAAAAGATACCATCAAAAATGTAAGGCTTAATATCTGAGCTAAATATGCGTCATTTTCTAAATTTCTAGCTAATTTAGAAACCTTAATAGTTACATAGTCATATACATTTGATAAAGAATCGATTTTTTTACTTGATAAAATCCACCAACTATTTAAAGTTGGATATTCATCAAACTTTTTATTTAATAGTGTTTTTCTTATCTCTAAAATATCATTTTCTATTGTAAGTTTTAACTCTTGATTATATTTATTAACCTCATCTAATTCTGCTTTTAATAAAAATTGCTTTTTATTTATAATTTGATAAGTATAAGATTTAATTAGTTCTTTGTATATTAAAGGCTCTTCTTTTTTTGAAGTTATTAATATTGAACTTAATCCTCTCTCAATTGCAATATATTCGTTTGCAAATAATAAATTTAATAAATATGAAAACTTATTATTAAACTCTGTAGCAAAAAGTATTGGTTTTAAAGATGAGATACTATCTAGCAATAGTTCATTTAAATAACTGTATTTTCGAAAAGCTTCAAAAGAATTATTTTTCTTATTTTTTACTTCATTTCTTATTACCTCAAGGGAATAAAAATTGGATTGTACTTTTTTTATATTAGTAACAATTTCAGTTTGATTTTTAAAAGATATAGATTTATTTAAATAATCATCATATAAATCATTAGTTATTAACTTTTGTTTTTCTAACTTATCTTTATATTTTTTTGAGTTTAAATATATAGCAGAAAAGCCCCTCTCTTTTTGTAAAGAGTGCACTAATTTCTGTGTTGCAGTGATATATTGAATATTTTTTTGTATATTTGAAACTTCATTTAAAGTTTTAATCTTCTCATAAACTAAAACACTACTAAAATACAACATTCCAATAGCAGGTAGAGTAAATACTAAAATAATTTTTAAAAAAAGTGTGTTTTTTAATAAAAAAAACTTCAATAAATTATTTATCATAAATGTACCCCTATATAGTTATTTATATTATAATGGCAGTCATCTTAAAAGAAATTGATTTTTTTAATTAAAATAAATAATAAATTCATTAAGTTACATCAAGTGTTATAAAACAACTAGAAAGAAGACTTTCTAGTTAATTTTTATTTTTCAAATACTCTAAAGTATTTACCTTTGATTTTATTATTACTTAATCCATCAAAAGCTTTTTTGATATACTCTTTTTTTACTGCAACGTAAGAGCAGAAATCCATTGAATTGATTTTCCCAACACAATCTTTTGGTAAACCACATCCAGCAGTTAAAGCACCTAGGATGTCTCCAGCTCTTAATTTTTGTTTTTTCCCACCATTAATAAATAGTGTTCTGTAATCACTATCAATTTTAAATGTTAAATCATCTTCAATATTAGTAATATTATCAAACTTAATATCATCAAAGAAATCTTTTAAGTCATCAACTTTCTCATCTTCATATTCAGTGTATAAAGATACTGCTAATCCACCTTTTCCAGCTCTTGCAGTTCTACCAATTCTATGAGTATGTACTTTTTCATCTCTAGCTAAATCATAATTGATTACTAAATCAATATCATCAATATGTAAACCTCTTGAAGCTACATCTGTTGCGATTAATATTGGATATGATTTATGAGAGAATAAAGTAATAATCTCATCTCTATCTCTTTGATCTAAATCAGAGTGTAAAGTAAGAACATCTAATCCTAAAGCATCTAACTCATCTGCTACTTCATCACATTTGATTTTTGTATTACAGAAGATTAAAATAGATTTTGCTTTATTTGAAGAAATCAAAGGTGAAACTAAAGATACTTTAGTACTCTCTTGTACTTCATAGAATCTTTGCTCAATACTAACTTTTTCTGTTACTACTGCTTCTACCATTGTTGGGTTATTTAAAACACCTTTAGATAGCTTTTCAATTCCTTCTTCATATGTTGCTGAGAATAACATAGATTGTCTATTTTGAGGAAGTGCTTCGATAATTGTACTAATATCTTCAAAGAATCCCATATCTAACATTTTATCTGCTTCATCTAATACTAAAGTATTTAGATTCTCAAAATTAATATTTTCTTCTTTTATATGTTTTAATACTCTTCCTGGAGTTCCAACAATAATATGTGCTCCATGGAATAAAGAAGATACTTGTGGATTATATGGAACTCCCCCTGTTAATGTAAGAACTTTTACATTATGGATATGTCTTGATAATCTTCTAATTTCTACTGCTATTTGGTTTGCTAGTTCTCTTGTGGGTGCAAGAACTAAAGATTGAATTCTAAAGTTTTTTACATCTAATTTATTCACTAAAGGAATTCCAAAAGATACTGTTTTTCCAGAACCTGTTTTTGCTTGAGCAATAACATCTTTATTCTCTAGAAGTAAAGGTAAAGATAGTTCTTGTATTTGAGTCATACTTTTAAAACCTAAAGATTCTAGGTTTGATAAGAAACTCTTATTTAAATTTAATTTTGTAAAGTTCAAAGTTTTAAAGCCTTTTTATTTTTTGAATTATATCATAATTCTAAAATTGTTTACTTTTGTGCTGTTATATAAAGTTATTTTTTATATTGATCATGATCATATCGATATTAAGATAATTATATTATAATCCCACTCATATTAGTAGAAAGAAGAGAGAGGAACGTTTATGCTTACACGATTATCAATCAAACAAAAATTGATTTTAATTATGTCAATACCATTATTAGTTGTTATTTTATTAGCAGCAAAACTAACATATGACTCATACACATATAATGATTCATTAAAAAATTTAGAGAAAGTAGTGGTCTTATCTACAAAGATTGGTGCTTTGTTACATGAAACACAAAAAGAAAGAGGAATGACAGCAGGTTTTCTAGGAAGTAAAGGTAAAAAGTTTGCTCAGAAATTACCAGCACAAAGAGAAAATACTAATGATAGAATAAGTGATTTAAAAACATTTTTAAATGATTTTGATACAAAAATTTATGGTAAAGAGTTTGTTTCTAGTCTAGATTTAGGTCTTAGAAATATTGATCAAATGGGAAATATCAGAAATCAAGTATCATCACAAAGTATTGCTACAGGATCTGCAATTAGTTTTTATACAAAAACAAATTCAATATTATTAAATCTTATTAGTTCAATTACAAAGCTATCAAATAGTGCAAAAGTATCACAAGACATTGTATCTTATATGAATTTCTTATTATCAAAAGAGAGAGCAGGAATTGAAAGAGCAGTTGCAACAAATACATTTGCTAGGGATAATTTTGCCCCAGGAATGAAATCTAAATTTTATACTTTAATTGCAGAACAAAATGCATATCTAGATGCCTTTATCAAAGTAAGTCAAAAAGAATCAAAAGAATTCTATACAAAGACGGTGCAAGGTTCAGCAGTTGAAGAAGTAGAGAGAATGAGAAAAATTGCACTTTATTCTAATAAAGATAGTAATTTTAATGTTGAAGCTCCATATTGGTTTGATCAAATTACTCAAAAAATTAATAAACTTAAAATTGTAGAAAATTATCTTGCAGACAAACTTACTAAAACTATTATTAGTGAAGAAGATATAGCTAGACAAGAGATGATTATTTTTGGGATATTAAGTCTTATTGGTATTGCACTTACTTTAATTTTAGCAAGAACTATTGCTTTTGCTATTTTATTAGATGTAGATTTAGTAAAAAAAGGTCTTACAGATTTCTTCGCATTTATTAACTATGAAAAAGATGATATTCATTTAGAAATTGTTGAATCAAAAGATGAATTAGGAATGATGTCAAAAATTATTAATGAAAATATTAATAAAACAAAAGCAAATATTCAAGCTGATAGAGATTTAATTGCTAATACAATCGAAGTTGCCAATAAAATTAATAAAGGTTCATTAGATTCAAGAATTTCAGCCAATTCTAATAACCCAGCATTACAATCATTAAAACAAATCATTAATGAAATGTTAGAAACACTAAATCTTAATATTGAAAATGTAATGAATGTTTTAAACTCTTATTCAAAATTAGACTTTAGACCAACAGTTCAAGACAATAACTTAGAAGGTATTATTAAAGCCTTAGAAGAGGATGTAAATAGCCTTGGTAAAGTTATCACTGAAACATTAGTTGAAAATAAAAAAAGTGGAATGATACTAAGTCAAAATGCAAATACATTATCTAACAACATGGATATGATTTCAAATGCAGCTAATGATCAAGCAGGAAGACTTGAAGAAACAGCCGCAGCACTAGAAGAGATTACTGCAAATATTACAAATAATACTCAAACAACATTAGAGATGGCACTATATGGAAATAAAGTAAAAGACTCTGTTAAAAATGGACAAATATTAGCAGAGAATACTACAAAAGCAATGGAAGAGATTAATGAGCAAACATCTTCAATTAATGAAGCAATTACAGTAATT
>DKNG01000061.1:9853-14396 GCA_002470185.1 Arcobacter sp. UBA7394 | reverse complement strand
GAAGCTGGAAAAGGATTTGCAGTAGTTGCACAAGAAGTGCGGAACCTAGCAAATAGATCAGCAGAAGCTGCTAAAGAGATTAAAAGTTTAGTTGAATCAGCTCAAGATAAAACTCTTGATGGTAAAAAAGCAGCTACAAATATGATTGATGGATATGAAGCATTAAATATTAATATTAATAAAACAATTGAATTAATTGATAATGTAACAAATGCTAGTAAAGAGCAATCATCAGGAATTACTCAAATTAATGATGCGGTTAACAACCTAGATAAAATCACACAACAAAATGCAACAAGTGCGAGTGAAGCAGATTCTATTGCTAATAGAACATTAGAGATATCTAATATGATTATTGAACATGCAGATGCTAAAGAATTCGAAGGTAAAAACAGTATTGAGATTAGAGAAAAAACTACTGACTTAACTTATTCAGGAGTTGAAAAAAGATCAGCAGAAAGACAAATAAAAACAATTAGAACAAATCATTCAAATACTACAAGTAACTCAAGTGATTCTTGGGAATCATTCTAGAAAGAAAATAAACAAAGAGTCAAACTCTTTGTTTATAAATTATATTTTTTTAAAGTAATAAGAAACAGTTAACAAAATTACAGCAACTATTCCAAGGCCTATATATTTAAAATCATCAGCTGAACTTAAAATATACTCACCAGCTGTATAAGAAGCATATCCTACAATTACTCCCCATAACATAGTAGCTATAGCATTAAATATTGTAAATTTAACAGCTGAGTACTTTGTAAGCCCCATAGCTAAAGGAATTAATGTTTTGATTCCATAAACATACTTTTGAATAAATACAACTAAAGATCCATATTTTCTCATCATAATATGAGCTAAAGCAATTTTTCGTCCATACTTACTCATCATGTCTTTTGCATAAGATTTATTTTTTCTTGCTAAAAAGAATAAAAATTGATCTCCTAAAAAGTTTGCAGTACCTGCAACCAATATTGAAATATATAAATTTAAATCACCAGCATAAGATAAAACTCCTGCAAATACTAGTCCTACAAAACCTCCACCAAAAGAGTAAGCAAATAGTGCTATATATCCCCAGTCACGTATTAAATCTTCCATTCTATTCCTCTATATTAAAAAACTCTAAAGCTTCAATAACATCATCGTCATCTAACTCTACTAATTTTTCTGAAATATTTTCTTTTGCTTTAGTAATAATAAACTCTTTTACTTGTTCTCTAGTTTTTTGAATATCATTTACTATTGCAAAACCACTAAATTGGATTTCATTATCATAAAATAGAAGTGTTCCATCACAATTATTTTCAATAAAATCACTTAATTCTCTATATTTAATCTCTAAAGGTGTAGCTTGCCATCCATACTCTTCAAGCTCTTTGTCTTCAAAAATCTCTACCCCATCACTTTGATGATCAAAATATAACATCTCATTTTTATTCAAATCAATAATATTTTGCCAATTATTCAAAGGTTTAATTTTACATGTTGTTCCTAACATAACAGGCTTATAAGCAGCAAAAATTTCATTTGCTAAGGCTTTTGCTTCAGAAATGTGTGAAAACTTATCAAATTCAAGGTTTTCATAGATTATTGCTTTATTACTAGTATCTTCTTTATTATCATAGATATTACCATCAATATCTATATATATTGTTTTTTTAACATTATTAGAATTCAATAGTTGTACAATATCAATATCTAACAAAATATCTTTAATATTTATTTTTCTCATATGTTTTTTTCCTATATAAATAACTGTGCGATTCTAACTAAAAACCCATTAAATAAAAAACTTTTATGAAAAATGCAAAATAATTTGCAAATTTATTTAAATTCCATTGTATTTTTTACAATTCTTAAAGTTTAATTATATATAATTGATTAGCGATAGGTAATAAAAAAGAAGGTCAAAGTTGTCAATTCAAGGTCAAATATACAAGTTTTTTAATAAAAATAATGTAAAAACTCTTTTTCTAATTGATATTCTATATATGAAAGATATTAATGCAATATACTCTTTCAAGAATGGGGATTATATAATCTCACAATTAAGAGATCTTCTAAAAAAAACAATCACAAGATTAATCACTAAACAACTTAAACGAAAAGTATTAATCGAACTTACAAATTTACATGCAGATGTGTTTTCTTTGAAACTTTATGATGATTTAACACAAGATGAAATAAATGCCATAAGAAAACTGATATTTAAAAAAATCATTAACTATGACTTCAAATTAAAAAAAGCAAACACTACTATAAATATTGATATTACAATTGGCTGTTCAAAATCTAAAGATAATATGCTAAGAGTCTATACAGAAAAAGCTTTACATAATGCAAAAATAAATGGTATTCATTTTATGTATTATGATGCAAATTTATATAAAAATGAATCTGTTAATGAAACAATAATTGATATTTTAACTTACAATATAAATGAAAAAATGGTTGAACCTTTTTTCCAAGCTATTATGGATAATCAGACAGATAAAATTATTAAGTATGAAGCTTTAATGAGATTATTTGATAGAGAAGGTAATATTCTCTCTCCATATACATTTATATTCAAAGCAAAAAAAGCAAGACTTTATCACAAACTTATGGAAATAATGATTGATAAAATCATTGATTACATCACTATACATAAAAAGCATATCAGCATAAATCTGGACTATACAGATATTTTAAACCCAAAAATAAAACATTCACTTATTTCTAAAATAAATCAAAATAATATTGGTAAATATTTAACTATTGAAATTTTAGAAAGCGAGAAAATATCTAATTACGCAATTGTAAATGAGTTTATTAGTTCTGTAAAAAAATATAATGTAAAAATTGCTATTGATGACTTTGGTACTGGTTTTTCTAATTATGAATATATTCTTAATTTAAATGTTGATTATATAAAAATTGATGGATCACTAATCAAAAAAATTGATGAAGATATTTATCTTAATTTGATTAAAAGTATTGTTCTTTTTTCAAAAGAACAAAAAATTAAAATAGTTGCAGAGTTTGTAAGTGAGTTAAAAATACTTAGATATGTTAAGTCTATAGGTATTGATTATTCGCAAGGATACTATATTGGGAAACCCGAACCAATCGAGAATATAATTGGAGCAAAAAATGAAAAAAGAACTTAAAAAGATAACCAATTTAACAATCAATGATTTGTTAAATAAAGATGTTATTATGCCTTCAATTTATTTTGAAAAGTTTAATAAAAATGCTAGAACTTTAGAAATCAACTTAAGTGATAGTTCTTTTAACAAAGAGTTAAACCAGATAATTATTGAAGATTTTAATTCAATTGAAGACTATATGGGAAATATTATTTCAAGTACAGAAACAATAGGAAAAGCAGCAAAAGATACAAAAACTGCTCTATTAAATAAAGATATTGATACTTTAAGTGCAATTTATAATCAAATGCAAAACTTAGAGAAAGAGCTTAAAAATCTAAATAAAAAACTATTTGTAGATGAATTAACAAATGTTCAAAATAGAAAATGGATTTATAATAAATTTCTAAATGATGATGCTACATTTAATGAGAATGGAATAGCCATATTAATTGATGTAAATGACTACTCTTATATCCAGAGTGAATATGGGGATTTATTAGCAGATAATTTACTAATTTTTATATCTAACTTTTTAAAGAAGAATTTAATTGAAGATGATTGTAAATTTAAAATTGCAAGATTTTTTGATAATCAGTTTATTATATTTGTATCTGATAAAAGTGAAAAAGAGTGTAAAACTTTGGTTAACAATATTAAACAACTATTATCAAATACTACGCTTAAGAGTAACTCAGGTTTAGTAATAAAAGCAAACTATGAGTACTACTTAACAGCATATATGAAAAATCAAGACTCTAAAGATATTTTAGAGTCTTTATTTGCTCAATTAAAAGAAGAGTAAAACTCTCTTACTTTTTCTTGAGCTTCTTTTATTTCAATTGGTTTAAACGTAATTTTACAGCTAGGTTTTGCTTGTGCTAGTTTAAAACAATCAATACTTAGAACTGAACCAATTTTTGGATAACCACCAATTGTTTGTCTATCTTTTAGTAAAATAATTGGTTGTCCATCACTTGGTATTTGAATTGCACCAAAAGATATACCTTCTGAAATAATTCCATTTATATCACAAGAGATTGCCTCACCTTTTAGTTTACATCCCATTCTATTAAACTCATTACTTATAATATAAGATGAAGAGAAAAACCTCTCTATTTGCTCTTTTGGGAAAAACTCATCTTGATATGATAAGAGAACTCTTAATTCTAATTCATTTTCATATTTTGGAATAAAAGTATCTTTTAATCTTGTATTATGATTTTGAACAAAAGTATCACAAGGTAGTATTTGAGATTTTTTTAATCTATCTCCATCTATTCCACCTAGATTCTCTTTTATAGTTGTTGAGTTACTTCCAAACTCTTTTTTAATATCAAAGCCACCTTTAACCCCTAGATAAACCCTAGAGCCTTCAAGAATTTTACCAATTTTGATACTATCCCCTA
>DKNG01000061.1:9019-9735 GCA_002470185.1 Arcobacter sp. UBA7394 | reverse complement strand
TGCAATTACTGTATTTACATTAGATTTAAACTCTACATTTGAAAAAGATATTTCAATAATATTTGTATCTAGTTTATTTCCAAGTATTTTATTTGCAACTAAATAAGAGTATTCATCCATAACACCAGAGTTTGTAACTCCTATATGTGTATATGAGAATCTACCTTGATCTTGCAGTGTTGCAAATAAAGGAGAATTAATTATTTCTAAACTCATAAAACTCCTCCTTGTGATAGAAACTCTTCTTTAGAGATTGCATTAAACTTAACTTTGTTCCCTACACTTAAAGGTGACAAGCTATCAAGATTTTTATCAAATAACTCTAGGGCTGTTCTACCTATAATATTCCAACCTCCAGGACTTGCTTGCGGGTAGACAGCAGTTTGAGTATCAGCAATTGATACAGAACCTTTTGGTATTTGTTTTCGTGGACTACTTAGTCTTGGCATTGCAATTCTTTTATCAACACTTGCTAAATATGCAAATCCAGGCAAGAAGCCTATTGCATAAACATCATATAATTTATTACTATGTATATCTATGATTTCTTGAATACTTAAGTCTGTTTTTGTGCTCATATCTTCTAAATCAAGACCTACTTCCACCCCATAATAAACATCAATATTTACTATCTTTTCATCATTTGATTCATTTGATTTTGTAGTTATTGAGTTTTTTAGTATTTCTACAACTTTTTCGTAATCATATTTGAAAAT
>DKNG01000061.1:0-8927 GCA_002470185.1 Arcobacter sp. UBA7394 | reverse complement strand
ATTTAGTTTTTGTAGACTTAAATATGCATTTTTGACTTTTGAAGATATATTTTGAGAAATTTCATTTCCAAAATATATAATCAAAGAATCAACAGAAGCTAATTTAAAATCCATTAATACATAGCTTTTCTAAGTATCTTAATAAACTCTAAGGCTTTTTCGTTGTCACCATGAACACATATAGTATCAACTGCCATTACAAGTTTTTGACCACCAATAGTAACTATATAACCTTTTTCAGTTAAAGTAGCTAATCTTTGAGCTACTTCAAGCTCATCATGGATTACAGCATTTGGTCTTGATCTTGCTACTAAAGTACCATCATCATTATAATTTCTATCTGCAAATACTTCAAAAATCACATTTACACCATATAATAAAGCTGTATGTTTATAAGCTTCATTTTTAGGGCTTGAAAGAATCATTACTTTTATATTTTTATCAAAAGAAGCAATGGCACTTACAATTGCTTTAAAAATATTTTCATCTCTCATCATATCATTATATAAAGCCCCATGAGGTTTCACATAAGATATTGCAGTTCCATGAGCTCTACAGAATGCATTTAATGCACCTAATTGATATAAAACTATTGACTTGATTTCTTCAAGAGAGCAAGTCATTGATCTTCTACCAAAACCTACTAAGTCTTGATAACCTGGATGTGCGCCAATTGTTACATTGTTTTCTTTTGCTAGGGCAACAGATTTATTCATTGTAACAGCATCACTAGCATGGAAGCCACAGGCAAGATTGGCCATATCAATATATGGCATAACTTGTTCGTCAAGTCCCATTTTCCAGATACCAAAACTCTCACCCATATCGCAGTTTAATCTAATAGCCATTTCATTACCTTGCATAAAATATTCCTTTATTTTACCATATATTAAACTAGATTATTAAATTTCGTCTTTGATTCCTGATTTTCTAAATCTAAGTATTGTTAGAAAAGCTAACATACCTAAAACAAAAACTTCATTTACATCAACATTAAAAGCCGTAAATAAAACTATAAAACTAGCAATTATTGCAAGTCTTCTATATAAAAAAGAAGCCAAATAAATAATTACACAAGCAAATAAAAATCCTAACTCAACCATATCTTTCTACCTATTTTGATTTAAAGAATAATAACAACTTGGAGTAGGAAAAAAGTGAGTTTTTATAGTTTTAAACAAAAAAAGAGTAGATTTCTCTACTCTTTTACAATTACTTAATCATTTGATTAGGTAAATAAAATACAATCTCAGGGAAGAATGTAATAAGCGCAACTGTAACTACCATTAAAATAAAGAATGGTAATGTTGCTTTTAAAATGGTTTCAATCTTTTCATCACTTATACTTTGTATTACAAAAAGTGAGAATCCAACAGGTGGAGTAATCTGCGCCATCTCTACCATAAATACTAAGAATACACCAAACCATAATGGATCAAAACCAGCAAGTACCACTATTGGTAATACAATTGGTAAAGTCATTACAACAATTGAAATTGCTTCAAGAATCATTCCTAAAATAATATACATAATACCAATTAGTAAAATTAACATTAATGGAGATAATCCAAGCCCTGTAATAAACTCACTCATAGCTCTTGCAATTCCTAAGAATCCAATAACTTGTGATAAGAAAACAGCACCAGCTATGATAAATCCAATCATTACAGATGTTTTAACTGTATTTAAAATAGCATTTTTAATTACTTCTAAATCAATCGCCTTAAAATAAAATGCTAAAAGTAATGAACCTAAAACACCTAAAGCAGCTGCTTCAGTTGGAGTTGCAAATCCTCCATAAATTGAACCAAGTACTAGTGTAATAAGTGTAAAAATTGGAGCTAAATCTTTTAATGATTCTAATTTATCAGACCATGTAAATGTTTCTTCAACCTCTGGTAATACAGATGGATCAACTTTTGCTTTATACATAATATAAAATGAGTATAAAGAAGCCATAAGAAGTCCGGGCAAAATACCTGCAACAAAAAGTTTACCAATTGAGACATCAGACATTACACCATAAATAATCATAATTAAAGAAGGTGGAATTAAAAATCCTAAAGTACCAGAACCAGCTAATGATCCCATTGCTAACTCTTTAGAGTAACCTCTTTTTTTAAGCTCATCTAATGTGATTTTTCCAACTGTTGCAGTTGTAGCTGCACTTGATCCTGAAACTGCTGCAAATAGTGAACAAGCAGCTACGTTTACATGAAGAAGTCCTCCTGGAATATGCACAAGCCACGGTTTTAAACCATTTAATAACTTAGTTGAAATAGATGATTTATATAAAATCTCTCCCATTAAAATAAACATAGGAAGAGCTGCTAGTGACCATGAATTCATAGCATCATAAAGTGAACCTGCTAATAAATCTCCAATTTTGTCATATACAGAAATAACTGGTGGTAAATTATGATCAAACAGAAGCATTCCTATAATACCTGTTAAAATTAATGAAACCCCAATCCATAAAGAAGAAAGAAGAAACACAAACATGATTGCTATTAAAATAATTGATAAAATTAGTGGATCAGCTATCATTTGAGAATCCTTTGAAAATAAATGCAACTACAACTAACATAAAAATAGTTATACCTATTGGCATTGCAAGTTGAGTTAAATAAAGAGGTGTTTCTGAAACGTTTTCTGATAACATCTCTAATTCATATGAATCATATGTAAATAAAATTGTTCTATATAATGCAAAAGCCAATACAGCTAATGTGATAATTGCTGCAAGAATATCGATTTTTTTATTTACTTTTTTTGATAACCTTGAAGTAACTATGTTAATTCTGATGTGGGCATCTTGAGAAAATGCATAAGCTAATGCTAAAAAGATAGAAGCTAGATATAAATATCCACTATACTCATCAGCAATCATTGTAGAAATATCAAAAAACGATCTTAAAAAGATTTCCGTTAATATTAATAAAACTAGTGACACTAGCGTGAATCCCGCTAGGTAAGCTGAGCCTTTGCTCAACTTATCTATAATGTTAAAGAAATTCATATTAATTACTTTCTATACTCTTTGAAAATCCCTTGGATTTGAGAGTTAGCACCTTCTAAGTATTGAGTTAATAATTCTAAAGCAATACCATCTAACTCTTTTTTAAGTTCAGGACTTGCTTCATTAATTTTAATTCCATTTTTAGCTAATGTTTCTAATGCAGTTTTTTCTTCTACTTTTACAGCTTCCCATTGTTTTTTCTCAATTAAAGCTGCTGCTCTTGTAAGTGCATCTTTTTGATCTTTGTTTAAAGCGTTCCAGTAATCTAAGTTAATAGTAACTGCTTGTAATGGGTATGCATAGTTGATTTTTGTATAGTTATCTAATACTTCCCAAAACTTACCATCTTTTCCAGATGAAGACGAAGTTACAACAGAATCAACCATTCCAGTTCTTAATGAAGAGTAAACCTCACCCCATGGTAATGCAACAGCCGAACCACCAGCTTTGTTTACAAATGCAGCTGAATTTTTGTCATAAGTTCTAGTTTTAACACCTTTAAAATCAGAAATTGAAGTTAATTCTTTTTTAGAGTAAAAACCAGATGCTGGCCATGTTACAGAATAAAGGAATTTTTGATTCCATTTTTTAGCAGTTTTTTCATATGCTGGTTTAGATAATTGGTATAATTTGAAAGCGTCATCGTAAGAGCTTGCAATAAATGGTAATGCAGAAACACCAAATACTTTACCTCCACCTGATGTGAAAGGAATGAACATATCAGTCATTGCAACAGTTCCATCTTTTACAGCTTTTAAAGGATTACCTTTAATAAGTGCAGACCCTGGGTGAACAGTGATATTAACTGAACCTTTTGTGTAATCTTTTACAAGCTTTGAGAACTCTACAGCACCTTTTGTATGAAAGTTATTTGCTCCATACTTTGCATTTAAATCCATTTTTACATTTCCAGCAAACGCAACACCTGCTATTGAAAGTACTATTAAACTTTTTTTAATCATTTGAAACTCCTTAGTTAATTGATATAAGAAGTTTAAAATATACAAGTGAGTTTATAGTGAGTTTTTTAAAAAGTAATTAATTTGTAACCTTCTTGGGGTATATTTACAATCAAATCGATTGGAACTCTTTGGCGGAACTCCTTAATAAATGTCTTTAGGGCACTCATACTCATTGACCTATCCCGCCAAAGATTCTCTTCGATTAAATCGTAGCTAACAACACAATTTTTATTTTTATGTAAGAGCAAAATGAAGTCTTTATCCCTCTTCCTCAAAGGGATAATTTCTTCTTTGTATATAAGTTCCCTTGCTTGCATATCAAAATGCAATTCTTCGTTAAACTCAATTTTATTGATTAATTTATTTCCAAAAGATTTCACAATTCCATTTAAAAGTAATTCAGAATTCACAGGTTTTAAAATATATTGATTGATATTTAAATTAATTAATTCAAGTAAGTACTCTTCTGTACTGTAAGCTGTAATCATTATTACAATAGTATCAAGATCACTTTTTCTAATGTCTTCTATCATTGATATACCATTTTTATTTGGCATTTCAATATCACTAATTATTAGGCTTGGTTTATACTCTTTATATAAATCATATCCATCATCTCCATTTGAAGCCTCATAAACCTCATGGAAGTAATATTTTAGTGTGTTAACTAATCTTTTTCGAATTCCATCTTCATCTTCTACACAAAGAACTGTATAGTTTTGAAGTTGACTAAGTAGATTTTCCATATAGACCCTTTATTTATAATACTATTTTATAAAAACAGGCATTAGGATTTGTTAAGATAGCTTGAGAAACTTAACAAATTTTTCTAAGTAAAATAAACAAAGTTCATTACCCATTTTTTCATACATAAGCATAATTGCATCGTATGTAGTCATTCTATCTTTATATGTTCGTCTAGTTGTAAGTGCATTAAATATATCACAAATACTAACTATTTTTGCAAAATCATCTATTTCATGTTCTTGCAAACCTTTTGGATAACCAGTGCCATCACATTTTTCATGGTGTTGTTCTACAATTCTAAGAAGTCTTATATCTGGCTCACCTTTTATTTGTAACATCTGAGCAGAATATACAGGATGTCTTTGCACAATAGCAATCTCTTCTTTTGTTAATCTACCTTTTTTACAAATAATACTTCTATCAATATATTTTTTACCAATATCATGGAGCATTCCAGCTTTTCCTAGAAGTTTTACATCATCTTTATTAAGACCTAAATATAAACCAAATCCCATACAATAAGTTGATACATCAATACAATGAGTATATGTATAATAATCATAAGATGTTATCTTAAGCATTGTATCAAGAGCAGTATCGTCTTTTAGAATAAAATCAATACTATTTGATAATAGGTTATCAACTTTTTGTAATTTTTTGAAATCTAATTCATTCTCAAAAAGATCATTTACTGTCTCTTTTGCAATATCATTTATTAACCCAGCTTTTATATTTAATGAAATATTATCATCATCGATAATATTAGAGATATGTTCTTGAATATCATCTTGATATTTTAGTTTATCTTGAACATCAATAAACACTTGTTCAATATTTTCGTCCCTAATAAAAAGGTCTTTTCTTTCATCATAGACATTATTTTTATCTAATAAAATTCTAAAAATCTTTTCATCCACTTTTCTATAAATAGGATAATCATATTTTTTATTTATATTTAAAACTGCCCTTGGAACTGAGAAAACACAAGCCTTATTAGATTTTTTCATTTTATCACCATATTGAGTTATTTTGTTATCACATTTGAATAAAGCAGAGTACTTTAATAAGGTATCAAAAAAGTGTCATTTTAGTGACTATTCATTTTTTTTCATATCATCAATTGGTAAAATAATTAAAAACTGTGCACCCTCTTGTGTATTTTCAACCATTAATTCTCCTCCCATGTTTTTTTCAATAATCATTTTTGCCATATACAGTCCAAGACCTGTCCCTTTTGCTGCACTTTTTGTTGTAAAATATGGTTCAAAAATTAGATCAATATGCTCTTCCTCTATTCCTCCAGCATTATCTAAAACTTTAATAATTGCATAATTATCTTGTCTATCTAACTCTAAATATATTGAAGGATTTATAATCTCTCTTTGTATTAATACATCTTTTGCATTAGACATTAGATTTAAAATCACTTGAGAGAATTCTCTTTCATAGCCATGAATTAGACAATTCTCTTTTATATTTTGTTTTAATTCAATATTAAAGTTTTTAATAGAAGCATCCACTAAAGTAAGAGCTTCATTACAAGCATCTTGTATATAAAAATCTATTTTTTGTTTATCTGGTTTAAAAAAGTTTCTAAAATCTTCTATTGTATTTGACATAAACTGTATTTGTTTATTTGAATCTTTTACAGACTCATTTATTAAATCTGAACTTACATTATTAAACTTATTTGCTGTTTCTAATTCCATTAGAATTCCAGAAACTTCACTTAAGGGTTGTCGCCATTGATGAGCAATCATAGAAAGCATTGCACCCATACGTGCTAGTCTTGATTGATGAAGCATTGCCTTATCTTTTTTCTTAATATCATTAATTGCTTTCTCAACTTTTAACTCTAAATTTTGATTTAAATCTTCTAATAATAACTCTTTTTTCTGTACATTATCTTGATAATCTTTGAATACTTGAATAATCTTTCTTGAGATAAAAAAAGTCAATAAACCAATAAATAAAATCACTAAAATTGAAATAGTTACAACAAGACGTATATATTTATTTATTCTTTTCTCTAGCAGTTTTTTATTCTGAAAAATTGATTTTTGAATATCGTCTATATATAAACCTGATCCAATTACCCAATTATATTTCTCGTATAGTCTAAAAAATCCTAACTTTTTAGAAGGGTGTATCTCTTTTGGTTTTGCCCAAAAATATTCAATAAAAACACCATTTGGTTTCTTTATTGTTTCATCAATAAATTGCTTCGTAATAAGAGTACCAATGGCATCTTTTAAATTTATATCATATGTATTTATACTTTTTTGTCTAAAAGGGTGTGCTCTTAAATAATAAGAGGTATCATGAACCCAAATATATCCATATTTTTCATATCTAATTGACTCAATATATTTTAAAAGTTCAAACTTTAATTCTTTCTCATTTAAGTTTTTATTTCTTTTAACTGTATGCTCTAAATAGTTAATAATATAATTTACTTCTTTTTCAAGTAGTTTTTTTTGTTTTTGAATGTATTCATTCTCAATACGTAAACTTTCTTCCTCAAAATAATTATTCTGATTTTGTATAAAAAAGTATATTGTAAAAAATGCAATCATAAAAACTGTTATTATTGGTGTTAAAATAATCAGTTTTGGAATATTCTTTTCACTAAACAAAATGACTCCTTAGCTTTATATATGAACATTATAACAATTTGGTGAGTAATTAGTGAGTTTTTAGTTTTTTAAAAAAAATAATTAATATTTCTAAGCATAGGTTATATAAGAAAAGTGGGCATATAATAGAAATAACAAGGATAAAGGAGGAAATCATGAAAAAAGATGACCCAATTTACAAAAGAAGAATAGCTGATGATTTTAATGAAGGAAAAGAACTTTTACAAAATCTTGAAAATAATATAACAATGTTTGGTAGTGCAAGAACTGCACAATCAGATAAACATGCAATTCTAGCCCAAAAACTTGCCTACAACCTAGCCCAAAGAGGCATTAATATCATAAGTGGCGGTGGTAAAGGAATAATGGAAGCAGCTAATAGAGGTGCATACAAATCAAATAATGCTGAATCAATTGGATTAAGTATTAAGTTACCTTTTGAGGATTCATCAAATCCTTATACAACAAAAAGCTTGATGTTCAATTACTTTTTTTCAAGAAAGTATATGTTAGTTAAATATTCAAGAGCATGTATAGTTTTCCCCGGTGGTTTCGGAACTTTAGATGAAATGTTTGAAGTTTTAACACTAACACAAACAGGTAAAATGGCAGGTGGATTCAAAGTATATTTAGTTGGTGTTGAGTATTGGAAATACTTAGTAAAATTTATTAAAAAATCTCTATATCCAACTGGAATGATAAACAAAGAAGACATAGATCTTATTACATTAACAGATGATATCGCATTAATTGAAAAAGATATATCAGCTTTATTAAACAAAGACTTCATTGAAGAAGAAATAGATAAACTAATAAAATAACTTAGTTTATCTAAGCTCTCGTACACAAACAATCCCTTTAAAATATATTTTTAATAATCTAAAATTAAGTAAAAAAGTTTTAGAATCTGTTTTTTAGACTACTGGTCTAATATTTCAAGTAAGGATCTTTAATGGCAGATACTTTAGAAGATGCATCATTTTTTTTAATGCAAGCAACACTAGGTGCAAATTATGACACCATTTCAAATGTTGCAAGTACAGGAATTGAAACATGGCTTGATAATCAATTAAATTCAAGTTTTGATAATACAGATCGTTTTGAAAATAGAGTAAATCAAATTTGGCAAGATTTTAGAACTCAAGCAATAACAGCCTCAGGGGATAATGGGAGTGGAAATATTATTGGAGTTGGAAATGCAACACTACCGTATAACTTTTATTTTAGAATGGCATGGTGGCATAGAACTTTAGCAAAAGCAAATAGTAATATGAGTGTAAATAATCCTATAACAAATGCAAAAGAAATTGATAGTAATGACTTAGTAAGACATAGAATTGCTCAGGCTTTAAGTGAAATTATTGTTATTTCCGATAAATCAAACTTAGAGTTAGATGCCCTAGGAATGGCAAATTTTTATGATATTTTTTATGAAAATGCTTTTGGGAACTACAGTGATATCCTAAAAAAAGTATCTTTACATCCTTGTATGGGAGTTTATTTAACTCACTTAAACAATAAAAAAGAGAATGGGAATCAACATCCTGATGAAAATTATGCAAG
>DKNG01000103.1:1480-2510 GCA_002470185.1 Arcobacter sp. UBA7394 | reverse complement strand
ATGAAAAAGATGAATTAATTGCTAAATCTTTAAGAGCTTCTGCTAAAAAATTTGGTGGAAAAATCATAGAAGAAAAAATATGGAAATTAAATGCTGATATAAGAAGAAAAGCTCAATTAGAAATCCCAGCACTTACTCAAAGTAGAGACTATGATGTGGTTTTAACTGCTGATTTTCATGGTGATTTTGGTGAGTATTTATATTTTAATACTTGGCTTCCTAGACCAATAGCTGGAACGCAAGGTTTAAAAGCACAAGCTTGGAGTCATGTTATTGAACAATGGGGTGCAGCACAAATGCAAAATAGATTTAATAAGTTTGCAAAAAGAGCTATGAATTCAAAAGATTACTCTTCATGGGTAGCAACTAGATCAATTGTTACACTTATTACTAAAACAAAGAAAATAGATTTTAAATCAAATTTAGACTTTTTATATTCTGATAAGTTTGAACTTGCAGCATATAAGGGAAGAAAACTAAGCTTTAGAGAGTTTAATGGACAACTTAGACAACCAGTTTCATTAATGCATCCAAGAGCACTAGTGTCAACTTCACCTCAAGATGGATTTTTGCATCCTACAAATGATTTAGATACATTAGGTATTGCTTCATTTCAAGTTGGGTGTAAAGAGTAGTTATGAAAAAACTATTTATATTAGTAATACTTCTTAGCACTTTTTATATTTATGCTTCTAATTTATGATTGAGAATAAATTAGAAGCAGGATTTTCTTTTAGCTTACCACTTAGGATAAAAGGATTTTCATCTAAAAGTTCTGCTTTTATATTTTGAATATCTTCATGATTTAAATTGTTTGAAAAATCGCTATTGTTTTTATAATCTAATACTATTTTCATAGGCTTTGAATCTAAAAATATAATTCTTTTAGATAAAGAAATTGCCTCTTCTAAATCATGTGTAACTAAAATAACTGTAGGTAAATACTCTTTGCACATAGTCAAAAAATCTTTTCTTAAAGCTTGTGCACTTGGATGATCCAAAGAAATAAAAGGTTCATCTAAAAGTATTA
>DKNG01000103.1:453-1389 GCA_002470185.1 Arcobacter sp. UBA7394 | reverse complement strand
GATAACTCTTTTGGATAAGAGTTAATATAGTCATGTAAACCAATATTGCTTAAAGCTTGAATAATATCATCAACATTTTTATTAAGAGATACCAACATAATATTTTCAAAAACACTAAGCCAAGGAATTAATCTAGAGTCTTGAAACATAAAACCAATATTACTAGATATTTGATCTTTTGAATCTAGTTTTATATGTCCATGATACTTCTTATCTAAATTTGAGATAATATTTAAAAGTGTTGTTTTTCCACAACCAGAAGGACCAATTATTGATATAAACTCAGAAGTTTTAACTTGTAAATTAAAATCTTTTATAATAGGAAAGTTTTCAAACTCTTTATGTTTAATATTTATATCTAACATATTATCTCCACTTGTTAGCTTTTAAATCTAAGGGTCTTAAAATATATGTTTCAATAAATAAAATCACAATTATAAAAGCCATAGAATAAGCCATAATACTAGTAATATCAAAGAACTGGAAAAACATTGATAACTGAAACCCCATTCCTGAACTTCTACCTAATAACTCAACTACTAATACAATCTTCCATATTAAAGACAACCCAGTTCTAGCACTAGCCATTATATATGGATAAATTTGAGGTAAATATACCTTAGTGATAGTCTCAAGTTTTGATACTTTGTAAATTTGAGCTATTTGCATATATTTTTTATCAATAGCTCTAGCACCTTCTCTTATTGTTACAATTACTGTAGGTACTTTATTTATTATCACAGCTAAAAGTGCTGCTGTATCTGTAAGTCCAAACCAGATGTAACAAATGATTATAGTTACTAAAGCTGGAATATTTAGTCCAATAACTAAAATCGTATCAAAGGCATTATCAACTCTTTTAAAAGAGCCCATTAAAATACCAAAGAATACTCCTAAACTCATTGCAATAGAAAAAGCTATTAATACTCTAGTTAA
>DKNG01000103.1:0-260 GCA_002470185.1 Arcobacter sp. UBA7394 | reverse complement strand
TTAATATCTGGTTTAAAATCCCAGAATGTATCTTTATCTAAGTGGGTACTTTTACCTACTAAAGACTTACCACCTTCTTTATATAAAAGCTCAAATACTTTTGAAGCTGCTTGTTTTTCATCTTCAGAGAATTCTTTTACAATTCCATTTCTATAACCCTCTTTTAAAGCCTTAAAAGTACTATCATTTTTTGCTTTCATTAAGTTTCTAATTCTATCCCATTGAGACTCAGAAGAGTTAAGAAGTTTTTTTGCTTCATA
>DKNG01000170.1:6611-7512 GCA_002470185.1 Arcobacter sp. UBA7394 | reverse complement strand
TTCTTTATTACCATTAGTAAAAAGAATCTCAATAATGTCTGATCTTTTTCTTCTTTTAATCTCATACGATGAATATATTTTTTCAACTGTTGTATCAAGATTTAATGCTTTAATAGCTTCGTTTAAATTTTCTCTTGTTCTTATAGTTTGTAAAGCAGTGTCATAGTTAAAGTTTTGGAATTTATAAGGTACATCTTTTGGCATAGATATTTTTTTGTCATATCTAATTATTTTTGCAACTGATTTATAAGAAACAGTTGTAAACTTATTTGCAAAATATGTAGCAACTAAGATTCCAATAATTGCAGCAATAAGAATTGATGGTGCTTTATATAATAATTCTTTTAAGAAATATAAAGGATTAACAATAAAAAGATCATCAGTTTTAAAAGCTTTATTTTTCATTTTTTATCTCTTTTTCCATAACTTTTCTAATATCAGTAATTGAATTAATATTCTCATCTATACTTGTACTTGAAAACATAAGTGAATATGAATCTTTATGATCTGGGTGAAAACCATGCATTCCAGGAATTGCTTGTAATCCAAAATAACTTGGGTTAATTAAAGTTCCAGGATTAGTTAAAAAGAATAGTTCTCCAAATCTTCTATCTTCAAAGAAAACTCTCATTTCTTTTAACTCATCATCATTTACAATTTTTCCGCTACTTTGAAATGATAAAACATCTTCGATTGTCTCTCTAGCTTCATCATTCATAAACCAAAATCTTGCCATTGTTGAATCATACATAGCAACATAATCTTTTCCATAAACTAAACCTGTATTCTCAATAACTTTGATTAAATCAACACTACCTTTAGTATCACACATTCCATGGTCACTAAAAATATGTAAAGAAACTTCATCATATTTATCATTTGCATAATCATAAACATTTGA
>DKNG01000170.1:0-6512 GCA_002470185.1 Arcobacter sp. UBA7394 | reverse complement strand
TAAAGATATGAAAACTCAATATCACCTTCATCAATCTTTTCTTTTAAAGCATTGATATTATATGTTTCACTTTTTCTCCAGTTCGAGCAGTGGTAAGGAATATCATTTTGTACACACCAATCAAAGATAGTGTCAGTTTTTAAAATCCCATTTGGAACAAAATAATCATGTTTTTCCAAGTAATCAAAATAAGGAAGATGTGCAAATGGCACAGAATAAATTTCAAAATAACCTGTATATCCATTGATAAATTTCATAGCTCTACTTAAATAGTGTCTAGGTCTAAATCTATCAAATATTCTTTTAGGTAAAAAAGACAGATATTTACAAAATTTAAAAGGTGAATTTTTAGGATCATAATAAAAACTAGACCAGTGTGTATGTTCATCAGGGTATCTTCCAGTTAAAATAGAAGGATCAGCACCTGAAGAAAAACCAAATGTAGTTTTTAATCTTTTTCTTGTATCAATAGCTTTATTATTAAAACCATGCTTTTTATAAACTTCCCATCCAAACCCATCTATGAATACAAATAGTGATAACTTTTTCATAATCTCTTCCTTAATCATTTTTAGAAGATTAACAACTCTATATGCAAAAAGATTGCAAGATATTACAATATGCAATATTTTGAATATAATTTTTTTAATTTGGTTAATATTGCAAAATGAAAAAGTCAATAGATATCTTAGAAAAAGTTAGTGATGAGCTAAATAGGCATACTGTATTTTATAAATTCAATAAAAATATTGAAGTATCAGATAAATACAAAAAAGGCAGAATTGATGCCTCTACATGGTTAAACGAGTTAGTTTATTATTATATAAAAAAAGAAAAAAACTTTATTGTTGAATTTAAAGAAGAGATAAATAAACAGAAAAATAAAATAAACAGCGTTAAAAACGGTGATTATAAAATGGGTTTAATTGACGAATTAAAAACTATAGAGGATTCAATAGATGATAGAAATAATAAGTAGTTTAGCAATAGCAAGTGGTATTTATTCCGTATATAAATATGAGAAATCTTTAGAAAAAGGAAAAATTCCTTTCTCTAAAAGAATAAAAAAATAGCTTAGTTTCTATTATCTTTAATAAACATCACTTGGTTATTATCACCTTCAATTTCAATATGAAATAATCCAGTTGCTTTAATAAGATGGCTTAGTTTTTGATAGCCATAGTTAATAGGTGAAAATGAAGAGTTTTGTGAAATATACAATCCAACAGCTGCAATATTAGACCAACCATTATGATCAGATGTTTGTTCAACTGCCATTCTTAGGGTATGAACTAGTTTTGTATCTTTTCTTAAATCTTTTTGATTTACCTTACTGCTTTTCTCTTCTGAACAATCTTCATTAGAAGACTCATAAAGTTTTTCTGTATAAATAAACTGAGAGCAGGCATTTACAAGTGAGCCTGGAGTTTTTGACTCCCCATAACCATAAACAGTTAAACCATCTGAAAGAATACGAGAAACAACAGGTGAAAAATCACTATCACTTGTAACTAAAGCAATTGCACTTAAGTCTTTCGTATAAAGTAAATCCATAATATCAATAACCATTGCAATATCACTGGCATTTTTGCCTTTTGTATAATCAAACTGTTGTATTGGTTTGATTGCATACTCAAGTAATGACTCTTCCCAACCTTTTAGTTTTGGATTCTTCCAGTTTCCATAGGCTTTTCTAATATTAACAACACCATATTTAGATAAATCATTTACAATACTATCTATATATTTCGAACTTACATTATCGCAGTCAATAAGCATAGCTATATTGTCTTGTTTCTTATTATGTTTCATTATTATTCTTTAATTTTTATTTTTTGAATTTAAATATTTGTTAGGCACACATATAATAACGAAAGTATTAACAAAAGACAAGTAAAGCAAAAAATTAGCAAAGCAGTCTATAACAAGATTTTAGATAATATATTTTATTAAATAACAAATATATTAGTATATGTAAAATACTTATTTTACGGGAGTTTCAAGAAATAATATGGCATTAGTAGATTTACAAAACATATCAAAACAATATGATATAAAAACAATTTTAAAAGATGCAAACTTTACTCTAAATAGAGGACAAAGAATTGCAGTAATTGGTCAAAATGGACAAGGAAAATCAACATTATTCAAAATTATTACTAGAGATGTTGAGCCAGACTCAGGAGAAATCTCTATTGATAAGTCATTAAAAATTGAGATGTTAGATCAACAACCAAAGTTTAAAGCAGGTCTTAATGTTCGAGATGCGATTGAAGGACAGTTAAAAGAGATAAAAGAAGCTAGAACTGAATATGAAGAAATTACTTTAAAAATTTCTACTGATTATGAAAATGAAGAGTTAATTAAAAGACAAAGTCAATTAGCTACATTTATTGATTTTCATAATGCATGGGATTTAGATAATACAATTGAGAGAGTTTTAAAAGAGTTTAAATTAAAACAATATGAATTCAAAGATGTAAACTTACTAAGTGGTGGAGAACAAAGAAGAGTTAGTCTTGCAGGACTACTACTAAAAAAACCTGATGTACTACTTTTAGATGAGCCTACGAATCACCTTGATGTTTATATGGTTGAATTTTTAGAGAGTTTACTTTTAAAGAATAACTTCACTCTATTATTCATCTCACATGATAGATATTTTATTGATAATATTGCTACTTCTGTTGTAGAAGTTGAAGGTGGAACTCTAAAAAAATTCCATGGTGGTTATTCTTCTTATTTAGAACAAAAACAACAACTATTAGAAAACTTACAAAAAGATCATCAAAACTTACTTCGATTAGTAAAAAGAGAAGCTCATTGGATGCAAAGGGGAGTTACAGCGAGAAGAAAAAGAAATGAAAGAAGAAAATCTGAATATCTAGATCTTAAACAAAAAGCAAAATCAAACCCAGCTGCTATTAGAAAAATGAGCATCGAATTAGAAAGAGAACAAAAAGCCTTTAATACAGAAGACAAACAAAGAAATAAAAAGAAAATGCTTTACGAATTAGATGATGTTTGTAAAAGCTTAGGTGATAAAGAACTAATAAGAGACTTCACATCTAGAATTCTTCAAAAAGATACTATTGCAATTGTAGGACCAAATGGGAGTGGAAAATCTACACTTCTTAAAATCTTTATGGAAAAACTTGAAGTAGATAGTGGTAAGTTCAAAAAAGGTGACTTTAATATTGGATATTTTGATCAGCAAAGAGATATGCTTGATGATAATAAAAATATTATGGATATCTTTTGTCCAGATGGAGGAGATAGAGTTACTCTACCAGATGGAAGAGACCAACACGTTTACGGATACTTAAAAAACTTCTTATTCCCAAGAGAATACCTAGATAAAAAAGTAGGTGTTTTAAGTGGTGGTGAAAAAAATAGAGTTGCTTTAGCTTTATTATTTACTAAAAAAGTTGATTGTTTAATCCTTGATGAGCCTACAAATGATTTAGATATTCCTACTATTAATATTTTAGAAGAGTATTTACAAAGCTTCCAAGGGGCATTGATATTTGTATCTCATGATAGATATTTTGTAGATAAAATTGCAAAAAAACTATTTGTTTTCAAAGGTAAAGATGGTTTAGTTGAAGAGAGTTTCCAACCATATTCTGAATATTTAGAAATTGAAAAAGAGATTATTGATTTAGAAAGTTTAGAGGCTGAAACAAAAAAACAAGCCCAAGAGAAACCAAAACAAACAGTAAAAAAACAAACAAAACTATCATACAAAGATCAAAGAGATCATGATTCTCTACCAGAAGAAATAGAAAAACTAGAAGAGAAAATAGAAGAGATAAATGAGTGTCTTATGAACCCTGCTTGTTATGAGCAAAAAGGTATAGTTGCTGTATCAAAAGAGTTAGAAGATACAGAAATTATTTATGAGCAGAAAGTAGAGAGATTTTTAGAACTAGAAGAATTAATAGAGAGCTTTAATTCGTAAGTTGCTATAATAATGATAAATTTTATAAAATAATTTTTTAACAAGGATATACATGAGTTTGAAACAACAACTTAAAGATGATGTAAAAGTTGCAATGAGAGAAAAAAACGTTGTAAAAAGAGACTCAATTAGAGCAATTAATACTATGATTAAACAAATCGAAGTTGATGAAAGAATTGAATTAACAGACGAAGATATTATTAAACTTATTCAAAAAGGTATTAAACAAAGAGAAGAAGCAGTTACTCAATATAAAGCCGCTTCTAGAGATGATTTAGTAGCAAAAGAACAAGAACAAATTGACGTATTTAGTATTTATTTACCAAAACAGTTAAGTGATGAAGAACTTGAAGCTGGAATGAAAGAAATTGTTGAAGCAGTAGCTGCTACATCAATGAAAGACATGGGTAAAGTAATGGGTCAAGCAACAAAGAGATTTGCAGGTGTTGCAGATGGAAAAAGAATAAACGAAGTTACAAAAAAATTATTATCATAAATTAAATAATTTCAAATAAGTAGGTAAAAAATGGAAGTAAAAGATATTATAGAAAACTTATCACAAAAAGAGAGAAGTGAAGTTAAGAGTAATAACATAGATTCAATTCAAAAATTAATTCCTCTATTACTAAAAAGAGTTACTGCGGAAAATGTAGAACCTTTAGCTTCACTACTTAGAAAGTCAGTTTTACCATCAATATGTTTAGATGTGGATGATAAGATAGAACATTTATTTATAAAGATTGAGGCAAATCCTCAACTGCTTTTCAAAGAAGAAGTTCAAGGAAAAATCGAAGACTTTATCTTAAAAAGATTTGAAGCAGATAAAAAGTTAGTTATTGAACAAACTTCTGATATTTCTAAATTCGTAACACTAATGGGACAATACCTAAATGATGCAATTTCAAGTAGTGGAACTGGTTCTAAAAATGTTTTAAGTATAAAAGAGAAAATTCAATCAATTGATCTTAGCAATAATGGACTAAAAGAATTAGAAGAACTACAAACAGAATTAGTAGCTGCGGCAGGGTCTATTGAAGATGAAATGGATACAGTAAGTGACAAACTAAAAAGTGGAAAATCTAAAGTTCAAGAACTTGAAGAAAAAGTAAAAACACTTGAAGAAGAGTTAACTAAGTCAAAAAGCGAAAGTATGAAAGATCACCTTACTGGATTACTTACAAGACGAGCTTATGATGAAGAAGTAAAAAGAATTGAAAGTCGATACAAAAGAAGCAATACACAGTATGCTGTTGTATTCTTTGATTTAGACTACTTCAAAAAAATCAATGATACTTATGGACATGACTGTGGGGACGTGATTTTATCAACATTTGCAAAAATATTAGATAAAAACACACGAGATGAAGATATTGTAGGAAGATATGGTGGAGAAGAGTTTGTAGCTATAGTACACTTCAATCTAAACAGAGAATTACTACAATACTTAAAAAGAATCAAAACAATTGTAACTTCAAATAGTTTCTTATATAAAGGGAATAAAATCAAAGTTACATTCTCAGCAGGTGTGTCTATTAGACCTAATCATGACTCTTATGAAAATACTATTCAAAAAGCTGATATGTTATTATATGAAGCAAAAGAGAATGGCAGAGACCAAATCAAACTAGAAGATGGTCGTACAATAAAATAGCCAAGTAATTAAGTTTACTTAGCTATTTTTATGAACAAAACTTTTATTTATTACATTATATTTATACTAAATCATATATTTAAGACATCTTTTTCTCAATAAAAACATTATATTATCCAAGTTTATTTATTATTATATCATTCTAAATTATAATTTTTTTTCGAAATTCTTTTAAAAATTCAATTATTTACATGTAAAAAAGTATGATTTTCTATTTTTTTATAATGGAAGTATAGCAATTTTGATTGTTTTTTGATGGAATATAAAGTAGATGAGTTAGACATAATATAATATATCTAACTCATATTTCAGGTAATAATAATTTTTTCTGTGGAATTTTTTTGAAAGAAAAATCCCCCTACTATCTATAAATAAGAACTATTTATAAAAGATTAGTTCATTGAGTAACCGATATTAGAATGGTTTTTAATTAGATCATAATATGTTTTATCTCTTAAAGTTTTAACTTTATTTCTTAGAGTAAATCTAGTCATATTTTTACCTTTCCATGCAACACTATGAATTGTTTCAATAGGAACAATTTCACCTTTATTTTCTAATAATAAAGAGAATAGAGCTTCTTCAATTCTTGTAAGTTTAACCTGTTCATCGTAGCTGTTGAATAGTTTTGAAGTTGCTTTGTTGTAATAAAAACCATTATCTAATTGAACAATACTATTAATGTCTTTTTCAATTAGTTTACCAATATACTCATCTAGTGTAATATTCAGTTTATTAATTTTTTCATTTAACTTAATATTGTCACTATCGTTTATAGAAATATTTAATTTTAAATCTTCCATGATCCTGTCCTTTTTGTTTATATTTATTTATTTATTTGTAATAATAACATTTTCATGTGTACTTCTTGTGTAAGTAAATTATATATAAATAAAAAAA
>DKNG01000128.1:6910-10395 GCA_002470185.1 Arcobacter sp. UBA7394 | reverse complement strand
TGGTCAAATTGATATTTATGCTAATAACTTTAGTGACGTTTTTGTAAATACAATATTTGATAAGAATATTGTAAAAGGTGGAACATTAATGCTTTTAGCTAATGGGAAAAAAGATGATTTAAAAGGTAAATTAATATTAACAAATGTAAAAATTGATGACTTAGCAATTTTAAATAATTTACTTTTATTTATTCATAGTTCTCCTGCTTTGATTAATCCATTATTAGCTGTACCTTCTGTTGTTGGAATGGCTTCAAATAAAGGTTTTACATTAACTGGTTATGAAATAAGTGATGGAGTATTAGAATTTACCTTAGATAAAGTAAAAAATAAATTAGACATTACAAAACTTGTAACTGTTGGAAATGGTATTGATTTTGATGGAACAGGAAGTGTTGATATAAATACTTTGACAATTGATTCTAATATTAAATTAGTATTCTTTAAAAACTATTCTAAATTAGTAGGAGCAATTCCTGTAGTAAATTATGTACTGTTAGGAAAAAATAAAAGAGTTTCAACACAAGTTAAAGTTTTTGGGCCTTTAAACAACCCTAAAATTTCTACAAACCTTACAAAAGATGCCTTTTCTGTTCCTTTAAATATAGGGAAAAGAATTCTTAACTCTCCTATAGAGTTATTTGATTTTATAAAGAATAAAAAAGAGTAAGCTTTAGGCTTACTCTATATTTTCTATATCTTTAAAAACTTCAATATTTTCAAGAATAATATCCACTAATTGTGGATCAAAATGTTTTCCTTTTTCATCTTTTAAATACTTAATAACCTCATTAATATGCCATGCCTGCTTGTAACACCTTTTGTGTAATAAAGCATCAAATACGTCAGCAATAGCTGTTATTCTTCCATATATATGTATTTCTTCTGCTTTTAAAGAGTTTGGATATCCAGAACCATCCCATTTTTCATGATGTTCATATGCAATAATAGAAGCAGCTTTTAGAACTTTTCTTTGTGAATGAGCTAAAATATCTCTACCGATTTGTGCATGTTTTTTCATATGTTCATACTCTTCTTCATTTAATGAACTCTCTTTTAATAAAATTGCATCAGGAATTCCAATCTTACCAACATCATGCATAGGTGAGGCATTTCTTATTAAAGTAGCTTCTTTTTTTGATAAACCAATTCTAAGAGCTAATTCATAAGAAATATTTGCAACTCTTTTTACATGTTGCGATGCTTCTTTTGAACGTCTTTCAACTGTTTCTCCTAAAGTTTCAATCAACTCTTTTTGAGTATCGATTATCTCTTTGTTTAAGTAGAGTTTATTAAAAGCTGATGACACATTTGTTGAGAAGATACTAATTAGATTTTTATCCAATTCATTTAGTTTATTGCAGCCATTTATATAAATGATATTTTGTTTATTCGTATCAGAAGGGATGTATCCGATATAAGTATCATTTAAATACATAGACTCTTTTTTCTCTATAACATTTAAGATATTATCTTTTACTTCTTGTGTTAATATCTCTTCTAATTCTTTTTTATCATATTTTCCTGTTGTTGCCAAAAGCTTTAATCCATTATTGTCTTTTTCAATAGAAAAACCATCAGCAGTTAATAAAAAAGAGTGACCATTGAGTTTTAGAATAGAAACTATTTGTGTTAAAACTCCACTTGCAAATAGTTGTAATGAATTTTTTTCATAAATATTTCTAGTTGATTTTATTACTTGCTCTAAGCCTTTTTTACTTCTCTCAATTGCCCTCAAGTCTTTATATGAACGTAAAGCACTTATAACAGCTGTATATAGTTTAATATCTGTTAATTCAGTTTTTTCTTTATAATCATTTATGTCATATTTTTGTATTACTTCTTTTTCTGGAGCATATCCTGGTTGCCCTGTTCTAAGTACAATTCTGATCATTTTATTTTTTAGTTCATCTCTTATTGTTTTAACAAGATTAAGTCCAGCCATATCATTTTCCATTACAACATCAAGTAGAATCATTGCGATATCATCATTTTCTTTTAATATAGGGATTGCTTCTTCTGCACTGTATGCACTTAAGAATTCTATTTTTTTATTTTTAAAAACAAAATCACTTAATACTGCTTTAGTAATAGTGTGAACTTCTTTTTCATCATCACAAATAAGGACCTTCCATGTTTGCGTGCTTAAAGTATTATTATCATTTTGTTTTTTTGCAAATTGTAATTTAGCCATAATGAACCTCTCTTAATATATATACTTTAACATTATTTCTTTTAATACTGTGCTATAATAATCTAATGTTTATACAGATTTAGGAGTTAATATGAAAAAGTTATTTAATTCCTACTTATTTCATATTTATATATTTATATTACTTTTTATTGTAATCAACGTATATTTAATATTTAAAGTAGATGTTACTAAATTATTTGATAGTTTTATAATGATTTATTTATTTTGGATTTCAGTTATTATATTATTGAAAATTATTTCAGGTTTTATTAAAATAGAAGAGTACTAATATGTTTGAATTATATACAATAGTTTCAATATTTTTATTATATATGCTTTTTTTATTTGTAATAGCGTATTTCATTGAGAAGAAAAACTATACTTTTAAATCTTCCTATGCCCCATATATTTATTCACTTTCTTTAGCTATATTTTGTACTGCATGGACCTATTATGGTAGTGTTGGAAAAGTTGCTAATAGTGGTTTAATTTTTCTTGCTGTTTATTTAGGACCAACCTTAGCAATTTTTTTATGGCCATTGCTACTTAAAAGACTAATACGAATTAAGGAACTATATAAGGTTACAAGCTTAGCGGATTTAATATCTGTAAGATATAACAAATCTATGTTAATAGGCGCAATTGTAAGTTTTGGTGCTTTAGTTGGGATTATTCCATATATCTCTATTCAGTTAAAAGCAATTATTCAATCTATTAATATTCTAATAGCAAAAGATGAAGCTTCTTATATTCAAAGTAGCTCTGAAGTTGATAGTATTGTAGGTACTTTAATTGTAGTTTTAATGTCCTTTTTTACTATTATTTTTGGACTTAGAAAACTTGACCCTTCAGAACGGCATTTTGGGATGGTATTTATTGTTGCCGTTGAATCTGTTGTAAAATTAGTGGCTTTAATAATTGTAGGGGTATTTATATCTTATTTTGTTTATCCAGATATTAGCACAATCTTAAACGAAGCTTCAAAACAAGAGCTATTCAAAGTAGTAGGACAAGGTAGCGATAGTGTTGATTATTCTACTTGGTTAAGTGTATTAATATTATCAATGTTTGCAGTAATGTTTTTACCTAGACAATTCCATGTAAGTGTTGTTGAAAACTCAGATATGAAACATATCAAAACTGCTATGTGGGTATTTCCTTTATACTTATTATTAATTACATTTTTTACTATTCCTATTGCAATGGGTGGAGAGATTTTATCTCATACTGAAAGTCTTAGAGATTTTTATGTACTTACTATTCCAATGGAAAGAGATCAACATGCTTTATC
>DKNG01000128.1:0-6823 GCA_002470185.1 Arcobacter sp. UBA7394 | reverse complement strand
ATGGCTATGTCTATTATGGTTAGTAACTATTTTGTTTTACCACTAATTGAAAGTTTTTCTTCATTAAGCTTTTTGAAAAAAAGATTACTTCAAATTAGATGGCTTATTGTAACAATATTAATTTATTTAAGTTATATTTTTTATTTATATGTATCAAAAAATAATTTGATTGTTAATATCGGTTTAATATCTTTCACTGCTGTTTTACAGTTTGTTCCTGTAATTATAGGTGGTTTATTTTGGGAAAAAGCTAATAGATTTGGAGCAATTGCTGCATTATTATCTGGATTCTTTATTTGGTTTTATACCTTGATTATTCCTCAATTTGAAAAAAGTAATTGGATTTCTTCTTCTATTATTGAAAACGGTTTATTTGATATTGCTTTATTAAAACCTACAGAACTTTTTGGAATGGTTGGATTTACTTCAATTCCTCATGCAGTATTTTGGACTATGATCTTTAATATTAGTGCATTTATTATAGGTTCCCTAATGAGTAAATCTACAGAAGTAGAGAGTAAAGTAGCTAGGGATTTCATTGGTATTTTAGATAAAAAAACTTTAGAAAGTTACAATGGAGATTTAGAAAAAAATGTAAATTTAAATGAAAAAATGGAACTTTTTAAAAATATATTAAACCAATATTTATCAAAAGATAAAACAAAAAAAACAATACAAAGATTAAAAGAAAAGTTTGTTTTAGATGATAATTCAAATATAACTATTCTAGAACTATCTAAGTTATATACTTCTGTTGAGAGAGCACTTGCTGGTACACTTGGTACTGCTGGTGCATATAAAGTTCTTAAAAAAAGTAATATATTTTCAGAAGAAGAATCAAATAATCTATCTAAAGTTTATACAGATATTTTAAAAAATATGAGAATTTCTCCTGAAGAGTTTAGTAAAAAAATAAACTACTTTAAAGAGAAAGAAAAACTACTAAATGAACACTCTGAACAACTAGAAGAAAAAATTCTTGAAAGAGATAAAGAACTAGAAGCTAGAATAAAAGCAGAAGATGAAATACGTACTTTAAATGAAACACTAGAAGTAAAAGTTGAAGATAGAACAAAACAGTTAAAACAATCAAATAAAGATTTACAAAAATCAATGATTGAATTAAAACAAGCACAAGAGAATTTGATTGAGTCAGAGAAAATGGCTGGACTAGGAGAGCTTGTAGCTGGAGTTGCTCATGAAATTAATACGCCTGTTGGACTTTCCCTTACGGGTATTACTCATTTTATGTCAATGGCTGAAGAGTTATCAAAACACTATGAAAAAGATGAATTAAGTGAAGAAGAGTTTGAAGACTTTATTAATACTTCAAAAGAACTATCAGCTAGTATAAATGTAAATTTACAAAAAACAGCTCAATTAGTTCGAAGTTTCAAACAAGTAGCAGTTGATCAATCAAGTGATGAGCAAAGAGAATTTGACTTACTTGAATATATAAACGAAATTTTAGTTAGTCTAAATAATGTAACTAAAAAAACAAAAATCAAAGTAAATGTAAACTGTTCTCAAAAAATAATGATGAATTCTTACCCAGGAGCTATATCTCAGATATTAACAAATTTAATTATCAATTGTCTAAAACATGCTTATGCTAAAGATGAAGAGAATAGTATTGATATTGATATACATGAAGAGAGTGAAATAATTCATTTAACTTTTAGAGATTATGGAAAAGGAGTGCCACTTGAGAATATGTCTAAGATATTTAATCCATTCTTTACAACAAGCAGAGAGGATGGTGGAAGCGGACTAGGGTTAAGTATTATTTATAATCTAATAACTACTAAACTTGAAGGTAATATTATTTGTGAAAGTATTGAGGATAAAGGAACGGTATTTAAAATTGAACTACCAAATAAGAAATAAATAAGTCAATTAAGACTTATTCATTTCTAAGTACATCAATAACATCAATTTTTGTTGCTCTTGATGCTGGATAAAACGAAGATAAAAGTACAATAACAACTGCACCTATAATTATAGATATAAAGTCCGTACTAGATAGATCTAATGGTAATTTAGCAGTACCATATACATCAGCAGGTAAAGATACAATATCAAATGTATCTAAAATCCAATATCCAATAAATCCTAGAATTACTCCACAGAATATTCCAGAGAATCCAATAATAGTACCAAGTCTTAAGAAGATTGATTTAATCTCTTTTACACTAGCACCCATTGATAAAAGTAGGGCTATTTCTTTTCTTCTGCTCATTACTGTCATAAGTAGTGAAGAGATAATATTAAGTGATGCCACAAGAATAATAAGCATTAAAACAATAAAAAGGGCTGTTTTTTCCATTTTCATTGCGGCAAAGAAATTACCATTTTGTTGCCACCAACCAATAACACCAGCACCTGTGCCTTTTAGGTCTTCTCTTAATTGTTTAATATCTTCAAAGGCATCTTCTGAATATACATGTATTCCATCATAACTATTATCAGGTCTTTTAAGAAGTGTTCTTAAAGCTTCAATAGATGTATACATATATGCTTTATCATAGGCATTAAGTCCTGATTTAAAAGAGTTTTTGTATGTAAATCTTTTCATCTTAGGAATCATAGAAAACCCAGTAGGGTTCAAATCTGTAAAGTATAATGTAGCTTTAGTTCCAGCATTTAAATATAGTTTATCAGATATTCCAGCACCAGTTATAATATCGTATTTTCTTAATTTTAAATCTCCTAAAGACTCTTTATAAATAGAGTTTATAGCAGCTTCTTTTTGAGGAATAATACCAAAAATCATACCCCCACTCATTGAATCACCACTTTGAATAATTGCTTGTGATGAAATATATGGTGAAAATTGTAAATGTGGATATTTCTCTTGAATTGTAGTTAATACAGATTCATCAATTGAGTTTTTAAATTTAGAATAAATTGTAAGAGGGTAGTTCATTGTAAAAAGTTTCTTTTCAAACTCTTTAGCTGTTCCATTCATAATAGCCATTGAAAGGATTAAAACCATAACTCCAATAGAAACACCTACAAATGCCAAGATGGCACTTATAGATATAAAAGGGTTTTTTTTGTCAAATCGTAAATATTTTTTTACGATGAAATTAACTAATTTTTTATTCAAATTAGTTCCCTGCTGCTAAACCTCTTTTAGGTCCGCTTTTTCCATGACATTGCTTGTATTTCTTTCCAGAACCACAAGGACAAGGATCGTTTCTAGCAATCTTTTTCTCAGCTGCAAGAATTTCTTGTTCTTCTACATTAGTAATAGCACCTTCATTAGCTTCTTCCATTTTTTCTTTCATTTTTTCTAAAGCTTCTTGTTCTTTTTGTGTATCTTCATTACTTTGTAGTTGTACTGTAAATAATACTTTGATAATTTCAGTTTTAATATTTGAAATTAATTCAATGAACATATTATATGATTCTTTTTTGTACTCAACAAGTGGATCTTTTTGGTTATAACCTCTAAGCCCAATTCCTGTTTTTAGTGTATCCATAGAGTATAAGTGTTCTCTCCATGCATTATCTAAAATTTGTAAGTAAAGAATTCTTTCAATTTCAGATTTTTGCTCAGGAGCAGCAACTGACATTTTTTTCTCATATACTTCTTTGATAATTGAAATTAATTTTTCTTCTAATTCTTCATAAGATTCAGAAGTAATATCTTCTAAAGTAACTACTAAATGTAATTCTTCTTTGAATTTTGCAATAATATGATCATAGTTGAAATCTTCAACTGGCATACCATTAATAATTTCTGCATTAGATAATAAATCAAGAATATACTCTTCTCTATTTTCATCTAATTTTGCTTCAATATTGTAATCAGGTCTTAATAAGTCATTTCTAAAGTTGTAGATTACTTTTCTTTGTTGGTTTGCAACATCATCATACTCAAGTAAGTGTTTTCTAGATTCAAAGTGCATTGCTTCCACTTTTTTCTGTGCATTCTCAACAGCTCTTGTAACCATTTTAGATTCGATATGTTCACCTTCTTCAATACCTAATCTTTCCATAATTCCAGCAATTTTATCAGAACCAAAGATTCTTAATAAGTTGTCTTCTAAAGATAAGAAGAATTGAGATTCCCCAACATCACCTTGTCTTCCGGCTCTACCTCTTAACTGGTTATCAATTCTTCTTGATTCGTGTCTTTCAGTACCAAGAATAGCTAATCCACCTAGGTCTAAGATTTCTTGAGTTAATTTAATATCAACTCCACGACCTGCCATATTAGTTGCAATTGTTACTGCACCTTTTTGACCTGCATCTTGAATAATCTTACCTTCTTTTTCGTGTTGTTTTGCATTTAACACTGTATGAGGAATTTTTTTGTCTTTTAGGATTTTGTGTAATGCTTCTGATTTTTCAATTGAAGCAGTTCCTACTAATACTGGTTGACCTTTTTCGTGGAATTCTTTGATTCTGTTACATACAGCTTCAAATTTCTCTCTTTCACTTTTGTAAATAAGGTCATTTTTATCATTTCTTTTAATTTGAACATTTGTAGGAATTGATACAACGTCTAAACTATAAATTTCAGCAAATTCTGTTGCTTCTGTTTGAGCAGTACCTGTCATACCTGCAAGGTTGTTATACATTCTAAAGTAGTTTTGGAATGTAATATCTGCTAATGTTTGAGATTCATCTTGAATAGCAACGCCTTCTTTTGCTTCAAGTGCTTGGTGTAGTCCCTCACTAAATCTTCTACCTTCACTTAATCTACCTGTAAATTCATCAACGATAATTACTTCATTGTCTTTTACAACGTAATCAACGTCATTTTCAAAAATGTAGTTTGCTTTAAGTGCTTGGTCTAAGTTATGAGAAAGCATTGCATTCTCTAAAGAGTATAGATTATCAACATCGAATAATTTCTCAGCTTTTTCAATACCTTGTTCTGTTAATAAAACAGATTTGTTTTTTTCATCTACTGTGAAGTCTCCAGTAGTTTGTGTTTTTTCAGAAGGATCTTTTGGTTCAATAATTTCACCTCTTTCTAAGCCTATAGCAATCTCATGTGCTTTTACATAGTTAGAGTTCTTATGATTTGTTGGTCCACTAATAATTAAAGGAGTTCTTGCTTCATCAATTAAAATTGAATCCACTTCATCAACGATTACAAAGTTATGTTCTCTTTGTACTTTTTCAGTTATGTCTAAAGTCATATTATCTCTTAGATAATCAAAACCAAATTCATTATTCGTACCGTAAGTAATATCAGCAGCATACTGCTCTCTTCTTACATCATCGTCTCTATGCTCACCTGTAATTGCACCAACACTATAACCTAAGAAGTTATATAATGGTTCTAATTCAGTAGCATCTCTAGATGCAAGATAATCATTTACTGTTACTACGTGTACACCTTTTCCACCAAGAGCGTTAAGAGATACAGCTAATGAACCAACTAAAGTTTTACCTTCACCTGTTTTCATTTCTGCAATTCTTCCTTCATGAAGTACCATTGCACCAATCAACTGTACATCATAAGGTCTCATGTTAAGAGTTCTTTTACTCGCTTCTCTTGTCATAGCAAATGCATCATTTAACGCAGCATCAAGCGTAAGTTCGTCTTTTTGAACTTGATCTTTTAATTTCGCAAAACTGTCTTGTAGTTCTTCATCACTCATAGCTTCATATTGTTTTTCTAAGGCATTAATAGCTTGAGCTCTTTTTCTATATTGTTTTACTTCTCTATCATTTCTAGTTCCAAAAACCATTGAAAAAACATTAAACATAAAATTAATTCCTTTTTGTTATAATCGGATAGATTATATAGAAATAAAGGTTAAAATATGTTTTATAAAATTTTATTGTCACTATTATGTTTTTTAGGACTTTCAAACGCAGCTGTAGATATAAAAAAACTAGAAACTTTTAAGGCACAATTTACTCAAATTATTGAGTCGTCTTCTGGAAAAACTATTGAATATAAAGGTGATGTTTTTATTAAGAATACAGGAAAAATTCTGTGGAAATATAAAACACCAATTGAAAAAAATGTATATGTTTTAAATAATTTTGCAATTATTGATGAACCGGAATTAGAACAAGCTATTTATACTGAGTTACAAAGTGAAATCAATATTATCAAACTTCTACAAAGTGCAAAAGAGATTGAAAAGAATAAGTACTTAACAAATATCGATAATACAGACTATATTATAGAAGTTTCAAACGAAACTAGTAAAATCTCAAAAATATCATATAAAGATAAACTAGAAAACTCTGTAGAAATAAACTTTGAAAACTCTATAGAAAATAATGAAATTGATGATTCTGTATTCAAATTTTCTGCACCAGATTATTATGACATAATAAGAAAATAAAGTTTAAGAAACTTTAGCTATAATTCCGCCAAGGTAAGCCAGATGATAGCTTGAACTCTTGTTCAAGAGGAAAGTCCGGGCTGCAGTGAAGTAGGGTTCCATTTAGAGAATGGCTAGGGTAACCTAAGGGACAGTGCAACAGAAAGTATACAGCCAGTTTACTGGTGATGGTGAAACGGAGAGGTAAGAGCTCCCCAGACCTTTTAGCAATATTAGGTGCTATGTAAACCCAACCCGCAGCAAGAAGACCTGGTATTAAACTTCACGTTTTTTGGTCTTCGCAAGATTAGCTAAGTAATTTGCTAACTAGATAAATTATCGTCTTAAAAACAAAACTCGGCTTATTGGCTTACCTTTTTTAATTCCCACTCTTTGATGACATAGCCAAAAATCCTGATGCACCTATCAATGCACCTCCACCAAATTTATTAATATATGAAGCATTACTTTGAAATCTATCAAAAAACTTATTTGCACTTATAGCATATATCATTACCCAAGTG
>DKNG01000012.1 GCA_002470185.1 Arcobacter sp. UBA7394 | reverse complement strand
AAACTAGGTAGTGATATGGCTTTAGTTCAGGCAATTGTTAAATATATTTTAGAAAACTATTCAATAACTTTAGATTTAGAGTTTATAGAAAAACACACTGCTGGATTTGAAGAGTATAAAAAAGAGATTCTTTCAAAAGATTGGAATGAATTAGTAAAACAAACTTCTTTAAGCCAAGAAGAGATTATAGAAATAGCTGAACTTTATGTTGAGTCAGATAAAACTATTTGTTGTTGGGCTATGGGATTAACACAACATGAACACGGTGTTGCAACAATTGAAGAAGTAATGAATCTATTATTACTAAAAGGTAATATTGGAAAAGAAGGTGCTGGTGCTTGTCCTGTAAGAGGTCATAGTAATGTACAAGGTGATAGAACTGTAGGAATTTCAGAAGCTCCAAAAGAAGATTTCTTACAAAAAATTGATAGTGTATTTAACTTTAAAAGTCCAAGATCTCATGGTTATGATGTGGTTCATGCTATTAAAGCAATGCATAAAGAGAAAAATAAAGTATTTATAGGTCTTGGTGGTAACTTTGCTGATGCTGCACCTGATACAAAAATTACTTATGAGGCTTTAGAGTCTTGTAATTTAACTGTACATATTTCAACACATTTAAATAAAAGTCATTTAATATGTGGAAAAGAAGCACTGATTTTACCATGTCTTGGAAGAACAGAGTTAGATATCCAACAAAATGGTGTACAAAGTGTTACTGTTGAGGATTCAATGAGTATGGTTCATCCTTCAAAAGGAAGAAATGTACCAGCATCTAGAGATTTAAAATCAGAACCTGCAATTATTGCAGGAATTGCCGATGCAACATTTGGTAAAGAAAAAGTTGATTTTATAGATTTAATTAGTGATTACAATAAAATTAGAGAAAAGATTGAAGAAGTATTGCCAACTTTTACATCTTATAATGCCTCAATGGAGAGTAAAACTGGACTTGAGTTATATAACTCTGCAAAAAATAGAGTTTGGGAAACAGAAACGAAAAAAGCTAATTTCCTTGTAAATATTGCTCCTGATTTAACTCTAGAAGAGAATCACTTGTCTTTAATGACTATGAGATCTCATGACCAGTTTAATACAACTGTATATGATACAAATGATAGATATCGTGGAATAAAAAATAAAAGAAAGATTATCTTCTTAAATGAGAAAGATATTAAAAAACTTGGACTTAAAAATGGGGAGTTTGTAAATATTCAATCCCATAGTAAAGATGAAATAAAAAGAGAAGTTTTAAATTTTGAAGTAGTAGCTTATGATATTAAAGAAGGATGTGCTGGGGCTTATTTCCCAGAAGCAACACCTTTAGTTTCAATTAATCATTTTGATAAAAAGAGTTTCACTCCTTCATATAAATTTATTGATATTACTTTAGAGAAAGTGAATAAATAAGGAAATAAAGTGAGTGTTTTAAATTCAAGAATTGATGGATTGGAGTATATTAAAAATATTGAAGAAAAATTTATTAATATTAAAATCCCTCTTTCTCTTGAAAATCAGTTAATTATTGAAAACTTTTTTAATGAACTTCAAGAAGTTAATTTAAAAGAGTTAGTTAGTAATTGGTTTATTGATGAAAAGAACTGTGCTGTAATTAGTCCTGATAAAACTTATTATTTAACTAAAAGAGAGTTGGTTTTTACACAACTATTATTAAAAAATAGAATTGTTACTTATGAACAGATGTCATACTATATCTGGGAGTGTAAATCAAATATAACTCAAAATGCTATTAAGAGTTTTGTAAAAAATTTTAAGAAGAAGATGCCCCCGTCAATTCTTAAAAATGTTAATGGTATAGGGTATAGGTTCTTAGCCTAAAAGGAATAAAATGAAAAAGGTATTTTTAGCAGCTTTGGCACTACTTACAACAGTAGTGTCTTCTTCTGCAAATGAAGTGATTAAAATTACAACAGGAGAGTGGGCACCATATACTATTGAAAATAGTAAAAGTGGTGGAGTTCTTCAAAAAATTGTAAATGAAGCATTAAAATTAGAAAATATAGATGTTAAATATGAGTTCCATTCATGGGAAAAAGCTTACTCTCTTGCAAAAGAAGTTGAAGCTGATGCAACAATTCCATGGTTTAAAACAAAAGATAGAGAGAAAGATTTTCTTTATTCAAAAAATGCAATTCTTAGAACTAAAACTGTTTTCTTCCATTTAAAGAGCCTTGACTTTAAGTGGCAAAAATATGAAGATCTTAAAAATTATAGAGTAGGTGAAACATCTGGTTTTAAAACTGAAAAGCTTTTAAGAGAAAAGGGTGTTGATGTAGAAATGGCTATTAGTGAAAAAGAGAACTTTCAAAAACTATTAGATGGGAAAATTGATGTAACTTCTTCAAGTTATCTTGTGGGATATAACATCATCAAAAATACATTTACAGCAGAAGAATCAGCAAAATTTACTAATGATTCAAAAAAGGTATATCCAGCAACTGGTGTTTATTTCTTAGTTTCAAAGAAACATCCAAAAGCGCAAGAGTTAATTAATAAATTTGATGCAGGACTTAAAAAATTAATTAGATCTGGGAGGTATATTAAACTTATTAAAGAAGCAATTTAATACTATTCATCCCATTTTAGATTGAAGCAATTGTTATACAGTATATTATGTTATTGAATTATTTTAAAGTTTTCTATTCTTCAGGTGTAAGAGTTTGAGCAAAATATTAAGAAAATACCCCTCCTTTTTTTCTTCATAATGCTAAGATTTCTTACACATTGATTATTTGAAAAGCCTTTAACAACTAAGCTATAGTAAAAAACAGAATATATATTTAAGATATATTTAAATATAATTTCTAAAATACGTAGTTAGGTATGTTAAATGAAGAATAAACTAAAACGAGAAAAAAATAAAACAATGACAGAACAAGTTTATGAAAAACTTGAAGATCTTATTGTGTTTTGTGAAATAGAACCAGGAACTGTTTTAACAGAAGCTGAGATATCTGAAATGGTTGGAGCTGGAAGAACACCTGTTCGAGAAGCTTTACGATTATTAGCAAATGAATCTTTAGTTAATATCTCTAGAATTGGAGTATTAATTCCTGAAATGAGTGGTTCTACTCAACTTCAATTATTAGAAGTAAGACGAGCAATACTACAACTATGCGTAAAGTCTGCAATTGACAGATTAACTGAACTAGACAAAAAAAGCCTTCAAGAATTAGTAAATATTGTTGATGAACAAGATGATGTTGAATTCTTACACTGGCTAAAAGAGAGACATAGAATCTTAGCTAAGTGTTCAAAAAATCAATTTATATATGAAGAACTAAGAAATGTACAAGGTCTATCTCATAGATTCTGGTATTACTATGCTAAAAAAGATGATCATCAAAAAGGTAAAGTTCTACATAAAAAAATTCTAGAAGCTGTAATTGCTCAAGATAAAGAATCTGCTGAAAAATATGTAGATGATTTAATTGATTATTTAGAAGCATTTGTAAGAAGTCATGCTATTTAAAGAGTAAATGTATATTAATTTACTCTTTCTTCCAAATTTGTTTAAATATTAAACAAAACTCTTAAAAAAATCATATTAGTAATTATTAAAAATACTAAAATAATATATATTATAGTTTACTGTATATTTTTTGTATATATTCTAAATATATCTTAAGTATATTTTAAGTTAATGAGGCGTATACTGACATTATATAAACTATAAAGGAAGAGATATGTTTAGAAACAAATTACTAGGAACAGCGTGTGCGTTATTATTAGGTGCGGTATCATTAAGTGCAGAGACTTGGAAGTTTGCCAGTGAAGAGGCAAAAAAAGATGTTCAAGATATCTATGCTCAAGAATTTGCAAAAGTAGTAAAAAAAGAGTCTAATGGAAAAATTAAAGTTAGAATCTATTATTACGGACAACTTGGTGGTGAAAATGATATTGTTGAATTAACATCAAATGGTTCAATCAACTTTGTATCTGTGGGAACTGGTCACTTAGGTTCATATGTACCTGAAGTTCAATCAATTTCAATTCCATATGTATTAACTAATAATGAAGATGCAGCTTATGAAGTATTAACTACAAGTAAAACTATCTATAATGATTTAGCTCCAAAATTTGAAAAAGCAAACTTAAAACTTTTATCAATGATTTCTGAGGGTGAAATGGCATGGGGTGCAAACAAACCTATTAGAACTCCAGAAGATTTCGCAGGTCAAAAAATCAGAACATTCACTTCTACAATTCCAGTAGAAACATATAAAGCCTTTGGTGCAGTTCCAACTCCATTATCATGGGGAGAAGTTTACTCTTCTTTACAATTAGGAACAGTTGATGGTATGGTAAATCCAATGTACTTCATTTACAATGCTAAATGGCACATGGTTCAAAAATATATTATGTTCCCAGGTCAACAACCATATATTGGAACAATTTCTACAAATGCAAAATGGTTTGCTAAACAAACTCCAGAAAAACAAGCAATTATTAACAAAGCAATTAAAGCAGCAAACAAAGCAGCATTTGAATACCAAAAAAGAATCAACAAAGAAAATACTGAAAAAATGTTAAAAGAAAACAAAGAGTTAAAACTTATTACTTTAACTGAAGAAGAGAGAGCTAAGTTTAAAGAATTAAGTAAATCTTTACATGGAACTTTCTTAGACGTAGTGGCTAAAGCGTACCCAGATGGGAAAAAAGATCAAGCTAAAGAAGATGCTAAAAAAATCTTAAATAACTTAATCCAAGAAGTAAAAGACGCAGAAAGTAGACACTAAATAAAAGCCCCTCTTCGGGGTTTTTCTAAGGAAATAAAATGGAAATAAAAATAATAGATAGCGAACTTAATAATAAAATTTCTCATAATGGAAAAATAGGTTTAATACTTCTTGCAACAGATCAAATAACTTTATATGAATTTGATGCAATTTTAAAAGATACTGGAGTTTTATGTTTTCCTTCAAGAGTAATGATGGATTCAGTTGAATTAACACCAGCAGTTTTAATGGCAATTAAAAATGAGCTAGCAACAGCTACAAAAACTATCTTACCTGGTATGACTTTAGATGTAGTAGCACTTTCGTGTACATCTGCTTCCATGACAATAGGTGAAGATGAAGTTGCAAGAATTATTAAACAAAGTGATTCAAAAAGAGAAATCAAAGAAGTTACAAACCCATATTCTGCAATTAAAAATGCATGTGAGTTTTTAAATATAAATGAATTAGGAGTAATAACTCCTTATAGCAAAGAAGTTACACAAGGTATTTTAGATGGTATGGAACCTAATATAAAGACTATTAGCGCTGCAACTTTCAATAATACTAATGATAATTTAGTTCCAAGTATTCATCCTGATTCTATTAAAGATGCAGTGATAGAAATGGCAAAAGAGAAAGATGTAAAAACTATTTTTGTTTCTTGTACAAATTTAAATATCTGTAGATACATAGATGAATTAGAGAAAATCACTGGAAAAACAATTTTAACAAGTAACCAAGTTATGGCTTGGGATATTCTAAGACTAGCAAACTATAAAAAACCAATTTTAGGTTTTGGTTCAATCTTGGAGAAAGAAAGATAAGATGGCAAATGTATTATCAAAACTAAATTCTATCACAGCAAAATCTGAAAAGATTCTTTTATCTTTATCTATTTTGTTAATGATGATCAACACAACTGCAAATGCTTTAGGAAGATATATTTTTAATCAAAGTATATATTTTTCTGAGGAATTAAATCAGTTTTTAATGGTGTCCGTAACTTTTATAGGATTAGCTTATGCAGTAAGAAATGGTAGAAATATCAGGATGACTGCAATTTATGATTCATTATCTCATAAAAAGAAAAAGTTTTTAATGATTTTTATTGCAATTACAACTTCAATGTTAATGTTTTTATTAGCTTATGAAGCATGGGTATACGTGATGCAATTAAAAGAGATAAATAGACAAAGTCCTGCGCTTCAAATACAAGTTTATTTAGTATATATGATTGTACCAATAGGCTTTTTTATGACGGGAGTTCAGTTTTTTATACGATTTATTCAAAACCTATTGCATGAGGAGATATACCTATCTTACGATGTAATTGAAGAGAAAGATTGTGATTCAAATATAGGAGATCAAGCATGTTAGAATTTTTTCAAAATGTGATAAATGGTGAGCTTGATGTTTATGTAATTACTTTTACTCTTTTATTTGTAATGGTAGTTTTATTATTTTTAAGTTTCCCAATGGTTGTGCCTTTAACGGTAGCAACAATGATAGGGTTTTTACATTTTTCAGATTTACCTCTGCAAAATATAATTCAGCAAATGATTACAGGTATTACTCCAAATGCACTAATAGCAATTCCAATGTTTATTTTTGCAGCGGATATTATGACCAGGGGTCACACGGCTACAAGATTACTTGATTTAATTGAAGTATTTATTGGTCACTACAGAGGTGGATTACCAATTACAACTTGTATTTCATGTACATTATTTGGTTCTGTTTCTGGTTCAACTCAAGCAACAGTTGTATCTGTTGGTTCAATTATGAGACCAAAGCTTTTAAAAGCAGGATATAAAGATAATTTTATTTTAGGACTTATAATCAATGCAAGTGATATTGCTTGGTTAATTCCACCTAGTATTGGTCTTATTTTATTCGGTGTTTTAGCAAATGCAAATATTGCAGAACTGTTTATTGCAGGAATTGGTCCAGGTCTTATTTTAACAGGTCTGTTTTCAGTTTATTGTTACATTTATTCTGTAATGCATCAAGATGAAATTACATTAGCACCAAAAAGAGATTGGGCAGCTAGATTTCAAGCTGTTAAAAAATCAATCTTACCAATGGGATTCCCAGTACTTATTGTAGGTGGGATTTATAGTGGAGCATTTACTCCAACAGAAGCAGCAGCATTTTCTGTACTGTATGCGATTATTTTAGAAGTTGTGATTTACAGAAAATTAGGACTATCTGATTTAATTGATTCGTCATTAAGTACGGGTCTTATTACAGCAGTTGTATTTATTCTTGTTGGTGCTGGTCAAGCCTTCTCTTGGTATATCTCATTTGAGATGATTCCACAAGAGTTATTAGGAGCACTTAATTTAGAAAATGCAAGTCCTGAGTTTATACTTTTTGTTATCTCAGTAGCATTTGTTGTTGGATGTATGTTTGTTGATTCAATTGTTGTATTACTGATTTTAACACCAGTATTTATGCCAATTATTGATTCATCAGGAATTGATCCAGTTTTAGTTGGAGTTGTAATTACTTTACAAATGGCAATTGGTTCGGCGACACCACCATTTGGATGTGATATTTTCACAGCAATTGCTGTATTTAAAAAATCATATATGCAAGTAATTTCTGGAATTTTACCATTCTTCTTAATACTAATGTTGATGTCAGCGATTTTAATATTCTTCCCTGATTCAGCTCTGTTCTTAAGAGATTTGGCATTTGATAAGTAAAAAATAAAATAAAATAAATAAAAATAAGGAATAACATCATGATAAACAATTTTAAACAATATTTAAACAATACAGAATTTTTCGATAATACAGCAAATACAGTAGTAGGTAAGTACGAGCACCAAGATATTTTAAGTCTAGAAGGTTTTGAGAAAGCATCAAAAGAGATTACTTCTTGGGATGAGTACGCAGTTACTCCACTTGTGAGCCTAGATGAATTAGCAGAACAAACAGGTGTTTCAAAACTATATTACAAAAATGAGCACTTTAGATTCTCTCTTAAAAGTTTTAAAGCTTTAGGTGGAGCATACGCAGTTGCAAATTTATTAATTGGAAAATTAAAAGAGCAAGGTATTGATGCAAATTCAAATGATTTATTAGCAGGAACATATAAAGATATTACAAACAAGATTACAGTTTCGTGTGCAACAGATGGAAATCACGGTAAATCAGTAGC
>DKNG01000126.1:5072-8235 GCA_002470185.1 Arcobacter sp. UBA7394 | reverse complement strand
AATATAATCAGGAGTTACTACTTTTCCAATATCATGTAATGCTGTAGCATTATATAAAATATCTATTTCATCATCTTTTATACCATAATACTTAGCTAAGATTTTTGAGTACTCAGCAACCCTTCGTACATGATTACTTGTCTCTTTTGATCTAGTTTCTGCAATCATACCAATACGAGTTAGAATCTCTTCTCTTGAAGAACTAAGCTCTTTATTTAACTCAACTAATTCAGTAATATCTTTTCTAATAGCTATATACTCATCTACACTATTATCCTTGCCAAAAATAGGGAAAACCGTAGTATCTACAAAATAACTAGAACCATCTTTTTTTCTATTCTCAATAATGCCATTCCATGATTCTTTTGCTTGAATAGTTTCCCATAAACTTTTGAAAACTGATCTTTTACTATTTGGGTGTCTTACAATATTATGAGCTTGACCTAATAATTCATCTCTTGAGAATTGAGATACTTTACAAAACTCATCATTAACATAAGTAATAATACCTCTAGTATTTGTTTTTGAAACAATGTTAGTTTTATCAATAGCATTTTTGTATTGTAAAAAAAGATTTTTAGTATTAGTTAGAGCTTCTTCTGTTTTAATTTGTTTCATTACATTTTTATATACCATCATAATAAATACAATAATCAAAAAAGCGAATAAAATTGCACTTGAAAATACAATATCTCTTTGAGTTCTAATATCTTTTGTAAATCTATTAGTTAACATTTCAAAACTATCATTTTGATTTTCTTTTAATTTTTTGAAATATTCTCTACTTTTTATTGCAATTGGTGTAGATTCTTTTTTATATAAAGTGTAAAGTTCATTAAGATTTTCATAATTATTTGCTGTTTTCATTTTCTCTAAAACATCATAAATAAAAGAAATACTATTTGTTTTAGTATTTTCAAAAAGTTTTTTATTATCTTCTCCATTATTCATATAAGGAATACTTTTCTCTAAAATAATAAATGAATTTTCAATTGAAAGTATACGTTGTTTTATTTTTGATATATTATTTTCATAATCATTACCAAGCATAATATCCCTAGAACACCGGCTTATATAGTTAATATCTTTTGATATTTCTAAACTAGCAAGCTTTCCTTTTATAGAAATATTTTTATAATTAAAGAATTTTGTTTCAATTTCATTAAGAGTTGTAAGAATTAAAGTTGAAGCCAACAAAATAAAAATCAAAAATACAGAAGTGAAAATAGTCAGTTTTTTCTTAATTAAAATAATTAATCCTATTATTAAATAATTTGTGTTAATATTACGTGTAACATTGTACTAAAATAATATTTAAATTAAGAAAACTTATATGTACTGTATAACTTGTAGTAAACTATCTTTGTATATAATCTGTAAAAATTGTCAAAATACTTTATTAAAACCAGTTTTTAATAAAAGAGAAATTGAAGATGATTTTTATAATTATTCTTTTTACCCCTACTCTGAAATTGAAGATTTAATTTCATCAAAATATCATTTTCATGGAGATAAAATTTATAATATTTTAGCTAGATTATCATTTTTAGAATTTACAAAAAAATTCAAAATTGATGAACAAATTTTAGCAATTCCAATAGATGATCATTCAAGACATAATTTTTCACATACTGCAATTTTGGCAAAACATTTGAAATCATCAATAATCACACCAAAATATAATACTTTAAAAGCTAAAAATATAGTCAAATATGCAGGAAAAGACCTAGAATTTAGGCAAAAAAATCCAAGAGGATTTCAACTAACAAATATTTATAATCAAACGACAATTTTATGTGATGATTTAATCACAACTGGTGCTACAATTAAAGAAGCAAAAAAAGTTCTTGAAAAGAAAAAAAATAAAGTGTTATTTTCTTTAACCCTAGCTGATGCTAAACTTTAGTATAATTCACTTTTAATAAAGGGATAGCTGTGATAGGAATTATTGATTATAATATGGGTAACTTAGCAAGTGTTTATAATGCTTGTCATCTATTAGATGCAAAAGCTACAATTGTAAAAGACCCAAATGACTTAAAAAACTACGATAGAATTATTTTACCAGGTGTTGGTGCATATAAAGATGCTATGGAACACTTAAATGAAACAGGAATGAAAGAAGCTATATATAACTTCGCAAATACAGGAAAACCAATGATTGGTATTTGTTTAGGTATGCAACTATTATTCGAAAGTTCACAAGAGTTTGGACATAGTGATGGCCTTGGATTAATTGATGGGGAAGTAATAAAATTTGATAAATCAAAAATGCATGAGGACTTCAAGATTCCTCACATGGGTTGGAATACAATTCAGAATAAAGAACATGCATTATTTGAAGGATTAGATAATCCATATTTATATTTTGTACACTCATACCATGCAGTTACAGATGAAAAAAATATTATTGGAAAAACAACTTACGGTTATGATTTTGTAAGTGCAGTAAATAAAGATAATATTTATGGTTTTCAACCACATCCAGAAAAGTCACATGATAATGGATTAAAAATTTTAAAGAACTTTATGAAAATTTAAAAGATTTTAATAAAAAGGATCTCAAATGAAAACAATAGCAATTACGGGCGCTAGCGGATTTGTTGGTACAAACTTAAATAAATTTTTTTCTTCTTTAGGTTATAAAATATTAGCAATATCAAGAGAGATCCTAAACGATCAGAATAAATTAGAAGAGGTAATAAACTCTTCTGATATTATAATTAATTTAGCTGGAGCAAACATCATTAATAGATGGAGCGAAAGTTATAAAAAACTTCTTTATTCAAGTAGAATAGATACAACTTCAAAAATTGTAAATGCAATTAAAAACTCAACAAATAAACCAGATTTACTTATTTCAACTTCAGCAGTTGGAATTTATGATAATAAACAAACTTATAATGAAGATGGAAATAAAAATACAGATTTCTTAGCAAACTTATGTAAAGACTGGGAAAATGAAGCAAACAAAGCCAAAGAGTTTGGAGTTAAAGTTTCTATTTTTAGATTTGGTATTGTTTTAGGTAAACACGGTGGAGCATTACAAAAAATGATAACTCCATTTAAAATGGGTGTAGGTGGAGTAATAGGAAGTGGAAAACAAGCCTTCTCTTTTATTCATATTTATGACTTACTTAACGCTTTTAGGTTTGTTATTGAT
>DKNG01000126.1:0-4998 GCA_002470185.1 Arcobacter sp. UBA7394 | reverse complement strand
AAAGGTCTAACTCTTGCTTTAGGAAAAACACTAAAAAGACCTACTATACTTCCAGTACCAGAATTTGTTTTAAACATTATTTTCTCTGAAGGTGCAAAAGTATTAACAGATGGACAAAGTGTTATTCCACAAAAGCTAGAAGACTTAGGTTTTGAGTTTAAATTTAAAACAATAGAAGAAACAATTGAGGATTTATGTTAGATTGGATCAAAGAAATAGCACAAAAAATTGATTCTATAGCTCTTGATATTGAGGGAGTTGAAAAAAACTATCTAAAAAAACATCACTCATATGAGTTTGAAAATCAAGTACTTTTTTATCTAAAAAAAGATGATAAAAAAATCACACTTGGTTGTCATAAGGGGTATTTATTAGATGACAAATTTGATTTTGAATATGGATCAAAGTATATACGTCATTTATATATAAACAATGAAAATGATTTTAATGAAGAGATTATAAAAAGCTATCTAGAAGAAGCAATAATTTGTTCAATCGAATTAAACGAAAAAAAGAAAATTAAACAAGAAATGAGGAGAGCATAAAGTATGGATATTTTACCTGCGATTGATTTAAAAGATGGGAAAGCTGTAAGATTAAGTAAGGGATTAATGGATAGTGCAAAAATCTATTCAGATGAGCCATGGCAAGTTGCTAAAAGATTTGAAGAATTAGGTTCAAAATGGTTACATATTGTTGATTTAAATGGTGCATTTGCAGGTGAACCAGCTAACTTAGAACAAATCAAAAAGATTAAAGAAAATTGTAATTTAAAAATTGAAGTTGGTGGTGGAATTAGAGATGAAGAAACTATCAAAATGTATGTTGAACTAGGAATTGATAGATTAATCTTAGGATCAATTGCAGTTAAAGATCCACAATTTGTAAAAGATATGGCAGCAAAATATCCAATTGCTGTAGGAATTGATGCAATGAATGGAATGGTAGCAGTTGAAGGTTGGGCAGAAGTTTCAACTATGGAAGCTACAACTTTAGCAAAAGAGTTTGCAAATGCTGGTGTTGAAGCTATTATTTGTACTGATATCTCAAAAGATGGAATGTTATGTGGTGTAAATGTAGAATTTACTGAATCTATTGCCTTAGCATCTGGAGTTGATACAATTGCATCTGGTGGTGTAAAAGATATCAATGATATCACTAACTGTAAAGAAAATGGGAACATCGCTGGTGTTATTGTTGGAAAAGCATTTTACGAAGGTACTTTAGACCTAGAAGAAGGTTTTAAAGCTTTATAAGATGTGTTTAGTAATTTCACTTATATTTACAGCTTTAGCATACACTTTTTTCCAAGATGGAAATATGCAAGGCTTTTATATAAATAGTGGAATTGCTTTTTTATTCATAATTTTACTTATAAGAAATATTCTTAAAACAAAAAAAGAAAGAGAAAATTAGCTTTTTCTTTTTTATTTAACTTTCAATTATTCATCTACTTTTTATTCAAAACAAACCTATTATTCTAAAAAACATCTAAAATAATTAATAATTTTAAAATAAGCTTATATTTTCTTATTTATACACACTCAATTAAATTATTTTTTATATATCCTATGCAATAATGGTCTTTATAAACGTTATATAGAATGTTACTTTTAATTTTTTATATACAAATTTTCTTTAAATAAGGAGTATTAATGAATAAAAATAATCTTTTAAAAACAATTATTCTTCCTATAATTGCAGGAAGTGTATTAATTGGCTGTGGTGGTGGAGGTGGTGGATCATCTAGTTCTATCTCATCTGTTACTAGTGGTATAGTTTCAGGAAGTTTCTATGAAGGTGCTAAAGTCTGCCTTGATGTAAATAGTAATGGAAAATGTGATGCGGGAGAAACTTTCACAACATCAGATGCCAATGGAGCTTTTTCTCTTAGTGGTGGTGACTATGATGTAGTTGCTGAAATTCCTGTTAATGCTATTAAACATGCTATTTCTGGAGATGTAGGAACAACAGTAACAACAGCAATTACTTTTCTAGCTCCTAAAGATGCAAAAGCAAGTGATGGAAAACATATAGTTAGTGCAATATCTACAAAAGTTTGGTCAGCAATGAAAGAGAATAATGAAACTCTTGAACAAGCTAAGACAAGTGTTGCAGGTAGTATTTCAGGCGTAGATGCAGCAGATTTACTTCAAAACTTTAATGATACAAGTAAGCTAAGTCAAATCAAAAGAAATGCACTTCAATCAAAAGCTGATGCTGAAACAACTAATATTGAAAGTTCAATGTCAAATGGTACTGTAAATCTAACAACATTAAGAACTAAGATGACAGAAGATGTAGTTTCTAGAGCAACAGCAAATCTTACAGTTAATGGATTAACAACACCAAGTCAAGTAGATGCACTTGATGCTTCAAATTAAGGAATAAAATATGAAGAAAATATTATTAAGTGCAGCTCTTTGCTCATCATTACTTTTCGCAAACTATAACGATGCTGGTACTGATTATACAAATGCTATAACAAAAAGTTTTACTGAAGAATCAACATTACAACCTATTAATACAGTTAATATGATTTTAGACATTATTTCGCAAACTAAAGCCTCTGAGTTTGTTAATAAAGGTCCTTATAAAGCCCTTATTAAAGATAAAGAACAAAGCGGACAAGTTCAAGGTGCAGGTGCATCAAGTAATAAAAATATAGAAAAACTAATGCAAATGAATATTATTGTTACAAGAAAAAGTAACGATGATCCAATGATCATTAAATTTTGGATTGATGAAAATGATGATCCAAGTAGAGAACAAAGAATTATTGGATTTATTGAAGTTGAAAAAGGCGTAAGTGCTGAATATCCTTATGGTAAATTATTAATGAACTTTAGTGGTTATTCAATAAATAGTGATAAATCAACTAATTTTGATTCAAAAGTTATGGGTGGAGTTATCAGCACAGATAAAGGAGCTCATGAAGGTCAGGCAATAGTTGATTATAAAAACTTAATGACTGAAAATGGAAATCAATATCCAGAACTTCTAAAACTTGTATTAAATGTAAATGCCACAGATGCTCAGAATAATGGGACAAAAGGTGATGAAACAGGAGAAGAAAAAGGAAGAGGTGTTGCATTCTCAAAAGCAATAGAGCATGGGCAAAGTCCAGCTTTAAAAGCATATAAACTTGCATTAAGCAATAGATACTACAAAATTCAAGAAGTTAGTAAAGATGATAGTGCTGTTAATATAGGTTCTGAAATCACAAAGGATAAACAATCTTTATCTCATAAAGTATTCAGATATGGTTTATATGAAGAAACATCTGGTAATGAAGTAAAACTGAATAGTGGTTATCCAATTGTAAAAGTTAACTCTACAACAGGAGAAGAATACCACGGTTATATTGGATATTGGGGATTATGGACAGAAAACAATAAAATCGCAAATGGTGATACTGTTTATAAAGAAGAAGATAGAGCTAGATCTACAGCATATACAATTGTTCAAGGTCCAGGTAAATTAAAAAAATTTACAAAATCATCTACAACAATGAATAAATTAAATGGTACAAAAATGTATTATTGGAATAACGATAACAACACACAATACATTATTACATGGGATAGTTCAGCTGGTGGAAGTAACGGAAACTTTAAAATCTTAGGAACTCAGAATAATCAAACAGGTGAAGCTGATGTAGTAAGTGGTGTTAGTAATAAATATTTATTTAATACAGCAGGGGATGATAACTCTTCAATTCCTATAACAATTAATGATTGGAATGGTGCATGGTCTGAAGCACTACAAGCAAATATTCCAATAAAAGCAACTTTAACAAATAGTAGTAATGTCTCTTTTCATAAAGAAGAAATTGTTAGCCCAAGTAGTGATTTAGATTTAGTTAATTACGGTCATGAAGTTATTAATCCAGCAATGACAAATATAAATGACTTTGCAATTTATAATGATGGGTCAAACGGTGTAATTGGAAAAACATATACATACAATACTAGTAACTTAACATTAGAAGATGAAAGTTCAAATGCAATTGTAATCAATTCTAGTATTGATTTAAGTAATTCACATAGACAATGGGGTGCAAGTGTTGGTCCTTTATTAGAAGCTACTTCATCATCTGTTGTAAATAACACTTATAATACTAGTAATTACTGGGAAGTTGAACAAAATGAAAATATCTATTATAAATGGGAAACTGGCTCAAACGATTGGAATAAGTTTACAGGTATTAAACTAAACTCAACATTACAAACTTTTGATGCACCTATGGTATTTAATTATGAACATAACAGTACAAAAGATATTAATGGTGCTACTGATGTAGATGGATTGTATAGATTAAACTATGATGGTTTTTCATTACAGGTTCCATGGAAAAATATTAATGGTAAATGGTTCCCAAAAATTAATATAAAATCTGCCACTCAATTATCATTAGCAGGAAATGACTATAGAGTTAAGATTCTTGATGAAGGACTTGTGGTAAATACAGTAAGTGGAAATCCAGCTTCTGATTTATTAATTCCAGGAGTAAATGATCCATTCTGGACAGCTTCAACATTAACTCACGATGCTGTAAAAGTAAAATCAGTAGGAGAAAGACCTCTTAATACTTTAGTAAAAGTAATTAAAGGTCAATGTGTAGAGACAAACTGCGGTAACTAAAAACAAATAGAATAAGATTTTTTCTTATTCTATTTATCTAACATAGTGTAATGTAATTCTAGTCCAGAAGAAGTTGCAACAAAGCCATTAACATTAATACTTCCATCATGTACCATCTTATGATGTTCTTTACATAAAGGTATTAGATTATACTTATGGTTTTGATTTATGTGTTCAATAAACCCATCTTTATTTGCTCTAGCCTGTTCTTTAATATGGTGAACATCATCACAAGCTTTTCCACAAATAACACAAGTAGCAGCAAAAACATTTTTATTGTATTTAGAAGTTTTCTTTTGAGATAATCTCTCAATTGCAGAGTAATCATCTGTTAGTTTTTTTCTAATATCATTT
>DKNG01000252.1 GCA_002470185.1 Arcobacter sp. UBA7394 | reverse complement strand
CCTGCATGAAGAAAGTACTCAAAATGTATTTGGCTTGTATATACAGTAGCAACTACCATTACAGCACCTAAGTCATCAACAACAGCAAGAGCTACTAAAAATAGTTTTAAAGCTGGATTTACTCTTTTTCCTAAAAGCATTAAAATACCTAAAGCAAAAGCAATATCCGTGGCCATTGGAATACCAAATCCTTTTGGGTCATCCAAGTTAAAAAATACATAGAACAGTGCAGGAATTAACATTCCTCCAATTGCAGCAATAATTGGGAAAGATGCTTTTTGAACAGAAGATAATTCTCCTATTAAAAGTTCTCTTTTAATCTCTAATCCAACCATCAAAAAGAATATTGCCATTAATCCATCGTTTATCCATTGAGTTAAGGTCATAGAAATTTGATGTTCACCTAATGTCACACCTAAACTTTTATTCCATAATTCAAAATAACTATCACTAAACGCTGAATTAGCAATAATAACTGCTAATAAAGTTGCTATGAATAATAATACACCACTAAACGATTCATCTTTTATAAATCGCTGAAAAACTTGTAACTGTTGAGTCATTAAATAACCTTTATATATTGTTACATTAACTATATATAAAAACTGTCAATACTCCTAGGTAGAATTTATTGACAATTACTTGACACTTTTTTATTATTTGAAGCTTATAGAGAAGATATTATGGGGTTCTTTGTAGTTATATTGAAAGTTAAAGTTATGCATTTGTAAGATTTTATTGACAATATTTAATCCTAATCCATGACCTTGTTGTTGGTTTGCTTCCCTTGTAAAAGGTTGAATATAATAATTTAAATCATTTGATAATTTATCTGCATTGTTTTTTATATGTAAAGTTTTGTTTTCTGTATGAATTTCAACTGGATAAATATTTGAATATTTCATAGCATTATCAATCAAGTTTTTAATTACAATAGTAAGATAATAAAAATCTGCTTCAATTTGGAAATCATTTTCTAATTCTATAGATATTTTTGATTCATCATCAATTGATAGTTTTGATAAGGCTTCTAAAATCACTGTTGAAATGAGAAATTTTGATTTATCCAAAGTTGCATGATTTAGTCTTTCTCTCTCTAAAAGTATACTTGTTAAGGTTTCAATATCATAAAAAACTTCATTAATATTATCTAAGCTTTTTTCATCTTTTTTTACTCTTATTTTCTCTAATAAAAACTTTCCTTTTGTTATTGGTGTTTTTAACTCATGACTAATATTTCGAAGAAGTTCTTCTCTGGATTTAATAAAAGATTCTTGTTGTTCTAGATATTTATTAAGGTTATTTGTAATTTCGCTAAGCTCATTACCCTCTTCTATATTGATTTTAATAGTTTTTTCATTATTACTAAGTAATTGTAAAACCCCTTTATTTAGAGTTTTTAACATAATTTTTATTTCTCTAATTAGTTTAGATGAGATTATAAAAGATAGTGAAAATGATATAAATAAAAGAATAATAAGTTCAAGTTTTATCTTACTTAAAAAGGCTTCTTTTTGTTTTTCTGTTTGATTTAGTTTTGCTTGTAATAACTCAATTTCTTCAATGATTAGGGTTTGAGTATTACTACTTATAGGATCAAACTTATCACTATAATCAAAAAAATCATCTTTTGTTGATTTTGAAATAGTAAGATTATATAAATCTACTTTTATTAAATTTTCTAGTTGTTTTAAATTAGAGAAAATGCTAAGAAGTTTCTCTTTCTCTTTTTGTGTTTCTGCATGTTTTATTACATCTGTTTTTAATAACCAAAGTTTTTTGAAAAGTTCATTTGCCTTTTCCTTTCTATCTTTTACAATTTCAGTTTTTCTTCTATCCACAATAATATCAAGAACAACCCAAGCAAAAGCGGTATTAAGCTCTTTTATTTTCTCAACTTTTCTAATTTGTTCATATCTTTGATTTTGTAAAAGATGAATATCATTTACATTAATTATTGCATAAAAGAAAATTCCAATTATAAATATAATAATTGATAAAATTAATGAGAAGGAGATATATAATCTTTTTTTAATTGTCATTTATAAACTTATATCCTATTCCCCAAACTGATTTGATATGTTTGGAATCTTTTGAATCATCATCAATTTTAAATCTAATATTACTAATATGCATATCTATAGTTCTATTTTTTGTATCATTTTTTAATGAAGTTTGATTTAGTATTACTTCCCTTGAGATAATCTTATTTGCATTGCTTAACAATAACATGAATATTTCTTTTTCTATTTTTGTAAACTCAATTTCATTATTATTTAAAAAGATTTGATTTGTATCTTTTTGGATTTTAAACTCTCCTAGAACATAAGAGTTCTCAGTTACATATCTTTTTAGAATAGCATCAATTCTTAATACTAACTCTCTTGGTTCATAAGGTTTTGCTAGATAATCATCTGCTCCTAATTCAAAACCAAATATTTTATTTCCTAAGTCATCTCTAGCTGTTGAGATAATTACAGGTATATCTTTTATCTCTTTTAATTTTTTTAGTAAATCAAAACCATCCATCTCTGGAAGTCCTAAATCTAGAATAACTAGTGAGTAATCATTAGCATTTTTAGAAAACTCTTCTAAAGCACTTCGTGGACTTGAAAAAATTGTACAAAAGTATTTGTACTCTTTTAAATATTCATCTATCAAATTTTGTAAACTAATATCATCTTCTATTAATAGTATTTTCTTCGAATCCATAAACTGCCTTGCTATTTACTTTATTTTCAATAATTTTATCTTTTTTAAAATTGATTCGAACTTACATTAGAAATTTTAATATTTTTTAATAACCACACCTTTCCCACATTTTTTTCCCTTATATTTACATTATCAATTAACTAAGGACTATTTATGAAAAAAGTATTATTATCATCATT
>DKNG01000125.1 GCA_002470185.1 Arcobacter sp. UBA7394 | reverse complement strand
ATTAGGGAGAAATATTACTATTCAAAAGTTTCCATATAATATGCTTTTGATATAATTAATTAAATAAAATATAAAGAGTGTTAGTGTCACAATATATTAGTCTTCTTGTAAAACTTCAAAAAGAAATAAAAATGATTGAATCAGCAAGAAAGAAGAAAAGATGGAAACCTCATCAAAAAATCATGATTGACTTTATCAATAAAGCAACAAAAAGTGCAATCTTTGAAAAAGATGGTCATAAAATTATTTTATCAGAAGGTGATAAGAAAAAAGGTTTTATACATATTCTATTAGGACACTATAAAACTAACGATTTAGAAGCAATAGATATTATAAACATTTTTGAAATTTATATTAGAGGTATAAAGTTAGCAGAAGAAGGTGTATCAAACGATCATTTTACTGTATATATAAAACTATCAAATCAAAAAGATCTTAGGTTGGTATTAAATCCAATAAATGAAAAATTATGGGTAGTTACTGCATATAGAAAAAGTTAAAATGGAAACGGGACAATAACGGTATTCAACCATCTAGGGCTTACTAAACGCTCCGTATTGCTACCACCGCTTCACTTCAGGTGATGAGAAAGATATTTTCATCCTCAAATATATAGGTATATACTCTAAGATAAAAACTATAATCACTATTCAAAGTATGTCAGATAAAATATTACAAATTGCTTAACCCTTTAGGTTAATACTATATTATAACATGATAACAATTATTTAGTTCTTCTTTTTTAAGACATTAATTTACAATAGTATGATTTTGATTTTATAAAAGAAGAGAAGAAGTCATTAGAACAATGGGGAAGAATCCCATTGTTTATAAATGACATATATTATGAGTTTTTAATAAAAGAACAACAATAGTCAACTAAAGAGTGAACTCTTAATTTGAATTTTGAATTCGCAGGAATTTCAAATGTTGCAGGACCTTCATATTCAACCCAGTCTTCAGCTGGTAATAAAACTTCAAGTTTACCTCTTTGGATATCCATGATTTCAGTATGAACAGTATTTAACTCATATTCACCTTTTAACATAATTCCTAAAGTTTTTCTTGAACCATCTTCGAACTCTATACTTCTACTTGTAATATTTCCTTCAAAAAGTACGCTTGCAGCTTTTGCAATAGAAACATTATTAAACTCAGCCATTTACATTATCCTTACATAATTATTTTAAAATATAATATCATAAGTAATATATATTTTCATTTAAGTTATACAAGCAAAAGAGTAGTTCTTTTTTGTTATAATCCTAAATATTTTAAGAAGGAAAACTATGAGTATTCAAAAAGAACTAGAAAGCTTAATCAAAAATGATGTTTTAGTAGAAATTGAAGATTATATTGATGAATTATTCGAAATTATCGCAGCAAAAAAAGAAGATGAAAGAACAAAAGAAGAATTAGAAAATATGCAAGAGATGAGAGAAGACTTCATTGCAATGTTAAAAGACATTGAAAGTGGTGATATGGAAGATGATGAAGCTGAAGAAATCCTTGAAGAAATTAAAGAAATGAGATCAGAAGAAGAATAAAACTTGCAAGGTTATATAATAGATATAAAACCTGTAAAAGATGAAGACTTAATTGTCTGCTTGCTTACAGAAAATGAAATAATAAACTCTTATCGATTTTATGGAGCAAGACACTCTAATATTAATATTGGATATAAAATAGATTTTGAACTTGAAGATACAAGATCAAGTATACCTAGACTAAAAGATGTAATTCAACTTGGTTTTGAATGGGTACTTGATTATGAAAAAATGTATTGTTGGCAAAGATTTGTAAAACTATTTTATTCTCACCTAAAAGACTTAGAACAAGTTGATCCATACTATTTTTATAGCTTGGATCATCTAACTCACGTAATGATAAAACAAAATGCTCTTCGAGCTATCTGTGAATCTTATATACATTTATTAGAACATGAAGGTAGATTACATACTGATTATCAATGTTTATTATGTGAACATGAAATCAAAGAAGATATATCGTTAGTTCGTAGTTTTTTACCAGCTCATGCAAAATGTACCTACTCTAGAAAATTTGAATTGTATAAAATAAAAGAGTTATTTGAAGAAAAAAATTTGATTAACTTTACGCAAGAAGAAGTGGAGTATTTATGGAACATAATTCTTCAAGGTTTATAAGTTAAATAATTATATAATTAATGACTTTTACGTTGGAGATTTACATGTTTGCATTAGACGAAGATGAAGCATCTAGTTATTTAGATACGGAAGATGAAGATTTAATTGTATCTGATTTATTAAATAAATATAAGATATCAATTTCTACTCAAAGTTCTTTTATATACAATATAAATGACGATTACAATTCTCTTACGAACTATATCGCAGAACTCTACATTGATGAAGAAGACATACCAAATGATATTCGAGAACAAATAGAACACAATATTCATTACAGAAACTTTCTAATAAGTAATTTAGAAAAAAGAATGGATAACATTTTATCTGATAAATCTACAATAATATTCAAAGAAATTGTAACAATAGTTAATATTTTATCTTTTGGGAAAGACTACAAAATATTTGAA
>DKNG01000215.1:3332-4451 GCA_002470185.1 Arcobacter sp. UBA7394 | reverse complement strand
CCATGAACCATTAAAGCATGATTTGGCATAAGTTGATCAGGAGATGTTGTTCCACATGATAAACACTCTAAATCATCTAATTTAAAGTTATCATCTTCTAGTTTTCTAATTGCATTTGCAGTAAGTCTTGCATTTGAATAAAGTGCTTTTTGTGTTCCTTTTTCTAAAACATAAAATCTTCTTTTTATACCATTACTTCTTAGAACAATTTTTCTAGCTTTTGATTTTTTCCCACCTATACAACCTAAATAATCTTCAATATCATCATTAAAAACTGGTTCATTTGGCATATATTTTTGAACATTATTTATATACACATTATTCATTCTTAGCAAAATCCTTCATCCTAAAATCATCATTACCTGATGGCATTTCATAAAATGCTTTTTGTTTCAATATTTTTTCTTTATTTACTTTTCTTATAATTGTTTGAACAATCATATTAATTGGTACTACTGTCATAATTATTAAAATTAAAAAAACTGTATATAAAGCAATAAAAGGCCTTCTTTTTAATTCCCCTGCCTTACCAATCTTTCTAATTAATTTTCCCCAAATCATAAAACTCTTAGTACCAATTTGTTCACTTTTAATCAGTTTTTCATCAACATTAACAGCTTTTAGTCCAGAACAAATGCTTACTTGTTCTTTTTCCAAATTATTTTCCAAAGCCTCTTTTATAGCAAAACCAAATCTTGAAGCATTTTTAATCTCTTTTTCATCAACTCCAGCTTTTGGAAATATTTTCCAAAATGCATTTCTTCTACCAGTTAACATCCATCTAGGCGTTGTAATAAATGTAGCAAGGGAACTTCCTTGATCAATTAAAACAATATTATCAATAAGTTTTGCATTTACATCAGATAATAAACTTTTCATTTTTTCTTGTGCCATAACCCACATATTTCTACATGCAATAACAGTTATTACTGGTTTATCTTTTAGTTTTTCTTTTGCAAACTTTGATTTTAAAAATGAAGTAATAGGAATAGAAGGTGATAAAAACCACACTTGATAAGAGATAATTACTAAATCGTAATCATTAGAATCTTCAATTTCTTCGATTTCACACGGGTCTAAATAAACAGACTCAGGAAAACAATCCATAAACTCAAAAAA
>DKNG01000215.1:0-3214 GCA_002470185.1 Arcobacter sp. UBA7394 | reverse complement strand
TGAAGATATTACTTCACTAAGCTGTCCTGTTTGAGAGTAACTTACAATAAGTACTTTTTTCAAATTATAAAAAAACTATTAGTTGAATCTTGATAATTCAAAATTAATTGCGTTTTCTAAATTTTGTACCCATCCATTATAGTTGTTATGAATAGTTCCAGTTTCTGGATTATGCTTAAGATTCATACTATTTTTATATTTAATAGAGAAACTTTTGCTTGAATATGGAATTTCAACTACAGCTTGGTGTTTTCTAACGTTTAATTTACCCATTGCTAAACCTGGTTTAACTTTAGTAATTATCCAACCTTTACTATATCCAGCAGTTTTAATTGCTTTGTATACCTTATCACTTGAAACTTTAGCTTCTACAGGATCTTTATCTACATTATAAATGGCTGCAGTTCTACAACCAGTTAATACAAATAGTCCTAATAGTGCTGCTACACCGTACTTAACAAATTTATTCATGTTTCCTCCAAAATTATAATTAAATAATAATAACTAAAAAGAAATTATAGATATTTAAAATAAATTTCTCTTTTTTTTCTGTAATATGTAAATAATCAACATTTTACTTAATTATTTATTACTTTTAGTATAATTTATATGTAAATAATATACTTTTTTAATTATTCAAATATAATTAAAAAATCTTATTGTCCTATATAATCATTCATAGTTGGTTTTTTTAACCAAGCAGAAATATCTTCACCAAGAGCATCAACTGTTCTTCCTAATACAGAACAAGAGCCTTTAAATCCTGCACCAAATCCACCACTTGAATGTCTAAATCCACTGAATGAAGCAATTTTATTTCCTTCTTTATATAACACACCTTTTACTCTAGTACTTTTATTGTGACCTAGAAAAGCATTACCTTTACTAACAGCTCCTACAATTTCTAAATCTAAAAAATACTCACTATTTTTATTAGCATTAGCATCTAAAACTACATTTACATCTTCATTTACAGAATACTCTTTTACAAATTCAGCTAATTGAGATTGAATCATACACTCTTTTCTAATTGATGCTTGAATAATTGAATCTTTTCCATAAGGAATTACAGGTTTGATAACAACAGTTTTATTTGTTAAATCATCAACAGGTACAAGTGCTGGTCTATCTGGTTGACCACATCCAGTTAATAGAGTCATTATTATTAAACTCCCAAGTAAAGTAAGTAAACTTTTGTGCATTATATTTCCTAATTTTATTTTTGTTATTTAAAGAATAACTTATTAATTATCTTTAAATAACGACAAAATAATATCTATAAATTAATAAAAAAACAATAATAAGGCTATTTAAATAGTATTTATAATTTTAAGTATCTTATAAATAATATTTATTATGTCTTAACAACTATAGTTGTATATGGGTTATATAAAACATTTGAGCCAGATTGAATATTGACGTTTCTTCTTTGAGTATAATCAACCTCATAAGTTCCTGCATAGTCCATTGAGAATTTAGCACATAAGATGGAAGCTTGTTCTATCACTGAATCAGGTAAAGTTTTTTTATTATTCTGTACTATTACATGTGCTGATGTTCTATCTTTTAAATGAAACCAAAAGTCACTAGCTTTAGAGTTTTTTAATAAAAATATATTTTCCCTCTCACTAGTTCCTAACATTATCTTATATCCTTCAAAGAAAAAAGATTCATAAGGTTGTGCTTTTTTAACTTTTGCTTGATTTCTCTCTTTTTTAGGAAATAAGAATTCACACTCTTCAATTGTAATTGCATTACTAAGGTTTTGAATCATTCTAATTAAGAAAGCATATTTTTCATCTAAATTATCTTTTTCTAAAGAGATATTTTCTGCTTTTTGTTTTGCTCTTTTTGCTTTTTTAAATAAATCATTTGAATAACGCGAAGCAGAAGCTGTTTTTTCTAGATCAATTTTTACTTCATTTCCTGAATAATCATAAGTTATCAAAAAATCTTGATAAGGTTTTATATTATGAATATTTCCTAAAATTAGGTTTGCTTTTTCATAAGTTTGAACTGATAGCTCTTCTAATTCTTCTTTTTTAGGTAAAGATGAGATTGTTTTTTCTAATTTTTTCGCTTTTTTCTGAATTTGTTGAATCTTTTGTTTTTTCAAATTCTCAAGATTTTTCTCTTCTTTTTGTTTATATACTTCAAAAAGATATTCATCAATATTTTCAACAGCATCTACTTTAGGAATAAAATCTTGTTTAGGTATTTCATCTAAACTAATTCCTACCTTTACTACCCTACTTGATGAAAACTCATCAATATGTCTTAATGCTTCTAAAATGACTCTATTTTCATCTAAAATTATTATATTTGTATGTTTCCCTGTAAACTCTAATTGTAATGTTGTAATTTGCTTTTTATATGATGAACTTGAATGAACTTTTATATTGATAATTTTGTCATCGTTATACAAAGAAACTTCTTCAACTTTTGAGTTATTAAACCTCTTTTGAAGTACAACATCAAAGGGTGCATTAAAATCTTTTTTAGTTTTTAGTATCTTTTCGCACTTAAAAATAGAACTATTTCCTTTTGACATATCAAAATATAGAATATTTCTATTATTAAATTCTATTATAATTATATTGTTATCTATTCTCTTACAAAGCCTTATATTTTGGGCATTTGTAGCCAAATAAGATACTACTTGTTTTAACAAAAAATGTTTCATGTGTTATTCGCTTTATTAATATTTCTAAGATTTTTTTACATAAATATTAGATATTATTATACCAAACTTATCATTAGGAGATAAAATGAAATTATTAAAGATTGCAATGGCAGGTACTCTTTTAATTAGTGTGGCTTCAACAACAACTTTTGCAGATCCAGTTAAAGGTCAAAAACTATTCATTAAAAAGTTTAAAAAAGCTTGTGGAATGAATGGTGCAAAATTTGCAGCAAAACATACTCAAGACGAATGGGAAAGCATTCAAGAAAATGGAAAATTTAAAGAAGAATTAATGAAAATTTGTCCAGATGTAAAAGAGAATACAATAAAAGACAAGTGGATTAACCATATCTACGACTTCTCTTACGAATATGCAAATGATTCAGGAAATGTACCTTCTTGTTAATCAGAATTTAATTTACAAAAGCCATCTTTTATAAGATGGCTTTTTTTATATACATAATTTATTTTTATTTTATAAATAATAAGTATTATAACTTTTACTTATTTATAATTAACCGGTAGTTAAAT
>DKNG01000181.1:6451-11544 GCA_002470185.1 Arcobacter sp. UBA7394 | reverse complement strand
GCTCCTGTGTGGAAAGTTAGCAAAAACTCAAACCATATTTATATAGCTGGAACAATGCATATTTTATCAAGGGCTGATTATCCATTGAAATATGAATTTTCTCAAGCTTTTGTAAACTCTGATGATATTGTATTTGAAGCTGATTTATCAGAAGGTGAGAGTCCAGAGTTCCAAAGATATATTCGAGAGAAAAGTGTTTATGAAAATGGAAAAAATATAAAAGACTTTTTAAGTAAAGAGACTTATTCTGCTTTATCTAAATATTTAAAATCTAAAAATATGCCCTTATCTATACTAAATATGAAACCAGGTTTTATTCTAAGCACTATTAGTATAAGACTTTATTCAGAAGCTGGCTTTAATGTATCAGGAGTTGATGCTTTTATAGAACATCAAGCGAAAAAAAGAAATAAAGATAGGATTTATTTAGAAACACTAAAAGATCAAATAGAGTTTATTTCAAATTTGGGTATAGGAAATGAAGAGAGTTTTATAAAATATACTTTATCTGAAATAGATAAATCTTCAGTTCAAATTCCTTTGGTACATAAAGCATGGAAGAATGGTAATACTCAAGTTTTAGAAGAATATATGAATGAGTTTAAAACACTTTTCCCAAGAGCTTACAATCTTATGATTACTAAAAGAAATAATAAGTGGATAGGAAAAATAGAAAAAATGTTTGATTCAAGAGATATTGAGTATGTGCTTGTGGGTTTTGCTCATTTAGCTGGAGAAGATAGCATTTTGAAAAAACTAAAAGCTTTAGGATATGAAATACAAAGAGTAAAAGTCACTCATTAAAGAGTTAATTAGTTATAATCCTAAAAAACTTTAGGATTAGCTAATTGATTTTATGTGATATTGGAAATACAACATTTCATTTTTTAATTGGAAAAAAACATAAAAAATATTCTATCAAAGACGAAATACCAAGATTTGAAGAAGAAATTGTTTATGTATCTGTTAATAAAAAAGCTACAAAAAAACTATTAAAAACAAACCCTAGTGCAAAAAATATAAAAAAATATTTAGAGTTTGAAACTGAATATGTAGGTCATGGAATAGATAGAGCTGTTGCTTGTGTATTTCAAGAAAATGCCGTAATAGTAGATGCTGGAAGTGCTATTACTGTAGATATTATGAAAAATTCTAAACATAAAGGTGGATTTATTTTGCCAGGGTTTAGAGCATTTTCTAAAACTTACCCAAAAATTTCCAAAAAACTAAAATTTGATTTTGAAAAAAATGTAAATTTAGATAAAATACCGCTTCAAACAAAAGATGCCATACAATATGCAATGCTAAAATCTATCATTTTACCAATCAAAGAAGTTGCTAAAAATAAGAATATTATATTTACAGGTGGAGATGGAAAGCTATTAAGTGGGTACTTTGAAAATAGTGTATATAAAAAAGATTTGATATTTGAGAACATGAAAAGGATTATTGATGCTAACAATTGCGTTGCCTAAGGGAAGAATTGCTAAAGAAACTCTTGCTAAGTTTGAGAAAGCTTTTGGAGAAGAGTTTGTATTTGAAGATAGAAAATTAATATTAGAAAAATCAGGATTTAGATTTTTAAATGTTAGAAACCAAGATGTACCAACTTATGTTATGCATGGAGCGGCTGATTTAGGTGTAGTAGGACTTGATGTACTTGAAGAAAAAGAGTACGACTTAATCAAACTACTAGACTTAGAACTTGGACGTTGTAAAGTTGCTTTTGGATTAAGAGCTGGTGAAGAACTAGACTTAACAAAAAGTAAAATTACAGTTGCAACTAAACATGAAAAAATCGCTAAAAGATATTTCGAAGAAAAAGCAATGGCTGTTGATATTATTAAACTTTATGGTTCTATTGAATTAGCACCTTTAGTTAATCTTTCTGATTGTATTGTTGATATTGTTGAAACAGGTGAAACAATGAAACAAAATGGTTTAGAAGTGGGTCCTACAATTATGGAAAGTTCTGCTCATTTAATTGCAAATAAAAATGCATTTTATGCTAAAAAAGATGTAATCTTAGATTTAAAAGAAAAGATAGAAGCTACTTTATAATGGGATTAGATTTATATTCAAAAGTTGAACCATTCTTAGACTTTGAAGATGAAGTTTATTTATTACACAAACAGTTTATGGAGTTTGTGATGGTAAATGAACTTGATAACATCATTGATATTGGATGTGGTCAAGGATATTTTTTAGAGAATCTTAAAATCAATGGTAAAAAAGCTTTTGGTACTGATTTAAGTGTTGAGCAAATTAAGGTTTGTAAAGCAAAAGGATTAGATGCTAAAGCAATACCATTAAACGAAGTAGAAGAGAAATATAATTGTGCTACAGCTATTTTTGATGTACTTAATTATATGGATAAAAACTATTTAGAAACTTTTATCAAAGAAACTAATCTTGTTTTAAATCAAGGCGGATATTTCATATTTGATGTAAACTCGCATTTTGGTTTTGATAATATTGCTCAAGGATGTATCACAATAGATTTAAAAGATAAATTTATTGCAATTGATGCACTTTTTGAAGACAATAAATTACAAACAGATATTACGCTATTTAATAAACAAAAAAGCAATTTGTACTCACGTGAGAGTGACTCTATTATTCAAGAGTATCATTCAAAAGAGTATCTTTCAAAACTATTAGAAACTAATGGATTTAAAATCCAAGAAATAAGAGAATTTAATCTACATTCAGAAGATGATGCAGATAAATATATCTTTATTTGTAAAAAAACAAACTAACACAAAGTTTTTATACTTTGTGTAAACAAGGTATAAAAATGACTTACCCAGAATTTTTCAAGAACATAGAAACAATAAAATTACAAGATGATTTATCATTATTTTTAGGTGCATTTGAAGATGGAATAATTGAATTTTCATATTTAGATGTTGTTAAAACGGCAGGTCACTCATGTCCTACAGTTTTAGGGGCTTATTTAATGACATTAAAGGCTCTAAAAGCTTTATATCCAGATGATATAGCTAAACGTGGAGAAATCCTTGTGGAGTTTAGTGAAAGGCAAAGTGAGGGTGTTGCTGGAGTTATTGCAAATGTAATTACTAATATTACAGGAGCTTGTACAAATAATGGTTTTAAAGGTATAGGTGGGAACTTTGATAGAAACTATCTTTTAAAGTTTGAACAAGAACTAAATGGAGCTAGTGCTAGATTTACAAGAAAAGATTCAAAACAAAGTGTAGATGTAACATATAATCCAAGCTCAATACAATTTCATCCATCTATGCAAGCATTGATGCAAAAATGTGTTCAAGGAAATGCAAGCAGTGAAGAAAGAGTTGAATTTGGTAAGCTTTGGCAAGATAGAGTTGAAAAAATATCCTTAAATATTAACGAAGTTATAACTATAAGATAAATTATAATATAAAAGAGAAAATCTCTTTTATATTAGTCCTACTACGTCTCTTAATACTCTCATTTTCTCATTTGCTATTTTAGATGCTTTTTCAGCTCCGAATGCTAATATTTCATGTACTTCTTTTGGGTTAGCTAAAAGATGTTCTCTTTTTTCTTGATATGGTGCAAAGTACTCAGTCATTTTATCTAATAAAGTTAATTTAAAATGTCCATAACCTTCCCCTGGTGTTGCATATCTAGTTTGTAATTCTTTTAATTCTTCATCATTCATAAATAATTCTGATAATTTATAAATATTACAATTTTCCCATTCTTTTACTTCATCAAGTTCTCTTGAATCTGTTACGATTCCCATTACTTGTTTTTTGATTTTCTTTTTTGTATTAAACATATCAATCGTATTTCCATATGATTTAGACATTTTAGCTCCATCTGTTCCTGGAACTGTTGCTAGTACTTCATCAACTTTTGATTGAGGTAATACAAATAAATCTTGTTTATAAGTATGGTTAATTGAAGTTGCAATATCTCTTGCTATTTCAACGTGTTGTATTTGATCTTTTCCTACTGGAACTACTTCTGAGTCAAATAATAAAATATCTGCAGCCATTAATACAGGATATGAGAATAAACCATGGTTTGCTTGAATTCCTCTTGCAGTTTTATCTTTGTAAGAGTGAGCTCTTTCTAATAATCCCATAGATGTATGGTTTGAAAGTAACCAATATAGCTCTAAAACCTCTTTTACATGATGTTGTACCCAGAAAGTTGCTTTCTCTGGATCCATTCCTAATGCTAAAAAGTTTACTGTTGCTTCAAAGGTATTTTGCTCTAGAACTTCTTTGTCTTTTACTGATGTTAATGCATGATAAGATGCAATAAAAGCAAATAGTTCTCCCTGGTTTTGTGATTCAATAATTCTTTTAATTGCACCGAAGTAATTTCCTATGTGTAATGTTCCAGAAGGTTGAATACCTGATAAAATTCTCAAAGTCATATTCCTTATATTTTTTTGATATTATATCTAAAGTAACTAAAAGTTAATTACTAGATATTTTGATATTTACCTTTGAAATAATTAGCTCTAAATGCATAATAAGATCGTAGTATTCACCCATGTAAGATAATGGTACTTTTGTCTCTTCTTTTATCTCTTGTTTTAGTTTTTCAAGCTCTTTTAGTTTTTCTACAAGTTCTTCTTTTGATAACCCTTCTAATGATAAATCTAAGTCTTGAACTTCATCATACCATCTATATATTTTTGATCTAATACTCCATCTATAAAGTGGAAATACTCCCTTAAATAAGGGAATCATTAGTGTTAAAAGTGGAATTAAAAGTATTTTTAATCTATCAAGATTTGAAGCTATCCAATAAGGAAAAATCTTCTCTAAAAATGTATCTCCATAAGTGAAATATCTAAAGGCTTCTTCATTCATATCTATTTCAATGTTATTAATATTAGGAAATTGATTTTCAGCTTCAAATAGAGATTTTCTTTTATGAACTTCTTTTACTTTTTTCAAGAATATTCTAATTAATTCATCTGAAAAATCTTTATTTACTACTAGAGTTGCTGTTGTTGAAAGAAGTTTAATATCACGTGATGGCATATTATTATAAATATCAACAGTGCCTTCATATAAGTTGATTGGCTCTAGATAATGAAACTTTTTACTATAAGCTATTGCTCTTTT
>DKNG01000181.1:0-6326 GCA_002470185.1 Arcobacter sp. UBA7394 | reverse complement strand
TTTGACTCTTTTGCATTAAAGTATTCAAGTTGTGCATTGTCTTTATTTATTCCATTTATTGCTAAAACTTCTGAACTTAAGTCTTTTGTTCCACTATGTTCTAAGCCTAAAGAAATTTTCTTTGATTTTAAATCTTGTATATATTGAATATCATTTAAATCTTTTTTATAAAAAAGCCATAAAGGTTCGTAATAAACAGAGGCTAGGGCTTCTATACTTTTTGAAGTATTTGTTTTTATTGTACCGTTTTGAATAAAAGCGATATCTACTTTCTTTTCATTTAGAAGTTTAATATTCTCAAGTGAGCCTGAACTTGTAACAATATTTACTTCTACATCAACTTCATGTAATAACTCTTTATATTTGATTGCAGTTTGGTAATATTGCCCATGAATAGAGCCAGTTGCTATTGTAATAACTCTTTTTGGACTTGGGTTTATAAACTGAAATGCTAAATAAAACGAAGCAATTACCAGTAATATGACAGGAATAGAGATAGTTAGAAATTTATTTTTCATTGAGTGACTCTTTTTTTAATATATATTACTTTATATTAATCTTTATTATATTTTACTAAAAGATAAATATAATTTCTTTATGATACAATGGCGAAAATTTTTATTAGGAGAAAAAATGGCAACAGTAAGAGTTGAAAGAGCATGTGGATGTTTTAGAAATTCAGATTATGAACAAGAAATGCAATTTGAAACAATTGATGAAGCTTTAGAAAAAGCAAATATGATGTGTACTGAAATGAATGAAGACTTCTGTCATAAACATAAATTTACAAGTCATTACGTTGAAGGTGAAGTAATCATCAAGATGGAAATGAACGGTTAAAATTGAATATATTATTAAAATAAGGAGACGGAAGTCTCTTTATTCTCAAAACTTTTATAGTTTTACTCTCACACAATAATTAACAAATAATCAATAGTTAAATCAAAATAAGAACATAAACTTTAATACATTGATATATATCATGCCTGTAAAAAATTAATTAAGATAATATCTTATAATAATTAAAATTTAAGGATAGATAATGAGTTTTCATGAATATATCAGAGCTGTTGGAACAGGACCTAAATCAAATCGTGAACTAACAAAAGAAGAGATGAGCGATGCAATGGAATGTATAATTAATCAAAGTGTACATAATGAACAAATTGCAGCTTTTTTATTAGGATGGAGAGTTAGGCTTGAAACAATAGAAGAACTAAAAACAACATTTGATGTGTGTGATAAATATATCACACGGACAACTGTAGAGAATTCTATTGAATTAGGTTATCCTTTTGATGGTAAAGCTGATAATCCATATATTTTACCTCTAGTTGCTAAGTATTTAAAAAAGTTTGATTTGAATTTAGTTGTATCAGGAGATGAACTTCAACCAGCTAAAAAAGGTTTAACTATTAAAGAGTTATATCAAAATGTTAAATTTGATGATAATATACATTATTTTGATAGAAGTGAATACTTTAAAGAATTAAGTGATTTAACAAAAATTAGAAATATTCTAGGATTAAGAACAGCATTTAATACTGTTGAAAAGTTATTAAACCCTGGAAACTCACAATATGCAGTCAATGCAGCATTTCATAAACCTTATGTAACAAAATATAATGAACTATTTGGAAAAAACTATGAGCATTTAGTAATTGTAAAAGGAAATGAAGGAACACCTGAAATTTTTTCAAAATGTAAATATTGGTTAAACCAAGATGGAGTAATTACTGAACATATAATTGATCCAGAATATTTTGGAATAAACTATAAAAAGTCAACTAAAATTATTCCTAAAGAAGAGTCTTTAAATATGACAAATAATCCATGTGATGATTTAGAAAAGTTAGCTAAATTAAATGCAGCAATGTTCTTAATCGCGGCAAAAAAATCAAATGATATAAAAGATGCCTTTGATATGTTAGATTAGAATAGTTTGGAGTTTATATAGATTTATATAAACTCCGATTTTTATTTATTTTTTTGGTGGTAAAACTACTGGTACATGTTCAATACATCTAGCAGTAAAAAAACTTCTTGAATAGTTTGGCGAGCTAAACATATGATTCTCTAAAGTCCACTCATTTGATTTCTCAATTGTTACACTTTGTGCTACTTTTCTTGTAGCTCTACTTTCACAAATTACTTTTTCACCATTGTTATATGCATCTTCAACACCAAACATTCTATCTGTAGTTACATAATAATGTAAAGAAATAAATGTTGTCATAACTCCAAATACTAATAGTACACCTTTTTTATAAGCACCCTTTGGCATATATGATCTTGTAGTTACAAAAAGTGCAATTATTAGTATAAATAAAGCTATCGCTAAATAGCCTGCTTCTAGTTTTAAAAATAGTTCCATTTTACGTCATTCCTTAATTTATATATTTATCTTCCCAAGCTTTAAACTCATCACAAAAATATTTAATTCTTACTTTTTTAAATTCTCGTGATGAATAAAGTGGCATATTTGATTTATAATCTATTTCTTTAGCAATACTATCTATCACAGCTTGAGTATCTTCTTTTGTTTTTCCATGAATCATAGTAAATAAATTATAGTTCCAAGTAGGGTATTTAGGTCTTAAATAACAATGAGAAACAGCAGAGAAAGAAGCCGCAATCTTTCCAATTTCTTCGCCTTTTTCACCTTCTTCAATATCCCAAACTACCATAGCATTTGCATTAAATCCAGCTTTTCTATGATTTAAAATACAAGCAAATCTTCTCATTACTCCAGCTTCTTGGAAATCTTTTAGTGTTTCAAAGAATTCATCATAAGTAATGTCCAATTTATCAATAATACCTTTGAATGGTTCTGAGACAATATCAATATTATTTTGAGCTTCTTTAATAATATTGTAATGATGTTCATTTAAGTCAAGTTTTTTAAACTCTTTTTTTGCAACTTTTTCTTTTTTATCTTGTTTATTAGTAGTATCCAGTTTTACAGAGATTTTAAAAAGTTTTAATGTAGGTAAGATTATATAATCTTGTGCTTTTGTTAGTTTAGATAACAGCTCAACTGTCTCTTCAAGATTTGATTTAGAATTTGGAGCAATTGCTAGAGTAAACCAAATATTATAAGAGTGATTTCTCTCATAGTTATGTGAAATACCAGGATGCGAATTTAAAATAAGCACAGCATCATCAATATCTTCTTCTTTTATCTCAAAGGCAATTAAAGAAGATTTATAACCAAGTTTTTTTGTATCAAAAATTGCTGATGTTTGTCTAATTATATTGTTTTGCTTTTCCTCTTGTAGTATTCTTATTACTTCATCTTCCGTAATATTCAATTCATTAGCTATATGCTCAAAAGGTTTTTTAGTCAGTGGGAAGTTTTTCTGAACTCTATATAATATTTCATCTTTCATAGTTTTCTCCAAATTCAATTTTGAGAAAGTATATCAACTAATCTTCTTTTATGCCTTGATTTAAATTAAGAATTTAAAGATGAGTTTGTACTATAATGACTATTATTAGAATTTCTTAGGCTTTATATGTACTATTTTCTTATTTATAAGAAAAAGAGTATGGTGGAATAATGCCAAAAAGAAATAAAGCTATGATATTCTTGATAATAAACAAAGATAAGTGTTACATAAGAAGGGAGAAACGTGAAGTCAAAAAAGTTATTGATAGTGGCATTTTTTATTATATTTATGTTTTTAGGAATTACTACTTTAAAAGAGAGTATGCCATCACCTAAAAATGATAGAATATATTCTATTCTGCAAGAGCAAATGCCCTATGTAGTTGAGAAGAGAGCAGGTGGTTTAACTATTAAGAGTAAAATTACAGGAATAAAAGAAAAACCACCCGCAAAACAAATTTTTCTTAGGTTAGAGCAATTAGAGAAACAGTGGGGACAAGAGTTTTTAAGACTTAAAGGGAACAATTTAATTATTTTAAATAAAGACAAAAAAGAAGTTATGAAAATTCTATTAAAAAATTCAGATGAAATGTCGTGGGTAAAAGAATATTTTGAAATAAAATAGATATTCAAAATAAATTAATATTTACACAAACAAATAACATCTTTATATAGGAAATTAAATGCAAACTAAGTTAAAAGATATATTTTTATTCAAAAATTTATGTGATGATACATTAGATAGAATATCAGAATTTACAGTACCAGTTAAACTATTGAAGGACAATATTTTATTCTATGAAGGCGATGAGTCTGAATACCTTTATTTACTTTCAAAAGGTATTGTTAAACTATATAAAACAGCTTCAAATGATAAAGAAATTGTAATGAAGTACTTTCATGCAAATGAGCTTATTGCTGAGGTTGCAAACTTTGATAATATACCTTATCCAGCAACAGCACAAGCTTTTACTGATTCAGAAGTTTTAAAAATAGATTTTAAGAAACTAAAAGAAGTGATTTATTCAGACCCTGAATTATCATTTGTAATTCAAGCCTCACTTATTAAGAAAATTAGAAATTTAGAAAAAATAGTATTTATGCATGTAGTATTAGATTCAAAAGAAAGAATAGCAAAATACTTATGTGAATACACAGAAGACTTCTTTAATACAAAGAATATTATAGTTGCTGAAATATTAAATATTTCCCCTGAAACTTTATCTAGAATGTTAAGAGTATTTAAAAATGATGGTTTAATTGATAGTAAAGCTAAAACAGTAGATAAGAAGAGATTAGAACTTCTCTTCTCTTAAGAAGTTAAGTGGACTAGTAAGTCCACTTAATTTTTTCTCTTAATTTAACAACTTCCCCTACAACGATAATTGCTGGTGTTGGCATGTCTTTTGAATCTTCTACAATATTTTCTAAAGTTGATACTACTACTTCTTGATCAGGAGTAGATCCCTTTGATATTACTGCACATGGATAATCTTTTGATTTCCCATATTTCATTAGTTTTCTAGTAATTAATTTAATATTATGGAATCCCATTAAGAACACTAAAGTCTCATCATTTAAGAAACTTTCCCATTCAATTTGTGAAATTCTTTTATCTGGTGATTCATGTCCTGTTACAACTCTAAATGATGTAGTAACACCTCTATGAGTAACTGGAATCCCAGCATAAGCAGGAACAGAAATAGATGAAGTAATACCTGGGATTATTTCAAATTTAATATCTCTATCAAATAAATAAATAGCTTCTTCTCCACCTCTACCAAATACAAATGGATCTCCACCTTTTAATCTTACTACTTTTTCATGTTTTAAAGCTGCTTGATAAATGATTTCATTAATTTCATCTTGAGGAACAGAATGTTTACCATCTTGTTTCCCAACATAAATTAATTCACAACCTTCTTTTGCTGTTTCTAGAATTTTAGGATTAGCTAATCTATCATAAATAATAATATCTGCTTCTTGAACAATTCTAGCCGCTTTTACAGTCATTAACTCAATATCACCTGGACCTGCCCCTGTTAAATATACTTTTCCCATTTTATTTTCCATCCTCATATAAAAATATTCCCGAAGGTTTTTTGATATTAAATATTTCTCTATTTAAAAACCATTCTTTTGTGTGTATTACTGCTACTTTATTTGTATCATTTACTGAAACATATAATTGTGGTGAAACATTTGACCATCTAATATGTAGTACCTTTCCATCAAAATTAAATGTTTCAATAATTTTTAATGTTTTAGTATCAATTATTTGAATTGTAGGGAAATCTTTCCCTGAATATGTTACCGCTAAATGTTTTTTATCTGGACTTAAACTTGTAAATACTGGAAGCCCCTGCGTTTCAATATTTTTAATAAATTTAAAGTCTTTATCATAAACTAATACTTTATTATCCCCAACAGCTGGAACAAATACTTTATCTCCACCTATTGACCAGAATCCAAAGTGTGGTACTTTAAGAACCATCTTTCTTTCATCATTTAAATAAATTTTGATTTTTTTGTACGTCATTGTATCTAAATCAACAACACCATAATGACTTGAAGTAAAGAATCCAGCAATATAGTTATTATCTTTAATCATTGCATCAAAAGGAAGCTGTCCAACATCTTTGAACTCTTTATATACTTCAAATTTTGCTTTGCCTTTACCTTCATTCATGTCTTTATAAACCGAGATTGTATCATTATCCATTTGTGAAAAGATTAAATAGTCTTTATATATTTTAATTCCTACATTTTTTGAACCTGTAACAATCTTTTTTATAGGGTTTAAATCTCTATCTAAAATATCAACACTTTGATCATCATAATTTGCAACTGCAACATAGTTTTTACCAATTACAAAACCAATTGCTGATTTAGAAGTTTTATATTCACCTAGAATTTTTTCAGCTTCTGGATCAAATTT
>DKNG01000079.1 GCA_002470185.1 Arcobacter sp. UBA7394 | reverse complement strand
TGGAAAGAAAATAAAATTATCGTAAGATTTTGGATAATATCTTTTATGACAAATTTATTTGCACTTATGAGTCTAAAAATTAGGTAGATAATGAAAGTTAATAATAAAGCAATTAGAGTATTAGGAAAAGGTTTAACAGCACAAGCTATTAAAGATGTTTATCCTAATGCTATATTATATGATGATAGTGACTTTTCATCATATGATTTAAACTCAAATGAAATCACTGTTGTAAGTCCTGGAATCCCACCTCATAACCAAATGGTTTTAAACTCAAAGAATGTACAAAGTGATTATGACTTATATAGTGATGATATGCCTTTCTCAATTTGGATATCAGGAACTAACGGTAAAACTACAACAACTCAGATGTGTCAACACATATTAAAAGTTTATAATAGTGTATATGGTGGTAATATTGGAACACCACTAAGTAAGTTAGATGAGAAATCATCTATATGGATTCTAGAAACTTCATCTTTTACTTTACATTATACTAACAAAGCAAAACCTAATTTATATATCTTATTACCGATTAGTGAAGATCATATTACTTGGCATGGAAATTATGAAGAGTATAAGGCTTCTAAAATAAAACCAGTACTTTCAATGAGTGAAAATGAAATTGCAATAGTTCCTGAAGAGTTTAAAGATATAAAAACTGATGCAAAACTTATTACTTATAAGAATAGTGATGATTTATGTGAATACTTTAATATTGATAGAACAAAAATTAAATTTAAAGAACCATTTCTTTTAGATGCTCTTTTAGCACTTGCTAGTAAAAAGATTTTATTTGATGAAGTTGATTATGAAAGAATTAATAGCTTTACAATTGATGAGCATAAAGTAGAAGAGTTTAATGATTTTCAAAAAAGATTGTGGATAAATGACTCAAAAGCTACTAATGTTGATGCAACAATTAATGCTTTATATTCATATAAAGAGATGGAAATTCATTTAATTTTAGGTGGAGATGATAAAGGTGCAAATTTATTGCCTTTATTTGATTATATAAAAGACTTGGATATCCATGTGTATGCGATTGGCTCGAACGCAGAAAAAATAAAAAATTATTGTAATAATTATAAAATTAACGTGAATAAATGTGAAATTTTAAAGAATGCAGTAGAAATTATTGATACAAAATTAGACTTAAAAGGTGTTGGAATACTGTCTCCTTCGGCCGCTTCACTAGATCAATACTCTTCATATTCTGCACGTGGAAAAGAATTCAAGAATTTGGTAAATAATTTAAGTAAACTTTAATATACATCTGTATATAATTTCACTCCAATTTAGGAAGTGGCGCGATAGCTCAGTCGGTAGAGCAATGGATTGAAAATCCATGTGTCGACAGTTCGATTCTGTCTCGAGCCACCATTTTTAAGTTGTACGGATGCTGGTGTAGCTCAGCTTGGCTAGAGCAGCTGATTTGTAATCAGCAGGTCGGGGGTTCAAGTCCCTTCACCAGCTCCATTTTTTATATGTCCTGCGTAGTCCTTGAGACCAGCGCTTGACCAGAACAATAAATTTTCAACGGTGAGGTTGGAGAGTGGTCAAATCCTGCGGATTGTAAATCCGCCGCCTTAGGCTTCGAAGGTTCAAATCCTTCTCTCACCACCATATAATGAGCGCGGGAATAGCTCAGTTGGCTAGAGCCTCTGCCTTCCAAGCAGATTGTCGCGAGTTCGAGTCTCGTTTCCCGCTCCATTTATTTTATTGATTACTGGGAGCTGAGTTATAAGCGCAATTTTTTTATAACTCTACAATTATTTACTCCCTTTAAAGTTTTTTTTAGTATTAATTAAATATAATACACGTCACAAAAGTATATTCATAAAAAAATATACAAATAATAACAACAAATCCCCTCTGAATAGAGAAGCTAATGGGCTTATCTACTCAGAGGGCAATAACCAAAATTTAGAAGGGGAATTTCTATGGCAAAAGAAAAATTCGAACGAAGCAAACCGCACGTTAACATTGGAACAATTGGTCACGTTGACCACGGTAAAACTACATTAACAGCAGCTATCACTATGTGTTTAGGGCTTAAAAATGGTCAAGCTACTATGGATTACGATCAAATTGATAACGCTCCAGAAGAAAGAGAAAGAGGAATTACTATTGCTACTTCTCACGTTGAGTACGAAACTGAAACTAGACACTACGCTCACGTAGATTGTCCAGGTCACGCCGATTACGTTAAAAACATGATTACTGGTGCTGCACAAATGGATGGAGCTATTTTAGTAATTGCTTCAACTGATGGTCCTATGGCACAAACTAGAGAGCATATCTTATTATCTAAGCAAGTAGGTGTACCTTACATTGTTGTATTCTTAAACAAAGAAGATCAATTAGATGACGAAGATAAAGAAGAAATGTTAGAATTAGTTGAAATGGAAGTAAGAGAATTACTTTCTGAGTATGACTTCCCAGGTGACGATACTCCAATCGTAGCTGGATCTGCATTCCAAGCATTAGAAGAAGCTAAAGCTGGTACAGCTGGTGAATGGTCTGAAAAGATTTATAACCTTATGAACGAAGTTGATGCTTATATCCCAACTCCACAAAGAGATACTGATAAAGATTTCTTAATGCCTGTTGAAGATGTATTCTCTATCTCAGGAAGAGGAACAGTTGTAACTGGTGCTATTTCTAAAGGTACAATTAAATTAGGTGAATCTATTGAAATCGTTGGATTAAAAGATACTCAAACTACTACAGTTACTGGTATTGAAATGTTCAGAAAAGAAATGGAATACGCTGAAGCTGGTGATAACGCTGGTATCTTAATTAGAGGTATTAAAAAAGAAGAAGTTCAAAGAGGACAAGTTCTTATTAAGCCAGGTACAATTACTCCACACACTGAATTCAGATGTGAAGTATATATCCTTTCTAAAGAGGAAGGTGGTAGACACACTCCATTCTTCTCAGGATACAGACCACAATTCTATGTAAGAACTACAGATGTTACTGGTTCTTGTACTTTACCAGAGGGAACTGAAATGGTTATGCCTGGTGATAACGTTGAAATGACTGTTAAACTAGTTGCTCCAATCGCTCTTGAAAAGGGAACTCAGTTCGCTATTAGAGAAGGTGGTAGAACTGTAGGTGCAGGTGTTGTTGCTGAAATCCTTGTGTAAGGAATTTTAGATGGCAAACGGAAATAGAATTAAAATCGGATTAAAATGTCAAGAGTGTGGTGATATTAACTACACTACGACTAAAAACCCTAAGACTCATACTGAAAAGTTTGAGACTAAGAAATATAGTCCTAGATTAAAAAAACACACTTCTCATAAAGAAGTAAAATTAAAGTCATAAGACTTTAATTTAGGGGTCTGCATCTTGCAGACCTTCTTTTCAAGCAGGTCAGTAGCTCCAATGGTAGAGCGCCGGATTCCAAATCCGACGGCTGTGGGTTCGAGTCCCTCCTGGCCTGCCACTATAAATTTTTTTAAAAGTAGTATAGACTGTTTTTAAAAGAATTTACAAGCTTATTTTCATTTATACTTGGAGTCAATTGTGAACAAATTAAAAACTTATTATAAAAATGCTAAAGAAGAGTTATTTAAAGTAATTTTTCCTATTAAAGAACAAATTAGATCAGCATATTTATCTGTATTTATCGTAGTGACAGTAATATCACTATTCTTAGCACTGATTGACGCGGTTATGTCTTTAAGCTTATCTTCTGTAATGAACTAAGGAAAATATATAATGGCACAAAATTGGTATGCAATTCAAACTTACTCAGGGAGTGAGTTGTCTGTTAAAAGAGCACTTCTTCAACTAGCAGAAGAAATGGCTGATGGTAAAATTTCAGAAGTATTAGTTCCAACTGAAGATTTAATTGAAATTAAAAAAGGTAAAAAGTCTATCGTTGAAAGACCTTTATACCCAGCTTATGCATTTGCAAAGATTGATTTAGATACTGCATTATGGCATAGAATTCAGTCAATGCCTAGAGTTGGTAGATTCATTGGTGAATCTAAAAAACCTACTCCATTATCTGACAAAGATATTAAAGCTATCTTAGATAAAGTAGAAAATAGAGCTGCTGCTAAACCAAAAGTTTCATTTGACGAAGGTGAAATGGTTAGAATTAACGAAGGTCCATTTGCAAACTTTAATGGTGTTGTGGAAGACTTCGATATGGCTTCAGGAATCTTAAAATTAAATGTTTCTATTTTTGGTAGAAATACACCAGTTGAAATTTCATACTCTCAAGTAGAAAGAGTAGTATAAGTTTCAACTTCTAGGCATTAGGCAAAAAAACTTGCTTCTTCATTATAGTTTTCTTGCCTAATGCCTAAATCATTAACAAAAAATATATAAAAGGAAATTAGCATGGCTAAAAAAGTAGACGGAATACTTAAATTACAAATACCTGCTGGTGCTGCAAACCCATCACCACCTGTAGGACCTGCATTAGGTCAAAGAGGTATTAATATCATGGAATTCTGTAAAGCATTCAATGAAAAAACTAAAGATAAAAGTGGATTTAACATTCCTGTAGAAATTACTGTTTATTCAGATAAAAGTTTCACATTTGTTTTAAAACAACCACCAATGACTGACTTAATTAAAAAAGCTGCCGGAATCAAAAAAGGTTCTGACAATCCTTTAAAAAATAAAATTGCTTCTTTAACTAAAGAGCAAGTTTTAGAAATCGTTGAAATGAAAATCGCAGATTTAAATACTAACGATAAAGAACAAGCTGCAAAAATTGTTGCTGGTTCAGCTAGATCAATGGGAATTACTACAGAATTATAATATTCTAATTAGTAAAACAGGTCTTACCGCCAGACTTGAAATGGCGGTAGCAAAAAAAATAATTCATTGCGGAGAACAAAATGGCAAAAATTTCAAAAAGATATAAAGCTTTATCAGAAAAAATTGAAGAAAGAGATTATTCTTTCGCTGAAGCTTGTAGTTTAGTTAAAAACTTAGCATCTGCTAAATTTGACGAGTCAGTAGAAGTTTCTTTAAACTTAAACGTTGACCCAAGACATGCAGATCAAATGATTAGAGGTGCAGTTGTACTTCCAAACGGAACTGGTAAAACTGTAAGAGTTGCAGTTTTCGCTAAAGGTGCTAAAGTTGATGAAGCTAAAGCAGCTGGTGCAGACATCGTTGGAAATGATGATTTAGTAGAAACTGTTCAAGGTGGAGAAATCAACTTTGACGTATTAATTGCAACTCCTGATTGTATGGGATTAGTTGGTAAACTAGGAAGAATCTTAGGACCAAAAGGTTTAATGCCTAACCCTAAAACTGGTACTGTAACTATGGACGTAACTAAAGCTGTTAATGATGCTAAAGGTGGTCAAGTTGCATATAGAGTTGATAAAAAAGGTAACATGCAAGCTGCAGTTGGTAAAGTGTCATTCTCTGAAGAAGCTATTAAAGAAAATATTGAATCTTTCGTTAAAGCTATTAACAAAGCGAAGCCTTCATCTGCTAAAGGTAGATATATTGCTAACGCTGCGTTCTCATTAACTATGTCACCATCTGTTAATGTAGATACAACAGAATTAATGGATCTTAAATAAGCTTATTGCCTATTTAACATTCAATAGTGAAGATATTTTTATATCTTCACGTTTGAGTGTTCAAAGCACTACATTAAAAACTGAAGATAGCCGGTAAAATACATACTCCTGTATTTTGTAAGACCTGCTGAAGTTGGATGTTTTGGAAGGAGATATATAAATGACTAAACAACAAAAATCTGAAGTAGTTGATTTTTTAACAGGTGAATTCAAAGAGTCTCAAGCTATCGTAGTTTGTGATTATAAAGGACTTACTCACAAAGAATTAGAAACTTTAAGAAACGATGCTAAAGAAAATGGTGCAAAAGTTCAAGTTGCTAAAAATACATTAGTTACAGTTGCTGTAAAAAATGCTGATTTAGGTGATATTGAATTATCTGGAACTAATATTTTCTTATGGTCTGATGATCAAATTTCTGCTTGTAAAGTTGCTGATAAATTCGCAATGGCAAACAAAGATAAATTTGAAATCAAATCAGGTATCATCGAAGGTGAAATTTCTGATCTTGCTAGAGTTAATGCATTCGCTAAATTACCATCTAGAGAAGAACTTCTTGGTATGCTTGCTGCTACATGGATGGCACCAGTTCAAAACTTTACAATTGGACTTGATGCACTTAGCAAGAAAAAAGAAGAAGAGGCAGCTTAATATATTAAGCAGTTAATTAATAAAAATAATAAAAATAATAAAAATTAAGGAATAATGAAATGGCAATTTCTAAAGAAGACGTATTAGAATACATCTCTAACTTATCTGTATTAGAGCTTTCTGAATTAGTAAAAGAATTCGAAGAAAAATTTGGAGTATCTGCACAGCCTGTTGCTGTAGCTGGTGCTGCTGGTGGAGCTGTTGAAGCTGCTGAAGAGCAAACAGAATTCAACGTAGTAATTAAAGATGCTGGTGCTAAGAAAATTAACGTAATTAAAGTAATTAGAGCGTTAACTGGTCTTGGATTAAAAGAAGCTAAAGCTATGGCTGAAGAAGCTGGTGCAGTTGTTAAAGAAGGTGTTTCTAAAGAAGACGCTGAAGCTGCAAAAGCTGATTTAGAAGGTGCTGGAGCAACTGTAGAATTAGCATAATTCTCCACTCTCACTTTTAAACGTACACAAGGCGACGGCCTTGTGTAAAGATTAGCATCTTTGAAGGCTAAGGTTAGAATTTACCCAAAATTTTAACCCTATCCTTTAGGGATGCTTTTGTGCTTTATAATAAAAGCTAAAAAACTAAACCAAATTTTATAACAAGGCCGATAATGTTAAACTCATTAAAATCTGGTAATAGACTTAGAGTTGATTTTGCTAAAAATCCACAACAAATTGAAATTCCAAACTTATTACAACTTCAACAAAATTCTTATGATACATTCTTAATGATTGGACAAGAAGAAAGACATACTGCTGGAATCGAAAAAGTATTTAAATCTATTTTCCCTATTCACGACGCTCAAAACAGAATTACATTAGACTATTTAGGTTCTGATGTTGGTAAACCAAAATATGACGTTAGAGAGTCTATGGTTAGAGGTCTTACATACTCTATTCCTTTAAAAATTAATATTAGATTAACTTTATGGGATTTAGACGAGAAGACTGGTGAAAAAATTGGTGTTAAAGATATGAAAGAACAATCTTTATTCATCAGAGAAATTCCTTTAATGACTGATAGAACTTCATTTATTGTTAACGGTGTTGAAAGAGTAGTTGTAAACCAATTACACAGATCTCCAGGTGTTATCTTTAAAGAAGAAGAATCTAATACTGCTGATAACAAACTTATCTATACTGGTCAAATTATTCCAGATAGAGGTTCTTGGTTATACTTCGAATATGATGCTAAAGATGTATTATATGTAAGAATTAACAAAAGAAGAAAAGTTCCAGTTACTATTTTATTCAGAGCATTAGGTTACTCTAAAGAAGATATTATCAAATTATTCTACCCAATTTTAAATATTAAAGTTAAAAACAACAAATTCTTAACAGAATTTAACCCAGAAGATTTTACTGGTAGAGTTGAATTTGATATCAAAGATGAAAAAGGTAATTTAGTTTTAGCTGCTGGTAAGAGACTTACAGCTAGAAAAGCTAATGCTTTAGCTGAGGGTGGTTTAAAATTAGTTGAGTATCCAATTGAATTATTAATGGATAGATCAACAGCAAATACAATTTTTGATCCTGAATCAGGAGAAGTATTATTTGATGCTTTAACTAATCTTGACGAAATAAAACTTAAAAAATTACTTGACTTAGGTTTCGATAATTTTGATATTGCAAATGATTTAGCTACAGGTGTTGATAACTCTATTATTAATGCATTTAAACAAGATGCTGAATCTTTAAAATTATTAAAACAAACTGAGCAAATTGATGATGAAAATGATTTATCAGCAATTAGAATTTATAAAGTAATGAGACCAGGTGAACCTGTAACTAAAGAAGCTGCTAAAGAATTTGTTAAGAAATTATTCTTCGATCCAGAAAGATATGACTTAACTAAAGTTGGTAGAATGAAGATGAATCACAAGTTAGGTGTAAATGTACCTGAGTACGTTACTACATTAACTTATGAGGATGTTATTAAAACTGTTCAATACTTAGTAAAAGTTAAGTCTGGTCACGGTCATATTGATGATAGAGATCACTTAGGTAACAGAAGAATTAGAGCAATTGGTGAATTATTAGCTAATGAATTACATTCTGGTTTAATCAAAATGCAAAAAGCTATTAGAGATAAAATGACTACTTTATCTGGTACTTTAGAAGATATTATGCCACATGATTTAGTTAACTCTAAAATGATTACGTCAACTATTACTGAATTCTTTACATCTGGGCAGTTATCTCAATTTATGGATCAAACTAACCCATTATCAGAAGTTACTCATAAAAGAAGACTTTCTGCACTTGGTGAAGGTGGTCTTGTTAAAGAAAGAGCCGGATTCGAAGTAAGAGATGTTCATGCAACTCACTATGGTAGAATTTGTCCAGTTGAAACTCCAGAGGGTCAAAATATTGGTCTTATTAATACATTATCTACTTTCTCTAAAGTAAATGATTTAGGATTTATTGAAGCACCTTACAAAACTGTTAAAGATGGTATTGTAACTGATGAAATTAAATACTATACAGCTACTCAAGAAGAGGGTTTAATTATTGCTCCTGGTTCAACTAAAGTTGATGACAGTGGTAAGATTGTTGAGAACCTTATTGAAGCTAGACAAGATGGTGAAATTTATTTAGTTGAAAAAACTAAAGTTGATTTAATTGATATCTCATCTCAAATGGTTATGGGTGTTGCTGCATCTTTAATTCCATTCTTAGAGCATGATGATGCCAACAGAGCCCTAATGGGATCGAATATGATGAGACAAGCTGTTCCATTATTAAAGCCTAATGCTCCTGTAGTTGGAACTGGTTTAGAAAAAACAGTTGCAAGAGATGCATGGGAAGCTATTAAAGCTAAAAGAGGCGGAGTTATTGAAAAAGCAGATGCTAAAAATATCTACGTTAGAGGTGAAGATGAAGACGGTGCTTTCATTGATCACTATACAGTTAATAAAAATGTAAGAACAAATAATAATACTTCATTTGGTCAAAGAATTGGTACTAAAGAAGGTGCAATCGTTGAAGCTGGTCAGGTAATTGCTGATGGTCCATCTATGGATAATGGTGAGTTAGCTGTTGGTGTTAATGCTTGTGTTGCCTTCATGCCATGGAATGGATATAACTATGAGGATGCTATTGTTCTTTCTGAGAGATTAATTGAAGAAGATGCATTTACATCTATTCATATTTATGAAAAAGAAGTTGAATGTAGAGAATTAAAACATGGTAATGAAGAAATTACTAGAGATTTACCAGGTGTTAAAGAAGAGTCAATTACTCATCTTGATAGTTCAGGTATTATCAAAGTAGGTACTTACATTAAACCAGGAATGATTCTTGTTGGAAAAGTTACACCTAAAGGTGAAATTAAACCAACTCCTGAAGAAAGACTTTTAAGAGCAATCTTTGGTGAAAAAGCTGGTCACGTTATTAATAAATCATTAGTAACTCCTACTTCTATGGAAGGTACAGTTGTTGACGTTAAAGTATTCACTAAAAAAGGATACGAAAAAGACGAAAGAGCTGTTGCTGAAATTGAAGCAGAAAAAGCTGAACTTGATGTTAAACATCACGACAAATTACTAATGTTAGATAGAGAAGAAATCTTAAAAATTAATGATTTATTATCTAAATCTCCATTAGCTAAAGATGTTGAAGTTGAAGAAGTAACTTACAAAAATGGTGAAAATATTCCTGTTGATGTATTAGCAAGTGTTAATAGATTTGCTATGAAAAAAGTTGTTGCTTCATTTGATAAAGATGTTGAGAAAAAATATAATGAAATTAAAGAATATTTCATTAAACAAAAAGCTCAATTAAGAGATGATCATGAAGAAAAACTTCAAGTATTAGAACATGATGATATCTTACCTTCTGGTGTAATTAAACAAGTTAAAGTTTATGTTGCAACAAAAAGAAAGATCAAAGTTGGGGATAAAATGGCAGGACGTCACGGAAACAAAGGTATTGTTTCTAATATCGTTCCTCAAGTAGACATGCCTTACTTAGAAGATGGTTCAACTGTTGACGTTATTCTTAACCCACTAGGGGTACCATCAAGAATGAACATTGGTCAGATTCTTGAAGTACATTTAGGTCTAGTTGGTAAAAAACTTGGAGCTCAAATTCAAGATTTATTTGAAGCTAAGAAAAGTGACTTTATCAAAGAACTAAGAGCTAAGATGAGTGAAATTGCGTCTGTTGCTAAATTAATGGGTGGAAAAGAATTTATGGATTCTTTATCTGATGAAGATTTAATTGCTTATGGTCAAGATTGGACTAAAGGTGTTAGATTTGCAACTCAAGTATTTGATGGTGTAAAAGAAGATGAATTCATTAAATTATTTGAATTAGCAAAAATTGATTCAGATGGTAAAACTCAACTTACTGATGGTAAGACGGGTGAAAAAATGAAAGAAAGAGTAAATGTAGGTTACATGTATATGCTTAAACTACATCACTTAGTTGATGAAAAAGTGCATGCTAGATCTACTGGACCTTACTCTCTTGTAACACAACAGCCAGTTGGTGGTAAAGCATTATTTGGTGGACAAAGATTTGGGGAAATGGAAGTATGGGCTCTTGAAGCATATGGTGCTACTAATGTTCTTAAAGAAATGTTAACAACTAAATCTGATGACGTTGAAGGTAGAACTAGAGCTTATAGAGCTATTGCAAACGGTGAAAATGTACCAAGTTCAGGTGTTCCTGAAACATTCTTCGTATTAACTAAAGAGCTTAAAGCTCTTGGATTAGACGTAGAGATTTTTGAAGAGGTAGAAAACAATGAGTAATAATGAAAAAATATTAGAACCAATTGAAATTAAAGAATTAGAAAGACCGACAGATTTCTCGGCCTTTCAATTAAGACTTGCAAGTCCTGAAAAAATTCTATCTTGGTCATCTGGTGAAGTTAAAAAGCCAGAGACTATTAACTATAGAACACTTAAACCTGAAAGAGATGGTTTATTTTGTGCTAAGATTTTTGGACCAGTAAAAGATTACGAATGTCTTTGTGGTAAATACAAAAAGATGAGATACAAAGGTGTTGTATGTGAAAAATGTGGTGTTGAAGTAACTTCTTCAAAAGTTAGAAGACACAGAATGGGACATATTGATTTAGTATCTCCTGTTGCACACATTTGGATGGTATCATCTTTACCAACTAGAATTGGTACTTTATTAGGTGTTAAATTAAAAGACCTTGAGAGAGTATTATATTATGAAGCATACATTGTTTCTGAAGCTGGTGAAGCATATTACGATAACGAAAAAACTAAAAAAGTTTCAAAATTCGATATCTTAAATGAAGAACAATACAGAACAATTTCAGACCTTTTTGAACATACTGGTTTTGAAGCTGATATGGGTGGACAAGTTGTAAGAGATTTATTAGAAACTTTAGACTTATTTGAATTATTAACTAAGTTAAAAGAAGAAATGGCTGGAACTAAATCAGAAGCTAAAAGAAAAACTATTATCAAAAGATTAAAAGTTGTTGAAAACTTTATTAACTCTGGAAATAGACCTGAATGGATGATGTTAACTCAGTTACCAGTTCTTCCACCAGATTTAAGACCATTAGTATCTTTAGATGGTGGTAAATTTGCTGTTTCTGATGTTAATGACCTTTACAGAAGAGTAATTAACAGAAATAACAGACTTAAGAGATTAACAGAACTTGATGCACCTGAAATCATTATTAGAAATGAAAAAAGAATGCTTCAAGAAGCAGTTGATGCTTTATTTGATAATGGTAAAACTGCTAATGCAGTTAAGGGTGCTAATAAAAGACCTTTAAAATCTTTATCTGAAATTATTAAAGGTAAACAAGGAAGATTTAGACAAAACTTACTTGGAAAAAGAGTTGACTTCTCTGGTAGATCTGTAATTGTTGTTGGACCTACTTTAAATATGGACCAATGTGGTATTCCTAAGAAAATGGCTCTTGAGTTATTTAAACCACATTTAATGGCTAAACTTGAAGAAAAAGGTTATGCAACTACATTAAAATCTGCAAAGAGATTAATTGAGTCTGAAACTAATGAAGTTTGGGAATGTTTAAATGAAATCGTTGATGAATATCCAGTATTACTGAATAGAGCACCAACTCTTCATAAACTTTCTATTCAAGCATTCCACCCAGTTTTAATTGATGGAAAAGCTATTAGATTACATCCACTAGTTTGTGCTGCCTTCAATGCCGATTTCGATGGGGATCAAATGGCCGTTCACGTTCCATTATCACAAGAAGCTGTAGCTGAAGCTAAGATTCTTATGATGTCTTCTATGAATATTCTTTTACCTGCATCAGGACGTGCAATTGCCGTACCTTCTCAGGATATGATTTTAGGTATTTACTACCTATCATTAGAAAAAGATGGTGTAAAAGGTGAACATAAATTATTCACTGGTGTAAATGAAGCTAGAATTGCTCTTGAAATGGGTCAAGTTGATTTACATGCAAAAATTAGAACTAAGATTGACAACAAAGTTATTCATACAACTGTTGGTAGATTAATTGTTCATGAAATTTTACCTGAGTTTGTACCATTAAACTTATGGAATAAGATTTTAAAGAAAAAAGATATCGGTATTTTAGTTGATTATATCTACAAACATGGTGGATATGAAGTAACTCCAAAATTCTTAGATAACTTAAAGAACTTAGGTTTCAGATATGCAACTGATGCTGGTATTTCTGTATCAATTGATGATATTAGAGTTCCTGAATCAAAAGTTGGACATATTGCTTCTTCTAAAAAAGAAGTAATTGAAGTTCAAAAGCAATTTGGTCAAGGTTTATTAACTGAGCAAGAAAGATATAATAAGATTATTGATATCTGGACTGAAGTTAACAACAAACTTGGTTCTGAGATGATGAACTTAGTTGAGCAAGATAAAAATGGATTCAACTCTATTTATATGATGGCTGATTCTGGGGCTAGAGGTTCTGCTGCACAGATTAGACAGTTATCAGGTATGAGGGGTCTTATGGCTAAGCCAGATGGGACTATTATTGAAACTCCAATTATTTCAAACTTCCGAGAAGGTCTAAATGTACTTGAGTACTTCATTTCTACTCACGGTGCTAGAAAAGGTCTTGCGGATACAGCTCTTAAAACAGCCAATGCAGGGTACTTAACAAGAAAACTAATTGATGTATCTCAAAACGTTAGAATTACAATCGAAGATTGTGGTACTCACGAAGGTATTGAAATTACTGATATTTCTTCTGGTAATGAATTAATTGAAGCATTAGAAGAGAGAATCACAGGTAGAGTTATTGCTGAAGATATTATTGATCCTATTTCAAATGAAATTCTTTTCACTGAGGGAACATTAATTACTGAAGAAGATGCAAAAGTTGTTGCTGATGCTGAAGTAAAAGCAGTTACTATTAGAACACCATTAACTTGTAAAGTTGAGCATGGTTTATGTTCTAAATGTTACGGTCTTAACTTAGGTGAGCAAAGAAAAGCAACTCCTGGTGAAGCAGTTGGTGTTGTTGCCGCTCAATCTATTGGTGAGCCAGGAACACAGCTTACACTTAGAACTTTCCACGTTGGGGGAACTGCATCTGCAACTCAAACTGAGAGAGAATTAAGAGCTGATAAAGAAGGTTTCATTAGATACTATAACATCAAAACTTATATTGACAGAGATGGTAAAGCTATCGTTGCAAATAGAAGAAATGCTGGTATCTTATTAGTTGAGCCAAAAATTAATGCTCCATTCAAAGGTAATGTTACTGTTGAAACATTACATGAAGAGATTATTTTAACTTTATCTAACGGTAAAGAAGACAAAAAATACTACTTAAGAAAGAATGACGTTGCTAAAGCTAATGAGCTTGCAGGTGTATCTGGAAAAATTGAAGGTAAATTATACTTACCTTACAAAGATGGTATTGAAGTAGAAGAAAATGAATCAATCGTTGAGATGATCAAAGATGGTTGGAATGTTCCAAACAGAATTCCATTTGCTTCTGAATTAAGAGTTGCTGATGGTGCTCCTATTACTTCTAAAATTACTTCTGGTGCTAGAGGAACTGTTAAATATTACAAATTAACAGGTGATTACTTAGAGAGAAGAGAAGATATTAAAGCTGGTTATACAGTTGTTGAAAAAGGTCTATTCGCTGTTGTTGTTGATGGTGAAGGTAGAGAAGCTTTAAGACACTATATTGCTAGAGGTTCTAAAGTTGAGTTAGATGATAACGTAAATGTAGAAAAAGAATCTATGATTGCTGTTCCTGAAACAACAGAACAAGTTGTTATTGCTGAATGGGATCCATATTCGAATCCTTCAATTGCAGAACAAGAAGGTACTATCTCATTCGAAGATATTATTCCTGGTGTTACTGTTTCTGAGCAATTCGATGAATTAACTGGTACTTCTAAACTAGTACTTAATGAATATATTCCTAGTGGATATAAGCCTACAGTTCTTTTAGCAACTGAAGATAAAGATATTATTAGATATTCATTAGATCCTAAAACATCACTGAATGTTGCAGAAGGTCAAAAAGTACAAATTGCAGATGTTATTGGTAAAACACCAAAAGCAACTCAAAAATCAAAAGATATTACTGGGGGTCTTCCAAGAGTATCTGAATTATTTGAGGCAAGAAGACCTAAGTCAATTGCTGTTTTAGCATCATTTGACGGTATGGTTTCATTTGGTAAACCATTAAGAAATAAATCTAGAATTATCATTACAGATGAACATGGTAAGAAGGGTGAATTCTTAGTAGAAAAATCTAAGCAAATTTTAGTACATGAAGGTGAGTTCGTTCATGCTGGTGAGGCATTAACAGATGGTCAAACATCTCCTCATGATGTATTAAGAATCTTAGGTGAAAAAGCCTTACATTACTTCATTGTATCTGAAGTACAGCAAGTATATAGATCTCAAGGGGTAAATATTGCTGATAAACATATTGAGGTTATTACATCTCAAATGTTAAGACAAGTTTCTATCTTAGACGGTGGAGATACTAAATTTATTATTGGAGATATGATCTCTAAGAAAAGATTTAAAATTGAGAATGAAAGAATTATTAAATTAGGTGGAGAACCTGCAATTGCTGAACCATTATTACTTGGTATTACAAGAGCAGCTGTTACATCTGATTCGATTATTTCTGCTGCATCATTCCAAGAGACTACTAAAGTATTAACTGAGGCTGCAATTTCAGCTAAAATGGATATGTTAGAAGACTTAAAAGAAAACGTTGTTATCGGTAGAACTATTCCTGTTGGAACTGGTTTATACAAAGATAAGAAAATCAAGTTTTCTTACGCAGACGAGCAATAAGGGTTAATCCCTTATTGTTTATTTCTTAAATTACATGGATTTAATTTCCCTACTAATTATTTTTGTACTTGTTGAATTCCTTGAGTCATACTGGCAAAAGTCAGATACTTTACATGGTTTATTAACAAATAACTTTTATATGTACTCAAAAAATATTTTTTTATATTTTACTTTACATCTTTCTTTTTTTTATACAATTTTTATTTCATATTACTTAAGCAATTTTTCTTTTTGGATGAGCTCAATTATTGTTGTTAAATTTATTGATATTGCATTTAAATTATCTATGATGAAAAAATTATCTTTAGGTTCTGAACTTCATGATGTGATGCCAGTTAATATTAAGATGACACCAATTTTTAGATATATGAATGTACTTATATATCCACTTAGTTACATATTTGCAGTTGGATTAATATAGTACTAATTCTAATATTCATTATCAATTAATATTAAGTTTATTTTGTTACTATTCTTTTATGACTAGTAAAGAATTTAAACAATTAATTATTGAATCAAAATATTATACAAAATATGAACCTATTTTAGAAAAAAATAGTTTGGCTATTTTTGCTTATGAAGCCTTATCAAAATTTGATATCAATAATGACACTATAAGTACAGAAGAGATTTTTCGAAAACTACATCATAATAATAAGCTTTTTTTTGAATTGGAGAAAAGAAATAAACAGCTTCAAATTGAGAATTATGATTTTAGGCACAAATTATTTGTAAATTTTGATGC
>DKNG01000161.1:2633-9734 GCA_002470185.1 Arcobacter sp. UBA7394 | reverse complement strand
GATATGGGTAAACCAGTTAAACAACTTGGTCTTTCTGAAACAGGTAATGTTTTAGGATTAAGTGAAGTTCCAGCTGCTGGATCTGTTATGGTTGTACAAGACTCTGATAAAGAAGCAAGAGAAATTGCTACTAAAAGAGCTGAACACGAAAGAGCAAAAGAATTATCTAAATCTACTAAAGTATCTTTAGAAGAAATGAGTGGATTAATTGCAGAAGGTAAGATCAAACAATTACCAGTTATTATTAAAACTGATGTTGGTGGATCACTTGAAGCTATTAAAGGTTCATTAGAGAAAATTGCTAACGAAGAAGTTAAAGTAAAAGTTATTCACGCCGCAGTTGGTGGAATTACTGAATCTGATTTAGTTCTTGCAAGTGCTTCTGAGGGTTGTATTATCCTTGGATTTAACGTAAGACCTACTGGTTCTGTTAAATCTAAAGCAAAAGCTGATGGAATTACTATTAATACTTATTCAATTATCTATGATTTAATTGATGATATTAAAGCTACTTTATCTGGAATGATGAGTGGTGTAATTAGAGAAGAGAATACTGGTCAAGCTGAAGTTAGAGATACATTCGTTGTTCCTAAAGTTGGAACTGTTGCTGGATGTTTAGTAACTGATGGTAAAGTAATTAGAGGTGGATTAGCAAGAATCATTAGAGATGGTGTTGTTACTTATACTGGTAAAATCTCAAGTCTTAAAAGATTTAAAGATGATGCTAAAGAAGTTGCTAATGGTTACGAGTGTGGTATTATGTTTGATAAATTCAACGATATTAAAGTTGGTGACTTCATTGAAACATTCATTGAAATTGAAGAAAAAGTTTCAATTGACGATTAATCATGAAAAGCGTTAATTTACAAAGAACTGAATCATTATTAATGGAGCTAATTCCAGAAGGTCTTTCATCACTTTCTGACCATAGAATTAGCTCTTTAGCTATTACAGGTGTAAACTGTAAAAATGGTAAATATGATGCAATTGTTTATTTCGATGGTTCAGATTATGATCAAAAAGAAATAAGAGAAATTATTGCATTATTAAAAAAAGCAAATGGTAGAATTAAATCTTATATTTTAGCAAGTACAGGTTGGTATAAATGTCCAAACTTTACTTTTGTTAATGATACTACATTAGAAGAATCAAGAAATATAGAAGCTCTATTTGCCCAAATCAGAAAAGATAAAAAAGAAGAAGAATGAGTTTAGAAGAATCAATTAAATTAGCTGTTGAAAGTTTAGATGCTCAACTTTATGATATCGTTACAACAAGAGAACATGATGATAACATTTATAGAGTTTTTGTTACTGCTAAAGGTGGGATTAACTTAGATAAATGTGCTGAAATCTCTAGAATGATTTCCCCTATTTTAGATGTTGAAGAACCTATGGGTGGAAAATATAGACTTGAAGTAAGTTCTCCAGGAATTGAAAGAAAGTTAAGAACAAAAGCTCACTTTATTGCTTCAGTTGGTGAAAAAGTTAGAGTAAAAGATATTGCAACAGAAGTTTACAAAGGTGAACTTTTAAGTGCAGACAATGACAAAATTGTTGTAAAAACTGAACATGGTGAAGAAGAGATTGAACAAAGTTCAATTTTATCTGCATCAACTTATTTTGAGTGGTAATAGATTTATCTATTAACCCTCAATCCCTAATCTAACTAATTATTTAGCCTCTTTAATATATACTACAATTAAAATTTAACTTACTAGAAAGAATTGTCTAATGAAAATTAATAATGAATTTTTCATGAAATTAGCAATTAACGAAGCATGGAAATATCAATTTTTAACTTATCCTAATCCTGCTGTTGGTTGTGTAATTGTAAAAGGTGAAAGTGAAATACTTTCAATTGAAGCACACAAAGAAGCTGGTATGCCACATGCTGAAGTAAATGCATTAAAAGCTGCTTTCTTAAAATATCATCCAAATGATTTAATTAAAACTAAAAAAACTTCCCATGATATTCATGAGTATTTAATCAAAAATCATAATGGTTTTTTTAATGATTGTAAAGTATATGTAACACTAGAACCTTGTAATCATGTAGGTAAAACTCCAGCTTGTGCTAATTTACTTAAAGAACTAAATCCAAAAAAAGTATTCATAGCACATGAAGATCCAAATAAAGAAGCCTCAGGTGGTCTAGAAACACTTTTATCATCTAATATTGATACAGAGATGGGTTGTATGAAAAAAGAAGCTTATGAGCTTTTGTACCCATTTATTAAATGGAATAGTGGTACATTTATTTTTTATAAAATGGCACAAACATTAAATGGCTCAGTTGATGGGGCAATTTCATCTAATGCAGCTAAAGCATATGTCCATGCATTAAGAGATAAGATTGATTTGATGCTAATAGGTGGTAATACAGTAAGAGTAGATAAACCAACTTTAGATGCAAGGTATATAGCTGGACGAGCGCCTAATGTAATGATATATTCAAAAAATAAAATTTTTGATAATAGTATTCCATTATTTAAAGTACCTAATAGAGATGTTATTATCTCTAATGATTTATTTAAACTATTAGATTATAAATTTATTATGGTTGAGGGTACTTATAATTTAGTAGATATTTTAAAAGAAAAATTAGATTATGTAGTTTTATTAATTAGTCCAAAAATTAGAAAAGGTGCTAATGCTTTAAATGATTTAAATATTGATTATGAAATAGTTCATGAAAATTATATTGGTGAAGAAAAAATACTTTATTTGAAAAGAAAACAATAAGTATAAAAAAAGGCTGATATCAATTGATATCAGCCTTTTTTATTATAGAGAAAAGTTAATTACTTAACTTTCTCTACATATTCACCAGTTTTAGTATCACATTTAATAATGTCACCTTCAACTAAGTGGAATGGAATTTGTACAACAGCACCACATTCAAGAGTTGCAGGTTTTTTACCACCTTGCGAATCACCTTTGAAGTTTGGTGGAGTTTCAACAATTTTCATCTCAACAGTTGCTGGTGGCTCAACAGTAATTGCATTACCATTAAAGAACATCATATCAACATTCATACCATCGATGATCCATTTTTCAGCATCACCAACTTGCTCATATGTTAAACCAATTTGTTCATATGTTGTTGTATCCATGAATTGTAACATTTCACCATCATCATATAAAAACTGCATAGTTTTTTGTTGTAAATCTGGAGTTTCAAACTTATCACCTGCGTGAAAAGTTTTCTCAATAGTTTTTGCGTTTAAAAAGTTTTTGATTTTACATCTTACGAATGCAGCACCCTTACCAGGTTTTACATGTGCGTAATCTGTAATTCTATATGGAATTCCATCTAGTTCAATCTTAAGACCTTTTTTTAAATCACTCATTCCTAATGCCATGGTATCTCCTTAAATTTCAGCGTAAGAAACAGATATTGCTGCTTCTAAGTCTTCAAGTTTTTTAATAGTATTAGAACAAACTTTTTCATCTACAAGGATAACAGCTAAAGCACCGTCTTTACCTCTTGATAATCTAAAGTCTGCGATGTTAATATTGTTGTCAGCTAAAATTGAACCAACCTCTCCAATAACACCAGGAACATCACTATTTCTCATAATAATCATTTTACCTTTTGGCTCAATGTCTAATGGGAAATTGTTAATATCAACGATTCTTTGAACATCTTCATTAAATACTGTTCCACAAATTGTTTGAACACCATTTGAAGTTGTAATTTTAATTGATACTTTATTTTGGTAACCACTTGTTGCTGAGAATTCAGATGTAGTTAATTCTATACCTTTTTCTTCAGCTAAGAAGTTAGCATTTACATAGTTGATTTCATCACCAGAAGCTACTGCTAATGCACCTACTGTTGCAAATGTTTGTAATGAATCTAAATATTCAGAAATTTCACCTTCTGCAGATACATTAATTGATCTAATTTCACTCTTATCGCTTTGCGCAACTAAGAATGCCATTTTTTGAGTTAACTCAATGTATGGTTTAACAAATGATGGAATTTTACTTTCATCAATTGGTAAATTAAGAGCATTTGGGTATGCAATACCTCTTGCAGATTCAATTGCATTTTCTGCAGCTTGAATAGCAATTTGTTTTTGTGATTCTTTTGTATTTGCACCTAAATGGGCAGTTACAGTCACATTTGGTAAATCTAATAATGGGTGATCAGTTGCAGGTTCTTTGATAAATACATCAATACCAGCCATAGCAATTTTTCCAGATTTAAGATTGTTTACTAATGCATCTTCATTATATAAACCACCTCTAGCACAGTTAATTAAAACTACACCGTCTTTCATTTTTGCGATTTCTTCTTCACCAATCATATTAAGTGTTTCTTGATTTTTTGGTGTATGAATTGTAATAATATCACAGTTAAGGATATCATTGAAGTCATTTGTATAATTGATACCTAAATCAGTTGCTTTAGTAGAAGGAATGTATGGGTCGTATGTTACTACGTCCATTTCAAATGATTTAGCTCTTAATGCAACTCTATGTCCGATATTACCGAAACCAATTACACCAAGTTTTTTTCCATATAATTCATTACCATACCAGTCTTCTCTTTTCCAGATTCGATCTTGTTTTAATTGGTTATGTGCATATGGAAATTTTCTCATACAAGATAACATATGTGCCATAGTTAATTCTACTGCTGCAATAGTATTCGCTGTAGGAACGTTCATAGCAATGATTCCTCTTTTGCTACAACCTTCCATATCAACGTTATCGTATCCAACACCAGCTCTAATAATAGCTTTTAAGTTCTCTGCAGCATTTAAAAATTTTTCGTCAACATCAGTTGAAGATCTTGTAATTGCTACATCAGCGTCTTTAATTACATTTAAAAGTTCAGTTTTATCAATATCTGCTGCATATACATAATTAACATCTTCAGTGTTTTGTAAGATGTTTAATCCATCTTCATGTATATGGTCACAAACTACGATTGTGTGTTTACTCATTTTAAATTAATCCCTAGTTTTTAATTTGATCTTTTAATAAATCACCTAAAGTCATAGAAGAATCATCATTAACAGCTTTTAGAACTTCTCTTTCTTGTTGTTGCTCTAATCTTTTAACTGATAATCTAACTCTATTTCTTTTAGTATCAATATTTACTACTACAGCTTCAATTTCATCACCATTTTTAACTTCTTCATCTTCTAATGGTCCAAAATCTTCGTTTCTGATTAATCCGTCTAAGTTATCTTCTAATTTAATGAAAATACCGAAGTCTTTAGAATCTTTAACTGCACCTTTAACGATATCACCAATTTTGTGAGCGTCTTGGAATTTTTTAGCAGGAGAATCAGCGATTTCTTTAATAGATAATGAAATGTTTTCTTTTTCTCTGTCAATTTTAATGATTTTAACTTCTACTTCGTCACCTTTTTTGAAAAGTGTTTTACACTTAGCATTAGATTCCCAAGAAGCTTCTTCATTATGTAATAAACCATCAACTTCACCAACAGTTACGAATGCACCGAAGTCAGTTAAAGTAGCAATATTACCAGTAATTACATCACCAACTTTGTGGTCTTTTGTAAATTTAGAGAATGGTTTTTCTTGTAAGTTTTTAAGAGATACTCTTAATCTTTTTTTATCTACGTCTAATTCGATAACTTCAACGTTAACTTCTTCACCTAAAGTTAATAATTCTTTTGGGTTTTTAACGTTTTTATTCCATGAAATTTCAGAGATATGTAATAAACCTTCAATATCATTTCCTAAGTCAACAAATGCACCGTAAGATTCAAAGTTAGAAACAGTAACAGTAATTGTATCACCAACTTCTAATTCATCTTTAATTTCTTCCCATGGATTAGCTAAAGCTGCTTTAATTGATAATGATAAGTGTTGTTTTGTTTTATCATAAGATAATACAACAACAGTAACTTCGTCACCTTCGTTATAGTAGTTAGCAGGATTTACAGGACCTTTGTAAGAGATTTCATTGTAGTTTACTAAACCATCAATTCCACCTAAATCAACAAACATTCCGTAAGAAGTGATTTTTTTAATGATACCGTTTACTGGTTCATTTTGTTCTAAGATTTCAGCAACTTTATTATCTTTTAAAGCTTTTGATTCTTCAATAAGTTTTTTTCTAGATACAATGATAGAGTTTTGCGCAGCATTAACTTTTAATACTTTTGCTTTTACTTTTTTACCAACTGCACCATGAGCTTTTAAGTAAGATTGAGCCATAGGCATGAAATATTCACAACCTTCTTCATCCTCAATAATAAATCCGCCTCTTTGTTTAACAGAAACGATCTTACCTTCAATAGTTACTTCTTCAACATCTTCACCATGTTTTTCAACAAATGCGTCGAATTTCTCTTTTTGTAATACTTTCTTATGAGAAATATTCGGTCTTTCACCTCTATTACCCATTAACATTACTTTAAGAGTTTCAGAAGCTTTATACTGAACTTCTCCATTAATTGTAATTTCAGAAATATTAATCTGACCTTCAATTTTTTGACCAACGTCAACTAAAACTCTGTCTCCAGAGATTTCAACAATAACACCATCTACAACTGAGTTGTTCTCAGCATTCTCGAAAGACTCATTAAGCATTTGCTCAAAATCAAAGTCTTCACCTAAATCAATATCTTCGATACCCATTTTATTCCTTCATATGTACACGTTTTTTAAATGGGACGATTATACATAAATAAGGCTTAAAATGTCTAGTGGATACTTTCTATTTTATTTACTACTGCTTGTATTATCCAATCTGGTGTACTTGCACCTGCTGTAATACCACATAAGTTTTTGTTTTTAAACCATGAATTATTGATTTCACTCTCATTTTCAATTAGATATGAATCTTCACAATTTTCTTTACAAATTGAGTGTAATTGTTTAGTATTCGAAGAGTTTTTCCCTCCAATTACTACCATTACGTCTACTTCTTCTGAAATATCTCTTGCTGCATCTTGATTCTCAAATGTAGCATCACAAATTGTGTTAAATACTCTTACTTCTTTATTTTTAAGAATTAAAGTATTTACAATTTCTAAATATTTCTCTTTCTTTTTTGTAGTTTGTGCAACCGTTGCAATTTTATTATGCTTAAATCTCAATTTATCTAATTCTT
>DKNG01000161.1:0-2520 GCA_002470185.1 Arcobacter sp. UBA7394 | reverse complement strand
AAAATAAGAATAGAGTAGCCTTCTGCTGACATCTTTTTTACAATTTGTTGAGGAGTTGTAACAAATGGACAGGTTGCATTAATTACTTTTGCATTTTGTGATTTTAAATCTTTTAAGTCATTTTTTGGAATACCATGTGTTCTAATAATCACAGTATCTTCATCATTTACATCTTTTAAATTTTGATATAAACCAACATTAAAATCTTTTTTTAATCTATTGATTTCATCTTGGTTATGAATTAAAGGACCCATCGTTGAAGAGTTTTCATAAGACTCAGCAATTTTAATAGCTCTTTTTACACCAAAACAAAATCCATAATTTGAAGCTAATTTAACTTTCATTCTATTTCCTTAAAATTATTCCTAGTATAAAGAGTCAAGAATTGTTTTGAAATTTGGAAATGATGTATCAATACATTCTGTATCGTTAATATCCATATCACATAAAGTTCCAGCAATTGCAAAACTCATTGCAATTCTGTGATCTCCATGGGAATCAATTGAGGCTTTGCTTATAGTTCCTCCTGTGATTTCATATCCATCTTCAAATTCAGTGTATTTTACACCACATTTTTCTAAGTTTGAAACTACAGATTTGATTCTATCTGATTCTTTAACTCTTAACTCTTTTGCATTTTTAACTAATGATTTTCCATTTGCAATTGACATAGCAATTGATAGTGCTGGAAGCTCATCAATTAACCAAGAGATATTATCTTCAACTACAACACCATTTAATTCTTTGTGTTTAATTTCAATATCTCCAATAGGTTCATAAATATTCTCTTTTTCTACAAAATTAACTTCAGCGCCCATTCTTTTTAATACTTGGTAAGCTTCAATTCTTGTTGGGTTTAAAGTAACATTTTTAATAAGTACTCTTGAATTTGGAGTAACAGCTGCTGCTACTGCAAAAAAGAATCCAGATGATGGATCTGTTGGTACTGTCATTTCTAATGGTTTTAAATGTCCCGTTAAAGGATGAATATTTATAAACCCTTCATTATCATTTTCTAATGTAGCTCCCATACCTTTTAACATTCTTTCAGTATGGTCACGTGTAAGTTCATTTTCTTTATATCTTGAGATTCCTTTTGCTCTAAGAGCTGCTAGAATCATTGCAGATTTTACTTGTGCTGAATCTACTGGTGAATGGTATGTAAATGGTTTTAGTTCTTTTACACCTCTAATAAATAAAGGAGCTTTATTTCCATTTTCTCTTCCATCAATATTTGCACCAATTGATCTTAAAGGATCAGCAACCCTTTTCATAGGTCTAGCTCTTAAGTATTTATCGCCACTTAATGTAAATGCGCCATCTACAGAAGCTAATAAACCACAAAATAGTCTCATTGCAGTTCCTGAGTTACCACAATCAAGAACATTGCTTGGTTCATTTAATTTCTGTGTTGGTGTAATTTCAACTGTTGAACCATCTCTTTTAATTCTTGCACCTAGTTGTTCAACAATGCTTAGAGTATTTAAAGTATCTTCAGCTGTTAAATAGTTCTTAATATAAGATGTTTCATTGGAAAAAAGTGAAAACATTGCACATCTGTGAGATATTGACTTATCACTAGCAATTGAATCGATTTCTATGTCAAATGGCTTAACTAACTTTTTAATATTAAATTTGTTCACTTTTTTCCTTTTTGTCTTATCTTAATTTAATAGATAATTTTTCATCTAATGCACTTAGAATATTATCCATTGATTTTGTTATATCTTCTTCTTCTAAAGTTTTATCATCGTTTTGTAAAACAAATCTGATTGTTAAACTTTCATTTTCACCTAATTTTTCATCAGTATAAATATCAATTAAATTAAATTGTTTGATATTATTATCATTAATAGATCTAATTACATCTTTGATTTCTTTGTATTCTAATGCTTTTGGAGCAATGATACTTAAATCTTTTTTAGATGCTTGGAATTTAGAATATGAATTAACTTTAATTAAATCATTTGCAATTGCTTCAAAATCAATTTCTGCTACAAATGTATCAGATAAATCATAATCTTCACAAACAGCTGGGTGTAATTTTGCAATATATCCAATGTTTTTTCCATCTACTATAACATTAGCATTTTGGAAAGGGTGAATAAATGAATTTGTAATTTCATTTTCATTCATTGCTTCTAAATCAAATTTACCAATAGTATTTAAAACTTTTTTTGCAAATGTAAAGAAATCAATATTTGCAGGTTTTCCTGAATTTACTACATCTTCTTGTGCAACTGCACCAGTTTGAATAAATGATATTTTTTTAGATTCAGCTCTATTTTCATCAAATACTGTACCAATTTCAAAGAATGATGAAGATCTTGTACCTGTTTTAAAGTTATTAGAACAAGCTTCTACAAGATTTAATAAAATTGTAGTTCTAAATGTATTTAACTCTTTAACAATTGGGTTTAATACATCTAGTTCTTCTTTTACAACAGGGAAGTTGTATTTTTCTAAACCTTCTCTTGATCCAAATACATAAGTTAATGTTTCAAAGAACCCATTTTCGAT
>DKNG01000159.1:3982-9240 GCA_002470185.1 Arcobacter sp. UBA7394 | reverse complement strand
ACAGAAAAAGATAATAATGATGAAACTTTACAAGAATTACCTCAATTACAGTTTCACTCATACAATAAAGAATTTTTTCTAGATAATTTAATTTACTCAGCTGATGCAAAATTTATCAATTACACTAGATCAGTTGGATTAAATGCAAATATTTATGAATTATCTTTACCTATTAGTTATACTAAATATTTTATTGATGATTATTTATATCTAAATTTAGAAAATAAAACAATTGTAAGTAAATATGAGTATACAAATTCTTCTAAAGAGTTTAACAATGCACTTTTAGTACAGAATGTTTCATCTGTTTCTGTGGGTACAGATTTAATAAAGCCATATAAATCATATTTACATACAGTTAATTTTAATGCAAAATATTCACATCCTGATAATATCACTACAGATGGTGATTTATATAATATAACTAATAGTGATTCCGATTTAGCATCATTTCCTTTTGTTCAAAGTAAGAAGAATATTTTATTATCGTTTAATCAATCGTTGTATAAAAAAGAAGATTTAAGTCAAATTATTAACCATAAAGTATCTCAGACAATATTATATGATAAAGATGATAATCCTGAGTTACATGATTTAGAAAACTACATCAAATATAACTACAGTAATGGAAGTATTTCTAATAAAGTTATTTATAATGTTCAAGATAAACAATTTATTGAAAACACTAGTAATATTACATATTCTTTTGAAGATATTAATATTGATTTAGGATATTATAAATCTAAGGATACTCCTAATTCAAATAAAGAAGATTTAGAATCTTATAGAATTAATACTACTTATAATATTAGTAAAGATTATAAAGTTGGCTATTATGAAAACTATAATTTACTTGATAATATTAGGAATAAACAAGGTTTTTCACTTAATATTAATGATATATGTTGGAATTTAGATTTTAAGTTAGAAAAAGAGATTATTCCTTCAACAAGTACTAATACAAATAATATTAGTCAAGATATTATATATGTAAACTTAATTTTAAAACCACTAGGTGGATTAAAACAAAATTATAAAATCAAAGATAAATAATGAATTCTGAAAATAATATTTATTTTAAAAATAGAGAAGTTGCAGGTTATAGGCTTTTAGATATTTTGCCAATTGACAAAATGAAACTAGAGAACTGGACTGTTATCTCTAGTTCATATGGTGGTTATGAAATAGCTAAAATTATTGCAAATTCATTAGATGCAAAAGTAGATATTATGTTTAGTGATAAAATTATTGCACCTCAAAATGATGAGTGTGAGATTGCTATTGTAACAGAACATGAAGAAGTTCTAATACATGAGGAACTTGTAAAAAGCTTTGATATTAGTTTAGATTACATCTATACTAAATCAAAACAAGTATATGAAGATTCGATTTTAACTAGAGTTAATTCATTTAGAGATGGAAATAAAATTTCACAATTAGAATACAAAAATGTTTTAATTGTTGATGAAGGTATTAATACAGGTTTAACTATGATGGCTTGTATTAAAACAGCAATTAATTTGGGTGCAAAGTCTGTTTCAGTTGCTACACCTATTTTACCAAGTGCAAGTATTCAAACTATAGAATCTATTGCTGATGATTTATATTATATAAAAAAATTGGATCATTTTATAGCTATTAATTTTTATTATGATAGTCTAGACGATATAGAGTTTGAAGATATAGAAAAAATTAAAAAAGGATAAAAATAATTATGTCAACAGTTTGTGAATTTGAATTAAATGAAAAGCAAGAGATATTCGAGTTTGGCAAAGTAGCCAAACAAGCTAATGGATCAGTATTAGCTAAATTAGGAAAAGCAGTAGTTTTAGCTACTGTAGTAAGTGAGTTTGATAACCCAGTATCTGAGGATTTTACTCCACTTACAGTGCAATATGTTGAAAAAACTTATGCTGCTGCAAAATTACCTGGTGGATTTATTAAAAGAGAAGCTAAACCTAGCGAATTTGAAACTTTAACATCAAGAGTTATTGATAGAAGTTTAAGACCTCTTTTCCCTAAAGGTTATGTTTATCCTACAACAATTACTGTAATGGTATTAAGTGCTGATAAAGATGTTGACTTACAAGCCTTAGCATTAAATGCTGCAAGTGCTGCTTTATATACTTCAAATTTACCAATTAAAAAATCTGTTTCAGGTGTAAGAGTTGGAAAAATTAATGGTGAGTATGTAATTAATCCTACGACTACAGAATTATTAGATTCTACATTAGATCTATATGTAGCTGGTACAAAAGATGAATTATTAATGATTGAAATGAAATCTATTTCATCACAAGAATTAGTGGAAGTTGATATTGAGGCATTCACAAAAGTTCATAAAGCTAATGAAGTTAATGAATCTGATTTAGTTGAAGCTATTGGTGTTGCTCAAAAAGCTTTATATGAAGCAAATACAACATATGAATCTGGATTTGAAACAGCAAGTGTTGAGAAAAAAGATGTAGAATTAGTAGAATTCAAAATTGAAGAAGAAGTAATTAATTACGTAAGAGATAATTTCTCTGCTGATATTACAGAAGCTATTAAAAAATTAGCAAAAAGTGAGAGAGCTACTGAGCTTAAAGATGTTGCAAAAGCAATTGCTTCTAATGAATATTGCACAAGTAATGAAATTGAATTTGGTACAATTTACGAAGCGGTTTCTATCATCAAGAGAGAATTAGTTAGAGCAATGATTGTTAATGATAAAGTTAGAGCAGATGGAAGAGGTTTAAGAGACGTTAGACCTATTACAATAGATACTAATATTTTACCATCAGCTCATTCATCTTGTTTATTTACAAGAGGTGAAACTCAAGCTTTAGTTGTTGGTACAATTGCTGGAAGTAAAGACGGTCAAATGTTTGAAAAACTTACTGAAAAATCAACTTCTATGGACAACTTCTTATTACATTATAACTTCCCAGGTTTCTCTGTAGGTGAAGCTAAGCCAATGTTTGGTGTAGGTAGAAGAGAATTAGGTCATGGAAATTTAGGTAGAAAAGCATTAGAATCTACTATTGACAATGATTACACTGAAACAATTAGATTAGTATCTGAAATTTTAGAATCAAATGGTTCTTCTTCAATGGCTACAGTTTGTGGTGGTTCTTTAGCATTAAAAGCAGCGGGTGTACCAATATCTGATTTAGTAGCTGGTGTTGCTATGGGTATGGTTGTTGAAGGTGATAACTATTCGGTTCTTACTGATATTATGGGTCTTGAAGATCATGATGGAGATATGGACTTTAAAGTTGCTGGTACTAAAGATGGTATTACTGCTTTACAAATGGATATTAAGCTTGGTGGTATTGAATTATCAGTATTAGAAGAAGCTTTATTACAAGCAAAAGAAGGTAGAGAGCATATCTTAGGATTAATGGAAACTGCAGCATCAGAAATTGTTCCAAGTGAAGCTTTACCATTAGTTGAACAATTTGCAATTGATCCTTCAAAAGTGATGGTTGTTATTGGTAAAGCTGGGTCTACGATAAAAGAAATTATTGAAAAATTCTCAGTAGCAATTGATTTAGATAGAAACTCTGGAAATGTTAAAGTTTCTGGTGAGTGCAAACAAAGCGTTTTAGATGCTTGTGAGCATATTAAGTCTATTTCTAATAATGCGCCAGCAAGAAAAGAATCTAGAAATGTAAACTTTGAAGATTTATATAAAGTTGATGAGATTTTAACTGGAAAAGTTGAAAGAATAGTTGACTTTGGTGCTTTCGTTTCTTTACCAAAAGGTGGAGAAGGATTATTACATATTTCTAAAATCTCTAAACAAAGAGTTAAGAATGTATCAGATGTATTAAATGCAGGTGATGATGTAGAAATAAAAGTCTTAAAAGTAAAAAAAGATAGAATAGAATTATCTTCTAGTTCTATATAATAAATCCCTCTTGGGATTTATTAATTTTCATAAAAATAATAAAAATAAATTCATAATAAAACTTCAATAAATACCGTAACACTGAAACTCTCATTCAAATAAACACATTTTCTGTAAAAATATAACTATAAACTTATAATTATTTATGATAAATATAAATTAGCTTAGAAACTAACCAAAAATTAATATTTCTTTCGTTAGTATAGTTTAAATAATTTTTTTAATATATTTAAGGGGTTTTATAATGGCTAAGCTTTTAATCGTGGATGATTCTACTATGCTAAGAGATATGCTAAACTATGCATTAAACGAAGGTGGTTACAATGATGTAACTGAGGCTGTTGATGGTGTTGATGGTTTAGCAAAAGCTAAAGCTGCAGATTTTGATCTAATAATAACAGATGTAAATATGCCAAATATGGATGGTTTAACTTTAATAGGTGAACTAAGAAAAGTGCCACAATATTCAAAAAAACCAATTTTAGTACTTACTACTGAAAGAAGTGATGAAATGAAAGCAAAAGGTAAAGCTGCAGGGGCAACTGGTTGGATTGTTAAACCATTCGTTCCAGATCAATTGTTAAAAGCAGTTAATATAGTATTAAGTAGATAGTAAAGGAGTTAGCATGTCATTTGATATTTCTAAATATAGAGAAATGTTTCTTGAAGAAGCAGAAGAACTTTTTGAATCAGCGGATAATGTACTTTTAGAAGCCGAGAACAATGGATCTTTAACTGACGAAGAGATGGGTCAGTTGTTTAGGGATGTACATACTTTAAAAGGTAGTGGTGCATCTGTTGAATTAACATTATTTGCTGAGTTTACACATGATGTTGAAAACTTAATGGATAAATTAAGAAACCATCAAATTGAGTTTATTCCAGAAATGGCAGGAACATTAATTGATGGTTTAGATGTTATGAAAGAGATACTTGATCTAGAGGTTGCTGAAGACATAACTAGAGAAGTATTTACTGAAATGACAACAACGTTATTAGAAGAAATTAGAGCTTATTCTAGTGGTAATGTACCTACTTCTAAGGAAGAACCTGTTGCAGCAGCACCAGTTCCAGAAATTAAATCTGTTGATCATATTGAAGTTGATAATGATGCCATTGGTTTCTTTGATGATGATTTAAATGATCAGAAAAATTCCAAAGCATTTGGTATTTTTGCAGATGATATGCTTGATGAACCTCAAAAAAACTATGGATTCTTTGATGATGAATTAGAAGAAATTGCACTTAATACAGATGATACTCTAGTTATTACTGATGATGACAAAGAGGACTTTGGTTTCTTTGATGATGTTCCATCTCTTAGCGCTGATTCTGTTATGGAAAGTAATAGTATTGAGGAGATTAA
>DKNG01000159.1:0-3825 GCA_002470185.1 Arcobacter sp. UBA7394 | reverse complement strand
AAAAAATCTGCTACAACTAATAACATTAGAGTAAATCTAGATAAAATTGATTTACTTATGAATAATGTTGGGGATCTTGTTATTACTAATGCAATGCTTACACAGTTTTCAACTTCAATTGAAGAAGTTAAGACTAGGAATGCAGTATTAGAAAGACTTGAATTACTTGAAAGACATATTAGAGATATGCAAGACTCAATTATGAGTATCAGAATGGTACCAATGGAATCTATTTACTCTAAATTCCCAAAAGTTGTTAGAGATATTTCGAAGAAACTTGGTAAAAAAGTAGAATTTAAACATTTCGGTGATAATGTTGAAATTGATAAAGCAATGATTGAAGGTCTTACTGATCCTTTAATGCATATTATTAGAAACTCACTTGATCATGGATTAGAAACTCCGGAAGAGAGAGATCAATCAGGTAAATCGGATGTAGGATCAATTATTATTTCAGCTGAACAAGCAAATGGTCAGATGATTATTACTATTGAAGATGATGGTAGAGGGATTAATTCTGATAAAGTTGCTTTAAAAGCATTAGATCAAGGTCAAATTGATGAAAATCAATATAACTCAATGAGTGACAATGAAAAAGCTATGTTAGTATTTGGGGCAGGTGTTTCAACTGCTGATGAAATTACTGATATTTCTGGTCGTGGTGTTGGGATGGATGTTGTAAGAACAAATATTCAAAAACTAGGTGGAGCAATTAAGCTTGACACTAAGTTAGGTGAAGGTACTGTGATTACAATTATGTTGCCACTTACTCTTGCGATTCTTGATGGTCTTGATATTGCGGTAAGTGATCAAAAATATATCTTACCATTGAGTTCAATTGTTGAATCATTACAACCAACTTCTGATATGATTAAGAAAATTGGTGATGGAACACAAGACTTATTAATGTTAAGAGAAGAATTTATTCCAGTTGTTAGATTACATCAGCTATTTGGTTTAGAAAATAGTTTTGAAAATCTAGAAGACGGAATGTTAATTGTTGTTAAATCAGGTAATACTAAAGTTGCCTTATCTATTGATGAATTCTTAAATCAACATCAAGTTGTAGTAAAACCTTTAGATAAAAACTTTAGATCTGTAGAAGGTGTTGGTGCAGCAACTGTAAGAGGTGATGGTAGTATTGGTCTAATCTTAGATGTTGTTGGTATTATTAATGCACAAACTAAGTTTGAAAAAGGTATGAGTGCATCTAAGAGGGCTTCATAATTAATATGAGTTATACTACTGATGATGTACATAATAGGGTAAAGAAAATTCTTTATTCTTTAACTGGTATTACGCTAGCTGAGAATAAAGATATTATGATTTCTAATAGAATTGATAAATTAAAAAGAGATTCTAAATATAAAGGAGATATTATGGATCTCCTTGATTTAGTTGAAAGTGGCTCTAATGTTACAGAATTTATTAATTCTTTTACTACAAATAAAACACATTTCTTTAGAGAAGACTTTCATTTTCTTGATTTAAAAAACAGAGTTTTACCTGCTTTAGCAAAAGAAGGTAAAAAAGTTAATATGTATTGTTCAGCATCCTCAACAGGTGAAGAACCGTATTCAATGGCTATGACTGTTTTAGAAGCAAAAGAAGAAATTGGTAAGTTTATAGACTCTTCAATTATTGCTACTGATATTGATACTAATGTACTACAGTATGCTGCTAATGGTATCTATAGATTTTCCAAGTCATCAAAAGAATTTCCAGATTGGATAAAGCCTCAAAAATATTTTAAACGTAGAGTTCAAAAGAATTTAGTTGGCGAAGAGGTTTTAATTAAGGTAAAAGATGAGTTAAAAAAACCTATTACTTTTCAAGTAATGAATTTAAATGATAATTCTTATCCCTTTAATAAAAATCAATTTGATGTTATATTTTGTAGAAATGTTTTAATATATTTTTCAGCTGAAGATCAAAATCAAATATTAAAAAAGTTATTTTCACACCTTAAGATTGGTGGAACATTATATTTAGGACACTCTGAAAATCCTCATGATTTAATTAATTATGTTAACAGAGTAGGGCAAAATATTTTTGTAAAAGAGAAGGAAATAAGTTGATCATTATTGGACATAAAGATGGAAGTATTGAGCGTGCTTCTTCAGTTAGATTTACACAAAAAACAAAAGGCTTATTTACTCATACTGTAATTGGTGGGGAATTTGCTGTTGGTAGTGATATTGAAGAAATTGCATTTAAAACACTACTTGGTTCTTGTGTAGCTATTATGTTTTACGATAAAGTAAAAAAAATAAAAGGCATGAATCATTTTTTATTACCTAAAACAAATAATACTAATGATGATATGAAATATGGGCTTTATTCAGTTGAAGCAATGTTAAATGAAATGTATAAATTAGGTTGTTCAAAAAATAACATGATTGCAAAGATTTCAGGTGGTGCGGATATTATGCAATTAAATGTTTCTTCCCAATCAATTGGACATAGAAATGTAGAGTTTGCAAAAGATTTTTGTCAGTCTGAAGGGTTTAAACTTATGAGTGAGCACACTCGTGGGGAGCATGGTAGATTAATACTATTGGCGAACACTTTTGAGACATTCATTAAAGTGACTCAGAAAACTGAAACTGATAATAAAATTGCATCAGAAGAGAGTTCATTACAGAAAGAAATTACAAAAGCACCAGTTATCAAAGAATATGTTGGTGGTGTTGATTTATTTGGTGTTGAAGAAAAAGAAGCAGAACCTGAAATGGAAATTGAACTTTTCTAATATTTTTCAGGGAAAGGTAAACGTGTGTATACAGTTTTAGTTATTGATGACTCTCCTTCTATGAGAAGAGTTATAAAAGATATGATAAATTCTATTGATGAATTTGAAGTAATTGCTATGGCTGTTGATGCTTATGATGCAAGAGAAAAAATAAAAGAGTATGAGCCAGATTTAGTTACTATTGATATTAATATGCCTAAAATGGATGGTGTAACATTTCTTCGAAATCTAATGAGACTTCATCCTATGCCTGCAGTTGTAATTTCAGGTGAGGGTGTTCGAGGAAATGATATTTTTGATGATGGTGCAGTTGGATTTATTCCAAAACCTGAAGTTGGGGAATCTATATCTTCATTTTCAGAACGAATTAAAGACACTTTATTAAATCTTACTTTTTTACTTAAAAGATATACATTAAAAAAACCAAAAGCTCTAAAGAAACCAAAAAATGTATCTACTCAAATTGAATATAAAGTACATCCGGATGAAGTAATTCCTTCTAAACCAGCTATCATGCCTGGTAGTAAAGTTATTGCAATTGGATCATCTACTGGTGGAGTGGAGTCTTTATTAAAAGTATTTAAAAAATTACCTTCTGGTTTACCTCCTATTGTTATTACTCAACACATTCCATATGGATTCTCAAACTCTTTTGCACATAGACTTAATGATAATTCTGAAGTAAATGTTCATGAAGCAAAAGATGGTGAACTTTTGGAGAAAGGTTGTGGATATTTAGCTCCTGGTAATATGCATTTAACTATTGAAAAAATCGGTAATAATTATAAAACAAAATTATTAGATACAAAAAAAGTTAGTCAACATAAACCAAGTGTTGATGTATTATTTAGATCTATTAATAATAATGTTGGTTCTTCTGCTATGGGTATTATGATGACAGGTATGGGAGATGATGGTTCTATTGCTATGAAAGAGATGTTTGATAATAATGCATATACCGTAGCTCAAAATAAAGAGTCGTGTGTTGTATTTGGTATGCCTATGAAAGCAATTCAAGCTGGTGCTATTAAAGATACAATTCATCTAGATGATATTGCACAATATATAATTGA
>DKNG01000160.1:5492-12475 GCA_002470185.1 Arcobacter sp. UBA7394 | reverse complement strand
ATGCTCAATTGCTGTTAATAAAGATTGAATATCAAATACATTTTTAAATAGTTCATTTTGATAATTAATTTTAGGTCTAAATGATCCTAAATGAAAAGTTTTTAGCTTTAATTCTAAATAATCAATAACTTCTTTTTCATTTATAGTTTTATCAGCAAAAGATACAATAACTTCATTAGTTTTATGCATATTCATATAATTAAATACTTCATCTAAAGCATAAAATTTATCTTCGCTTGTTCCATGAATTTCATTGTAGTAACATTTTCCAGTTGTTACATCAATAGCTGAGTATCCAACTAAATAAATACCTTTAATTTGCTCTACGACTAAAGACGTAATATTATTTTCATCTTGGTCTAATACAAAATCAAAGTTAGTTCCAGGAGATACAACTGTATCTAAGTATCTGCTAACTTTTGGAGGTAAACCTCTTTGTTTAATAATTACAACTGTATATTTTTGCTCAGAAATAATTCTTGAAAGATGTTTTTCAAGGGAAATTGCAGGAACCCCTGCCATTATTGGATTTTCTTTTGAGTTTTCTAGAATTGTTTTATTTTTTCTAGTTAATTGAATATTTAATAGTTCAGCAATTTCTTTTGCTTTACCAATTTGCTCTTCATCGTTATTAACTTCATAAACTTCAAAAAATGTTCCTATTTCCATAAGAACTACTGTATTTTCACCATACTTTTTTTCAAAAAGTTGTTGAAGTTTAAAATATGTTATTGTTAATAAAGATTTTTTATCATCTAATAGGGCTTGAACTTCTTCTCTCACTTGCTTTTCCTAACTCCTGTCCAATTTCGAATTAGCTTTCTTTGTTCTTTAGTAAGATCAGCTTCTTCATGTAACCATATGTAAGATTGTAAAGGCATTACAGCGTAAGCTGTTCTATAAATACCTTTCATTTTTTTCTTTTTCTCTTCTTCTGTATAATCTTCCCAAACAGAAAAATTCAACCACTTTCTTCCACTATTAACGTGTTCACTAATAACCCAAGAAAAGGGTGCAATATTTGAATACCATGGCCAATTAACTTCATCGGAATGACAATCATAACAAGATACTTTTAATAAAGTCATAATATTTTCGGGGGCTTGAATTTCTTTACTTTTATTTATAGCAACATTTGATTGCTCAGTCTGAATCAATTGCATTGCTATAAATAAAATAAGAAAAATAAGAAGAGTTCTTTTCATTTTATTTTACTCACACATTAAATTATATGGTCTTCTAATTTCCTCAATAAATAAAGGTACAGATAGGTTTCTGCCTTTTCTGAAAAACTCTTTTTTATCAAAGAATACCAATATAGTAGGTATAGAAAATACCGTAAAATGACTTGTGATCTCTTTATGTAAATCAGTTTTAACCTCATACATTGTAAATTTTGAAAAGTTCGATTTAATAGATTCTTCAATTTTAGGTTTTAAGACCTTGCAAACTGAACAATTTTCACCAGAAAAATAGATTAATACAGGTTCCCCTGTATTAATACTATTACTTAGACTTTGAAGGTTCTTTACTTGAATCATGAGGCTCAGAGTCCAAATCATCACCTACGCAAGTCATAGGCTCTTCTTTATTTAAATTTACTTGATAAGCTTCCTCTTTGAAAATATCTTCTTTAGATAAAGAGATACCCTTCATATGAGTTAATGGGAATGCAAAGGCAACCCCCTTACCACTAGTTGTAATATGTAGAGAATGAATAATTGATTTAATAACTTCATTTACTAAATATTTTGGTAATAAGAATAGTAATAATGTATCATTTGCTTCAAATGATGTTCTAAAGAAATTATCCATTTCTTCAAGACCAATACCATCTGCTCTTAATACAGTAACACCTGAAGCACCTGCTTTATGAGCTGCTGAAATTGCATCAAGTTTTTTATCAACTGGTACAATAATTACTACTGCTGAGAACTCTAAAGATAAAGAGTGTCTAACATGTGAACCATCAATATTTACAGTTGCTAAGTCCATATTTTCAGCATCAACTAAAGTATCTTTTAATAACTCTTCTTCTTCAATTTGAGTATCAGATTTAACACCAAATTTCTCCGTTAAAATACCATAAATCATTACAGTAATCATTGGGAACAATGATGCAAAAGCAATAAGACCAAATCCATCAATTAGAGGAGATCTTCCTTCAATGTTTGTAGCTAATCCAATACCAAGCGCAGCTACTAATGGAACTGTTACAGTTGAAGTAGTAACCCCACCTGAATCATATGCAATTGGAATAATATATTTTGGAGCAATAAATGTAAGAATAATTACAGTTAAATATCCAACAATAATGTAGTAGTGAATATGTCCACCATCAACAATTCTAAATGCACCTAAAGCAATACCTATTGCAACACCCGCAGCAACAAATAGTCTTAATGCGAAGTCGTTAATCTTACCATCTGAAATATCTTTTGCTTTTTTAGCAATTGCCATTAAAGCTGGTTCTGCCATAGTAGTAGAGAAACCAATTGCAAATGCAAATGCATAAATCATCATTACAGAATCAGATTTTGTTAATTGATATGCCATTGTCTCACCAAGTGAGAATAGACCCATTTCAAGTCCAAGAATAAATGCATATAAACCAATGATTACAAGACCAAATCCTAAGAATACAGTTTTAATATTATCAATTTTCTTTTTTAATACAGCGTATTGGAAGAAAAGAATAATAAATAAAATTGGAGCAACATCTTTTACAACTGAAGCAATTCCTGAAAGTACTGAAGATAAAGAAATTGTTGTATTAGAAGAAACAGTAGCTTCAACAACAACACCTGCAACATCTTTAGCATCTACAAGATTATATACAGCAATACCATAAATCTGTACAAAAATCATAGGTGTTAATGAAGCAAAAGCAATAAGACCAAATCCATCAATTACAGGATTTCTACCTTTAATTGTAGAAGCTAAACCAATACCAAGTGCAGCAACTAATGGTACTGTTACAGTTGACGTAGTAACTCCACCTAAATCATATGCTAAACCAATAATTTCTTTTGGTGCAAAGAAAGTAACACTTACAACTAATAAGTATCCAGCAATAATGTAGTAATGAATTGGATGACCTTTGTATATTCTAAAAACCCCTAAGAATATAGCAAATCCAACCGATCCAGCAACAACCATTCTAAGCATAGTCGCATCAATTCTACCACTTGATATTGAGGCAGCCTTATCAGCAATAACTGCAAGAGCAGGTTCTGCAATAGTAGTACCAAATCCAATTAAGAATCCAAAGAATAATACCCATAACATAGTTCCATGCTTAGCAAAATCCCTAGCTAAACCTTCACCAACTGGAAAAATCCCTATCTCTAAACCTTGTAAGAATATTGCAAGACCAACACCTACAATACATAAACCAATTGCCGTGCTAACCCACCCCTCAGGTACAGCTTGGATAATTGCTAATTGAAAAAACAGTATCACTACAACAATTGGGATTAAATCCCTAAACGATTCCTTTAATAGCTTCAAAAAGAAGTTAAATTGCATCATATATTTTACATCTCCTAATGTGTTCTAAAACATAAACAGTTTTAGTTAGATATAGATATTTTACTCATTTTTTGCTGAATAATAGGAATTTAATAAGTTATTTTTTTAATTTTAATGTGAGTTGGTAATTGTAAAGTAGTAAAAACTACTTTACAATTTCTTATACTTGGTGTTCAGTACTTTTAGAAAGTCTTTCTTTTTGAGAAATGTATGAATTAACAGAACCTAAATAAGCTTTTGCAGTTGCTAACATAGTATCAATACTTAATCCATGCCCTACAAACGAAGGAGAATTTTTATCAAATGTAACTCTTGTTGTTACTTTTGCTAATGCATCCTTACCTTCAGATACAGAAGTTACTTTATAATCATTTAATTCACCAGTAATACCAGTTAACCTATCAATTGTTTTGAAAATAGCATCCATTGTACCATCACCGATATTTGCATCTTGCATTATACTATCGTTGTGTTTAATAGATACAGCTGCCATTGGCATACCGTTTGAACAGTCAGAGATTTGTAATCCAACTAATTCATAAGTTTTATCTTGATTTAATGATTCATCTGTGATTAACATTCTAATGTCATCATCAGTAACATCTTTTTTCTTATCAGCTAAGATTTTGAATCTTTCAAATGCAGCATTTAATTCTTCATCAGAAACTTTATCAAAACCTAAATGTTCAATTTTATCTCTAAATGCAGCTCGACCTGAATGTTTTCCTAAAATTAATGTAGATTCTTTGAATACGCCAACATCTTCTGGTCTCATAATTTCGTATGTTTCATTATTCTTTAACATACCATCTTGGTGAATTCCACTTTCATGAGCAAATGCATTTTTACCAACAATTGCTTTATTTTGTTGTGGCTCAACACCTGTAATAGTTGCAACTAATCTAGAAGTTGGATATAACTCAGGAGTATTAATACCTGTGTATAATTCACCAAAAGCATCTTTTCTAGTTTTAATAGCCATTACAGCCTCTTCTAAAGCAGAATTACCAGCTCTCTCACCTAAACCATTCATTGTAACTTCAATTTGTCTAGCACCGTTCATTACAGATGCTAATGTATTTGCAGTTGATAAACCTAAATCATTATGGTTATGTACAGAAATAATTGCTCTATCACCTGCGAAATCAGATAACTCTTTTACCATTGCACCTAATTCGTGTGGTAATCTATATCCTACAGTATCTGGTAAGTTAATTGTAGAAGCACCTGCTGCTATTACTGCATCCATAACTTCTTTCATAAATGGAATTTCTGATCTACCTGCATCTTCTAATGAAAACTCAACATCATCAACAAATGTTCTTGCATATTCAACCGCATGAACAGCTCTTTTGATAACTTCTTCTTCACTCATTTTTAATTTATATTTCATATGAATTGGTGAAGTAGCAATAAATGTATGAATTCTATGTAATGGAGCTTTTGAAACTGCTAAACCAGATTGTTTAATATCATTTTCAATTGCTCTTGATAATGAACAGATTGATGAATTTTTAACTTGCTCAGCAATTCTAGAAACTGCATCAAAATCCCCAGGAGATGCAGCAGCAAAACCTGCTTCAATTACATCAACCCCTAATTTTTCTAATTGTAATGCAACTTTGATTTTTTCTTCTGTGTTCATAGAACAACCAGGAGATTGCTCACCATCTCTTAATGTCGTATCAAATACTATAATTCTATTTTTATCCATTGTTATGTACCCTTTAAAATGTGTAATATTATATCTTTTTTTATATAAAAAAAGAAAAACTGTAGCTGTTATTTATTTATGATTGTTTTGTAAAATATAAAGTCTAATTTAATAATTAGAGAGATTTTGTAAGTAGAAGAAGAGTATTAACACTTTTGATGAAATGGTTATTATAAAAATTAAATATTTTCATTTGAACTCCTCGAATTTTGTATAGTGCAGGTAGTATAATTAATTTAAAATATTTTGTCAAGAGTTATTTTGACTTTTTTGATAAAATTACTTGATTTCTACCTTTTATTTTAGCTTCATATAGTGCATCATCAGAATATTTATATAAACTTTCAACACTATCTAAGGCTTTACTATTTAAGACAATTAGCCCAGCTGAAATAGTAAGATATCTACTAGCTAAATTTGAAGTATGCTCAATATGTAATTGTTCAATTTTTTTAACTATCTCTTTAGAATATGCAATAGACTCTTCAATTCCAATACCTGAGAAAATAATTGAGAACTCTTCTCCACCCATTCTAAAAGAATAATCAGTAGCTCGAAGAGTTGATTCTTTTAGTATTCTAGCAACTTCCATTAAAGCTTTATCTCCTTGTGGATGGCCATAAGTATCATTATATTTTTTAAAATAATCAATATCCAAAGAGAGTAAACTCAAAGATGAATTATCCCTTTTAACTCTTCTTATTTCTTTATCAATAATTTTGTTAAAATATCTTCTATTATAAAGTTTTGTTAAGTCATCTTCAATAGACAATAACTCTAATTTTTTTTTGCTCGTTATATCTTGCCTAATCGCTGTAAAATTGACAATTTTATCTTCTTTAAATACTGGTGTAATTGTTAGATTTGCCCAATAAATATCACCATTTTTCTTTCTGTTTCTAATTTCAGAGTTAAAAACATTTCCAGACATTATTTTCTGCCACATTTTTTCATAGAAATGAGAAGGAGTATCTTCATGTTTTAAAATTTTATGTGTTTTACCAATTAGTTCATCTTTTGTATACTCTACAAACTCACAAAAAGCGTGACTAGCATCAATTATACGTCCATGTTTATCGGTAATAGAAATTAAAACATTTTCATCTACAATTTTTAATAAATTATCCTTTTCAAATAATTTATCTTGCATGTGATCTGAGATTACACAATCTTGTATTGAAAAAACCAATTCCATTAAATCAATAGGTTTAATTACAAATTTGTTAACATTTAATTCTATAGCTTTTAAAAAGTAATCAATATCAGAATAAGCTGTAGTAATAATTACAGGAATATTTCTATTTTCAATTTTTTTTAACATCTCCAAACCATTCATTTTTGGCATTTGGATATCTGTTATAATTAAGTCAGGTTTACAGTCTAGATAGGATTCTAATCCTTCTAAACCATTTTTTGCTACATGAAAATTTTTTACATATTTTTGAAAGAAACAACAGATTTCTTCTCTGATCATTTCCTCATCTTCCACATAAAGTATAGTAAGATTTGATAAAAGTTCTTTATTAATTTTTTTCACTTGTAATCTTTTTTATTTATATATAATTATTTTAACTATATTTATATTAATAGAATATTTATTTATTAATTTTTATTTTTGATATTATATTTCTAAAGGAATAATTATTTTAAATAAAGCACCATTGCTTGTGTTATTAAAAGTTAATTTTCCTTTCATATTATTCTCAACAATTACCTTTGTCATATATAAGCCAATTCC
>DKNG01000160.1:0-5318 GCA_002470185.1 Arcobacter sp. UBA7394 | reverse complement strand
AAATGCATCTTTTGCATTGTTTAGTATATTTAGAAGAACTTGCGAAAACTCATTTTTATAACCATTAATATTAATATCTCCATCTAATTTATTAATATTAATATTAATACCAGCGTTATTAAAAGCAGATTCAATTAAATCTATGGCATTTTTGATTGAATCATTTAAAGAAAAATTTTCTTTAATTTTATTTGGTTTAAAAAAACTTCTAAAATCATCAATTGTCTTGGACATATTACTGGTTAATAAATTGGACTTAATAACAGATTTTTCCATAAATTTATCATCTAATTCATCCATTTGATATGCAAATTGAATATTTTGAATTACTAAACTTAATGCATTTAAAGGTTGCCTCCATTGATGGGCAATATTTCCAATCATTTCACCCATTGATGCAAGTTTTGACTGTTGAATTAAGATTTGTTCTTGTTGTCTTTGTTTCTTAATCTCATTCTTAACTCTTAGCTCTAATGTTTCATTTAACTTTTTTTCTTCACTAATTAAAGACTGAATTTTTAATGCCATATTATTAAAAGATTTTTCAAGTTTTCCAATTTCATCTTTTGAGGTAACTTTAATTCTATAATCAAGTTCATTATTAGCAAATTTAGTAGTACCTTCTAGTAATTTATCAATTTTTTTACTAATATACGAAGATAACCATAAGGCAATAATGATAACTAAGATTATCATAATAAATGTAAGTGCTGTAAGTTCGTTTATCAAAGATTTGATAAAATTATGAATTTCGGATTCATTATTTTTAACTATTTCTTCCATTTGTTCTGTTTGTAAATTTAAAATTTTAGTTACATCTTTTCTAGTTTCATTAGCAGCAGCATGGAATTCTTCTACATTAGCTCCAATTGTTACAAAACCAAAACCTCTTTTTGTACTTCCATATTGACCTGTATAGTAAGGTATAGTTGCAGCAGTTGTTAGCTTCCAAACTTTACTCCAATAAATTAGAAAAGATCCATAACCACCATTTTTAGTAACCTGCATCCATCCTTGACATTGTGGAGCAAAGTTCAGATATCTACAATCAAGAGGAACTAAATGATCTTTTACTAATTGCTCAATATTTGGTTTTTTTATTAAGGATTGTTCTTCAAAAGCAGGATAATCTTTTAGAAAATCATTTATCTCTTTTCCTGATTCTTTAAATTTTTTATTTATATCTTTACTTAGCCAAGGTTGACTAGGAAGGCCCGTACTTTTATCATAACCAACAATAAAATAATCCCTAGGATGAGAAATATTTCTTCCTTTATAATCCCACATAAAAGCATAATTCCCTACACTAGCATCTGCAATATTTTGTTTTGCATTAGCACTTGTTGGATTAGAAGTATCTGTAAACTGCATAATATGTTCATGATCTAAAGCTAGTGATATATAAGCAATTTTCTTATTATCTTTATAAATAGGTGTTACAAACCTAATAATACCTTCAAATTTTTTACCAATAGGATTTTCTTTCCCGGCATAACCATGTTCTTTAGGATTAAATTCAATATTTGACTTCTCTGCTTTATTTTTTGTAAATCGTCCAATAATTCTTGTTTTAATCTGTTCACCAATTACATTTGATACATAAATTTCACCTTTTTTAAGTGATGAAATATCTCTAAAATAGTTCTCTGAAGAAATATAAGTATCTTTTTTATTAGAAACATTTATAAGTTTTGAATTAATTGAAGATACTTTATATTTTTCTTGACCAGTTAAATCAAAATATGTAACCTCTTTATATAAAGAAATATTTTTTTTCTTCAATAAGTAAGGATCTGTATAGTTAAATTCTTTTTCATTATCAGAAAGCAATGCCTTTGTAGTTGCACGAGTAGTTTTTGTTAGTTTTTCATTACTTTTCCATAAAGCATTTTTTTCATCATAAAAATACTCCTCATGAATAATTACATCTCTATTTTTACTTGCATAAAAATCTTCTAATAAACTTTGATTAATTTTTAGTTTAGATAAGAATAGTAAGTCTTCATCTCTCTCATATAAAAAAGAAGCAATACTTGATCCAATTTCATAAGAAATTCTTTCTAGCGATAATTGTGATTTTTTATCTAAACTCTTGGTACTATCCTCAATTGACTGATTTGCAGTATTTAGAATGATTTCTTTACTTTTATTGAAAAGATATTTAGTACTTGAATTTAAATAGTTATCTAATTTTAAAGCACCTTCATATGCTACATAAGCAACAAGTAATAAAGGAATTATTTTTATAAGTATAAAAATTACAATTAATTTTACTTTTATACTAAAGTTTTTCATAATTGACTGCTTTTTGTTATATATTTAATTTCATTTAGTGATTTAATAATATTTTGATCTAGTTCTTTATTCAAAAGTAAACTAGTAGTAATTTTGTTTATTTGATTTAATTTATCTTCTTTTGCATCCACAAAAACAAACACACTTTTATTTGTTTCGTTAAAATGTCTATACGTAACATAGAATTCAGTTTTAATATATCTTTTACATTTATTATTTTTTAAAGATACAAGATGTCTCTCTTCCTTATTTTCCATAATATAATTGATCCATTTTGTCTCTTCATCCTGTCCATGAATCTCAAATAAATTATCGCAAGAATTAATATTCTCTTTTAATGTAATAACATTATCATGTCCTAAAAGTTCTAAAAAACTTTTATTTGCATATTCAACATTATTTAAATGCATTATAAACATAAAAGTAGGATTACTATCTAATATAAACTGAATATATTCTTCATAATGATAATCTTTACTCAAGAAAGATAGATTTAAAGACTTTTGAATAACGGCTAATAATTCTTGCATATTTATTGGCTTGATAATGTATTTATCAATTCCAAGTTCAATCGCTCTCATAATATAATTACCATCGCTAAATGCAGTTGTTATAGCAATAGGGATGTTTGGATTAATTTCAAATATTTTTTCACTCATTTCTAAGCCATTCATAATAGGCATTTGAATGTCAGTAATTACCATATCAGGATTATGTTCTTTAAATAATTCTAATCCCTCTTTACCATTTTTGGCTATAAGTAATGTTTTTACATATTTTTTTAGAAAGAAAGAGATCTCTTCTAATGTCATAAGATCATCTTCCACATACAATAAGGTAACATTTTTAAATAAATTTCTATCAAATTTCTTTTTCATAATTAATCCTTATATTTGTCCCTAATTAATAAAAACTCATCTAAGTTAGACATAAATAAATCAATCAAATTAGGATCAAAATGTTTACCTTTTTGCATCATAAAAAAGTCTAAGATTTTTTCTAAAGGCCAAGATTTTTTATAAACTCTATCACTGCCTAATGCATCAAATACATCAGCAATTGCAGTAATTCTACCATATAAGTGAATTTCCTCTTCTTTTAATCCCTTAGGATAACCACTACCATCCCATTTTTCATGATGAGTATAGGCAATAATCGCCGCAGCTTTTAAAATCTCTCTTTCTGAACCTTTTAATATATCAAAACCTATTGAAGCATGGCTTTTCATAACAATCCACTCTTCATCACTTAACTTTCCAGGCTTATTTAAAATTGAATCTGGTATACCAATTTTACCAATATCATGCATTGGTGAAGCTGCAAAAAGCCTTGTTGCTTCATCTTCTTCCATTCCTGCTTTCTTTGCTAAAAGTTTTGAATAATTTGCTACTCTTTTTACATGATTTCCAGTCTCTTTGCTTCTTGTTTCACCAACTTCACCAAGCCTATATATTAATTCTCTTTGTGTATCTTCTAGTTCTCTATGTAAAAGTTCAATTGCAGTAATATCATGTCTTATTCCCATATACTCACATATATTTCCATTTTTATCATAAATTGGAAAAGCTGTAGAATTACAGTCAAAAGATGAACCACTTTTAGTTTTATTAGAAACTTTACCTTTCCAGACTTTACCACTATTTAAAACTTTAAACATCTCATCAGTGTACTTTAAATAATCTTTATCTGAAATTGTAGAGCTTTTTATTATTGAATAAGGCTGACCTAAAATTTCTGATTTACTGTAACCACTAATCTCACAAAAAGAATCATTCACATAAGTAATATTTCGATCTAAATCTATTCTAACAATAATATTAGACTTGTCAATTGCTTCTTTATAAGCATTCGCAATTCTCATTGATTCTTTTAAATTTATCGATGATTTTTCATTAAGCTTCTTAAAATATTCTTTTGTACTTTCAAGCTCAGTAATATCAATTCGTAAAGCAATAAACTCTTCTATTTCACCATCAATATTTAATATAGGTTTTATGATTGTATCTACAACATAAAAATCACCATTTTTTCTTTTGTTTTTTATTTTCCCTTGCCAAATTTTTTTTGATAAAATAGTTTTCCACATCTCAGAAAATAACTCAAGGGGCATATCTTCATGTCTCACTATATTATGAGAACTACCAAGAAGTTCTTCTTCTGTATATCCAGAGATTTCAATAAAAGGTTTATTTACATATGTAATTATTCCCTTTTTATTTGCTTTTGAAATAATTGATCTTTCATCAACAATACTTTTATATTGTTCAAAAGTATTAAGTAATTTTTTATGTTCTTTCTCTAAACTTATATTTTTTGAAATATCACCTAGTACTTCTATTAAAAATTTTAAATCCAATGGTTTTGTAAGATAATTTGTAATATTTAACTTTATAGCTTCAAAAAGATAATTAGCATCATTAAATGCAGTAACAATGACAATTTTTGCATCTTTATTCAAATTCTTAATTAATTTACTCATAGCAATACCATCTAACTTTGGCATTTGTAAATCAGTTATTACTATATCAGGCATAAATTCTTCATACATAGAAAAGCCTTCTTCTCCATTACAAGCTACATATAGTTTCTTAACTCTTTTTTCAAGAAAAAATTCTAATTCCTCTCTAATTGAAGGTTCATCCTCAACATATAAAACTGTCATATTTTCAATATACTTTAATAATTCTTTCATTCTTTCACTTCTCATTTTTAAAAGGAATTTTAATTTCAAACTGCGCGCCATTATCTAAATTATTGACATTTAAGGCACCATTCATATTTTGCTCAATAATAATTTTCGACATGTATAATCCAATACCAGTTCCTTTACCTACTTTTTTCGTAGTAAAATAAGGTTCGAAAATTTTATTAATTATCTCTGAATTAATACCACCAGCATTATCTTCAATAATAACACGTCCATATTTAGAATCACTATCTACTTTAATTTTTATATAAGCATTAGTAATATTATTATCAATTAGAGCATCTTTTGCGTTACTTAATATATTTAATAAAGCTTG
>DKNG01000003.1 GCA_002470185.1 Arcobacter sp. UBA7394 | reverse complement strand
GCTGCAATTGTAAGGGATTTATTCCATGGAAAAGAGGCTGCTAAGATATTCTCAGCAATAGCTTCTATTATGATGATAGCACCAATGATTGCTCCTGCTTTAGGTTCATTAGTAATTACATTTTTCACTTGGAATTATATATTTTTGTTTTTAGGAATTTACTCATTTATTGTGATGATTGTAATTTATTTTAAATTACCACTTACGGGAATCAAAAGTAAAACAAAAATCAAAGAAGCATATAAAAAAGTCCTAACTCACAAACAAGCAATGGGATATATATTGGCAGTATCTTTTGGTTTCTCTGGCATGTTTATATTTATTGAGAAAAGTTCATTTATTTATATGGAGTATTTCTTAATCTCAAAAGAGTATTTTCCTCTGTTTTTTGGTGCAAACGTTCTAATGATGATTATTCTTACAAAAGTTAGTATGAAACTTATTCAAACTATTGATACAAGAAAAGTTTTAAAGTCTGGAATTATTCTACAATTAATAGCAGGACTTGCACTAGTTGGCTTCTCTTTTGAGGCTTCTATTTATACTATTTTCGCAGCTATGGTTTTATATGTAGGCTCACTTGGATTTATTTTTGGAAATGCAATGGCTTTAGCCTTGGATTATTTCAAAGAAGATTCTGGGGTTGCAAATTCTGTTATTGGTGTAAGTGAATTTACAATAGCTGGAGTTATTGGCTTTTTAGCTTCACTAGTTCATAGTGAGACTTTAACACCAGTATTTTTAATGATGGTAGCAACATCTTTTTTTGCTCTTATCTCATTAAGACTTAGTAAATAAAAGTAAACTTTTAAGAGTTACTTTTATTTATATAATGCTTTAAAATATCTATAGTTTTAGAAGCATATCCCCACTCATTATCATACCAAACAAGAAGTTTAATCATATTGCTATTTTTTACATCTGTATATCTATGGTCAATAATTGTTGTTTTATTCTCTTGTTTAAAATCACTTGATACTAAAGGGTCGTAGTTATTTAAAAATACTGGGAACTTTTGATTTTTCTCGCACTCTTCAAAAAGATTGATAATCTCATCTTTAGAAGATTTCTCTTTTGTAAATAAAGTCACATTAATAGCTCCTACAGTATCTGTTGGAACTCTAAGAGAATTAGATGAAATCAAATCATGATTAAACTTATCTAAGACATATGAACAAGCATCAATAGTTGTTGTTTTACTTGGAATAATATTCTGAGTTGAAGACCTACCAAACTCAAAGTTATAATCTACATTTCTTGTAGCACTTCCAATAAAACTTCCATCAAGTACTCTTTGGTGATTAAGTAGGGGATGAATAGTTACTATATCTCCACATATAATCTCTTTTGTTTCATCTATTAGTTTTAAAGCTGGTAATAGTGCAGTTGCATTACATGAACTTGTAGATATAACTTTATGTGTATTGATATCTAGTTTATCTTCATTTGCTCCAAGAACAACATTAATATCTGCATTAGCATTTGGATGAGTTAAGAATATAGCTTTCACATCTAATTTTTTTAAAGCTTCTAAATCATCTTTTACACCACTTGCATCAATAATAATATCAACTTCTTTAAGGTCTACATTTAATAGTGAGTTTTCATTTATGATTTTGATTCTTGAAGTACTATTTTGAATATAGTTCTTTTCCATAACCTTGAATTTATCTGATAAGTTTCCATATGTGGAATCATGATTAATTGAATAAACAATATTTTCAATATAAGGGTTAATTTCATTTATAGCAACAATTTCAAAACTCTCATTTTTTAGTAATTGTTTTAAAATGGCTTTGCCAATACGGCCAACACCATTTAGTAGTATTTTTATTTTCATAGTTTTCTAGACCTAAGTATTAATATGCGTAATTTTAGCATATTAACTTTTAGTCTAGTGATTTATTTACATAGTAAAGCAAGTTTTTTAGATAGTTCTAGTAATTCTTCTTTTTCATTTAATCCATCAATGAATCTTTTAGGAATATTTTCAATTCCCACTTGTGCCCCAACTAAAGCTCCCGTTAAAATGGAACGTGCTTGATTTTGTCCACCACCGTTTACTGAGTGTAGAATGGCACTTTCAAAATCATTTTTAAATCTTGAAGCTAAATAATAAGAAGCAGGTAAAATATGATAAATTGCACAAGGCATACCATATACTAAAGACACTTTCCATGCAGGCTCTATTTTTATTTCAGAATCTTCTGCTGCTTGTGCAATAAAAGAAGGTGATAATAAAGCATCAGGTGATGCAAATAAACCTATGTTTGAAGGATCTTTACTTCCAGTTTTTGGTGGTTGAAGATTATCAGAAGTAACAGCATGGAAAGGAAGTTCTCCTTTTTTTACTAATCTCATCAATTTTGTTGAAATGGTTTTATCAAGTTTTTCACCTTGAATTAATTGTGCTAAAACGGCACCATATGCAACTGTCATAGAACCCACAATATCATCAACTTGCGTTAAAAAAGTATTATGTGATATAGATTTTGCAAGCTCTTTTGGCTTAAAAGCATATCTAACTGCTAAAGCTAAAGTTCGCTCAATTGCCTCAGTTGTATCAGCTCTACTACCAACTTCATCCCAAGATAGTTTAGCTTCTACTCTTTGTCTATAAACTTCTCTAATTGATTGAGAAGTATATCCTCCTGGTCCATGAGTTGGAATACCATCAATTTTAGTAAAAAGGTCTTCATCTAATTTCTTACAAAAGTCATCTTGATTATAAGCCTTATTTTCTATGATAGAATTTATCATAAGTTTTAGTATGTAGCCAGATTGAGATAAGTCACCTGCTTTTTGATTCTCATGATACCTACCTTTTTTAGGCTTTGTATAATCAGTAATCCACTTTCCATAATCTTTATATTGTTCTTCTAAATCATAATACCAATGGGGACCTAATGCCATAGCATCACCTATAAACGCTCCAATAATCGCCCCTTGGGCTCTACTTATAATTTGTGACTCATTCATATCTAAATCCTTTTAATTGTTCATCTCAATAAATAAAAAGTGAGAGTTAGAATTTGCATGTATCTGTATTTGAGATTCACTTGTAATTTCCAGTGCATCACCATCACTTAATTCTATACCATTTATTTTTGAACTTCCTTCAATTTGTGTGAAATAAACCTGTCTGTTTTTACCTATTGAATATTCAATCTCTTTTCCACTCTCTAATTCACTAACAAATAAATTGACATCTTGATGAATTTGAATTTTGGCATCACCTTCTTGTGATGAAACAATATTTAAAAGTTTGTTTTTTCTTTCTTCTACTTCAAATTTATGAGAACCATATAATCTATCTAATCCATTTTTTGGAGGAAGTATCCATATTTGTAAAAGTCTTAAGTCTTTTGTTTTATTCATATTAAATTCACTATGATAAATTCCATCTCCAGCACTTAAATATTGAACTTCACCTCTTTTTAGAGTCTCTTCATTTCCCATTGAATCTTTGTGTGTTATTTCTCCATCTACAATATATGAAATGATTTCCATATTTTGATGAGGATGTGTACCAAAACCACCTTGAGGATGAATAATATCATCATTTAAAACTCTTAATACTCCAAAATTGATATTTTGAGGATTTCTATACTCCGCAAATGAGAAATGAAATCTACTTTCTAACCAACCAAGATTAGATGTACCCATATTTTCTTTATTTAGTTTTTTTAACATTGTTTATTCCTTTTAATCAAAAGCAAAACATTCCATTGATAAATTTGTATATGTTATTTCGTGGTTGAAAGATTTTGCTTTTTTATTTATGGCACTTCCATAGATAATATATAGAGGTAAAAAGTGTTCAGGACTTGGGTGATTTTGATAAAAAGTATCTAAGTTTTTTATTTCAAGTAATTTCTTTTTATCTCCACTCTCTACAGCTTCTACAACAAAGTCATTAAAATTTTGAGCATACTTTTTTACTTCTCCTAAAACACTCATATCTGATAAATTATGTGTTAATCCTCCACTACCTATTATTAGTGCATCTTTTTTAAATACCTGTAGTTTTTCACCTAAATTAATCAACTGTTCAATTGAATAATTTAGAGGAATTGATAGTTGTATTACAGGGATTTGAAGTTCTTCGTACATCATTGCTAATGTAGTCCAAACTCCATGGTCATATGTATTTCTATTTGTATCAATTTCTATGTTAATATTTTGTTTTTTTAGTTCTTCTATTATATTTAAGGAGATGTTTTTATTGCTATTTATCTCATATTTAAACTCATATAACTCATCTTCAAAACCATAAAAATCATACATTAAATCTTTTGTTTCATAATTTATAATTTTTAAATCTTTTGTAGTCCAATGGGCTGAAACTACAATAATATACTTTGGTTTTTCTAATGTGCTTGCAAATGTTTTTATATTTTTCTTTGTAAAAGAATTTCCTAAAATCATATTAGGAGCTCCATGTGAAATAAATAGACTTGGGTTCATTTTTTATCCTTATTCTGCCACTTGTACAAATTGTTCTAAAATTCTTTTAGAACTATCAGCTCTTAATGGACTTTGATATGTAGTAATAATTTCTCTTGGCATTACAAGTGAGCCTAATTTTGTAAATTGACTTCTCATTGCATTAGATACATTTTCACCACTACCACCAGAATGAGTTGCTAGCTGGATTGGTTTTAATGTAAATACTTCTCTAAAATCATCTCCAACTCTTGAAATCCATGCTACTGTATTTACAAGAACTGGAGGCAGTGAAAAGTTGTATTCAGGAGAAACAAATACGTATGCAGAAGCCTTTTTCATATCTCTTATAAGTGATTCTATTTTTTTTGGAATACCGTCATGCTCTTCTTTAAAACTATCATACATAGGAAGATCTAAATCAACTAAGTTGATTATTTGACTCTCTTTTCCTAACTCTTTTAGTTGACCTTGAAGAGTATTTGCTAACTTCATATTTTCATTTAAACTTGCTACAAATATTAAATACATTGTGAACTCCTTTTATTTTTAATCCTAACTAGTTATTTAGCTAAGATTCCTTCTACTTCGATGTTTAATTTTACTTTTTCACCAACAACTACGCCACCAGCTTCTAAAGCTTTGTTCCAGTTAAGACCATAATCTTTTCTATTAATTTTACCACTTAATTCTAGTCCAACTCTTTTATTTCCCCATGGATCAACCACAGTTCCATTGTTTTCAAAATCTAACTCAACATTTTTTGAAACACCTTTTATTGTTAGTGTTCCATATGCTTTATCATCATTAATTTTATCAAGTTTAAATGTTAAAGTTGGATATTTTGCAGCATCAAAGAAATCTGCAGATTTTAAATGACCATCTCTTTTTTCATTTTCAGTATCAATAGAGTTAATTTCAACTTTTCCTTCTAAGGCTTTTAAAGTATTTGTTTTTTCATCATAATTGATTTTTCCCGTAAAAGTATTGAACTTACCTGCTACATTTGAAATCATTAAATGTTTTACTTTAAATCCTACGTTTGAATGGCTAGCATCCACATTGTATGTTCCTGCGTATAAGGCACCTGCGCTTAAAATTGAAGCTAATCCTAATTTTACTAATTTTGTCATTTCTTATCCTTTTTGTATATAGTACTAGTTAGTACTATGTGTTTAAAATTTTTTTAATTGGCTTTATAAACCTTATTTATAAGTTCATATAAAGTATCTAATTCATCATCACTTAATACTTCAAGTAATTTGTGTACATTTTTTGCATGATCTGGAAATAGTTTTTCTATTACTTCAATTCCTTTTTCATTAATAGTAAGAATAGAAGCTCTTCTATCTTCTGGATCAGAAATGGCTTTAATCCACCCATCTCTTTTTAAATTTCTAACTACAACTGTAATATTACCAGGAGTACTTGTTGTAAGTTTTGTAATTGAACCAATATTTAAATCACCTCGGTGATAAAGTACTTCAAGTACTTTAAACTGATTAAATGTTAAGTCAAAGCCATCTAAGTAGTCAATTAATTTATTATGAAATTTAGATCTGAACTTTTCTATTCTAACAATTGTTCTCATAGATTTATCTGTTCTTTTTCCATAAGTCTTAAGTGGTTTTGTATTCATGTCTCTAACTCCTTGTTGAAATTATACTACTAACTAGTAATAAATGTCAATAGCTTCTGATTGTAATACTACTAGTTAGTACTAAAATACTTAAAAAAAAGGCCAAGAAATGGCCTCTAGCTAAATTTAGAAATTTATGATTTTTTTGCAGTTGACATAAATACAGCAGCCAAAATCAAAAACATTCCTGTAATTCTATTTTGAATTTTCATTGCTTTTACATCTTTTATTAAGAATTTTAATTTAGATGCCATTGATGAATATCCTGTCATTACAAAAACATCAACAATACATAAAGTAAGCCCAATTATTAGAAATTGAAGCCATAAAGATTCATTTGGATTTAAAAACTGAGGAATAAACGCCACTAGAAAAACTGTCGCTTTTGGATTAGTAAGATTTATAAACGTAGCTGTTAAAAAAGCCTTCTTTGCGTCATAAGATTTTATTTGTTCACTTTCCTCAACTAGCTCAACTTTTTCAAATATTTTACTAAGACCAAGATAAACTAAATATGCTACTCCTACCCATTTTACTATATTAAAAATAAGCACAGATTTAGCAATAATTGCTCCAAGTCCAATAACAACAATAAAAGTTTGAGCAAGCAGTCCTGCTTGTAAACCAAAAATAGCTGAATATGATTTTTTTAGTCCATATTTAATACCGTAATTCATAGAGACAACTGCCCCTGCACCGGGTGAAACCGAGATTGCAATTGAAGCTAAAAGAAGTGTTAACCATACTTCAAAATCCATTATTAAATCCTTCTATATAAGTATTAATAGCTTATATAAAAACAAGTAAAATATAACTTAACCTCTTCATAATAAACAATTAGCTAAAATATCACGATTTGCTATAAAGAAAGAAAAACAAGGAAATAAAATGCTATTAACTCCGGGACCAACTCCAGTACCAGAATTTGTTAGAAAGGCTATGGCTGATATTACTATTCACCATAGAACTCCTGAGTTTGAAGCTATATTTAAAGAAACTAGAGAATTATTATTAGAACTGTTTGATATGCCAGAAGCAGTTATGTTAGCTTCAAGTGGAACAGGTGCTATGGAAGCTTGTGTTACAAATTTAACGCACAAGAAAGCACTTACAGTTAATTCAGGAAAGTTTGGTGAGAGATTTGGAAAAATCTGTTCAGCTTTCGATATTGACTACACTGAAATCAAAAATGAATGGGATACACCAGTTGATGTAAATGCTGTTGTTGAAACAATTAAAAACGATAGTGACATCGATGCTGTATTTATTCAAATTTGTGAAAGTGCTGGAGGTTTAAGACATCCAGTAGAAGAAATTGCAAAAGCAGTTAAAGAAATTAATAAAGACATTATGATTGTTGCTGATGGAATTACAGCAATCGGTGTTGAAAAAGTTGATACTACTAATCTTGATGCAGTAATCACTGGAAGTCAAAAAGCACTAATGCTTCCTCCTGGTTTATCAATGATTGGATTATCAAATGCAGCAGTTGAAAAAATCAATGCTCAACCAAAAGGTTATTACTTAAACCTGAGCGCTGAGATTAAAAAGCAGGGACAAAATACAACTGCTTATACAGCTGCTACAACTTTAATTATTGGATTAGGAGCAATTCTTTCTAAAATTAAAGAAGATGGGTTTGAAAACTTATATGCAAAAACAGCATTAAGAGCAAAATCATCAAGAGAAGCTTTAGTTGCAATTGGATGCAAAGTTTATCCGGCAACTCCAGCAAATGCAATGACAACAATCTTTACTGAAAATGCACCAGCAATCAGAAAGATTTTAAAAACAAAATACAATGTTAATATTGCAGGTGGACAAGACCATATTAAAACTTCTATTTTCAGAATTAATCACATGGGATTAGTTGAAGATTACGAAGCAGCATGGGCCGTAAATGCAGTTGAGTTAGCAATGGACGAGTTAGGGTTAAGAGCCTTTGATGGAACAGCAAATAAAGTATTTGCTCAATCTATGTTTAAAGGAAACTAATTACTATGGTTTTTGAACACGAAATTCCAAAAGGAAGTAGATTATACTTTGGGAAAGCAGCAAAAGCAAAAAGAGCTTTAGAAAATAAGATTTGTACTATTTTAGATAATAGTGGATTTGAAGAAATTGTTACTCCAAACTTTTCTTATTCTCAACATCAGTCAATTGCTAATGAAAAGAAATTAATTAAATTTTCTGATGAACAAAATGAACAAGTTTCATTAAGAGCTGATTCTACTTTAGATGTAGTAAGAATTATCTCAAAAAGATTAGGTAGAACAACTGATCATAAAAAATGGTTTTATGTTCAACCAATCTTTACTTATCCATCAAATGAAGAGTACCAAATTGGGTGTGAGTGGATAAAACATGATAATATTTCTGATATTATGAATTTAACAGCAGATATTCTAAAAGCTTTAGAAATCGAACCTGTTTTTCAAATATCAAATATTAACATACCAAAACTAGTTGCAAGTGAATTAAACATTAACATTGATTTATTTAAAAACGGTGAGATAGCAGCACTATTTAAATTAAATTGTAATTGGTTAAACGAATTAATAAAAGTTAAAAATATTTCTGATTTAGAAGCGGTTATAAAAATTGTACCAGCTACAATAAAAACAGAATTAGAGATTTTATTAAATAAAGCAAATGAAGTTGATTATTCAAATAAAGTAATTGCTCCATTATATTACGGGTCGTTAAAATATTATAATGGTGTTTATTACAGAGTAATTAGTGATAATTTAACAATATGCAAAGGTGGTATGTACTCAAGTGAGGGTATGTGTTCATTAGGTTTTGCACTTTATACAGATAGTTTATTAAAAATTTTAGAGGATTAATATGAGTAAAGCAGATTTAATTGTAGGAATACAATGGGGTGACGAAGGTAAAGGTAAGATGGTTGATATGCTTGCCCAAAATTATGATATGGTTTGTAGATCACAAGGTGGTCACAATGCAGGTCATACTATCTGGGTTGATGGTGTAAGATATGCATTACACTTAATTCCTTCGGGAGTTTTAAATCCAAAAGCAATTAATATCATTGGTAATGGTGTTGTATTATCACCAGAATCAATTATCAAAGAGATGGAACAATTTGGTGATTTAACAGGAAGATTATTTATTTCTGATAAAGCACATTTAAATTTACCATACCACGCTTTAATTGATCAAGCTAAAGAGAGACTAAAAGGTGATAAAGCTATTGGTACTACTGGAAAAGGTATTGGACCAGCTTATGCTGAAAAGATTTCTAGAACTGGATTTAGAGTTGGTGAATTATTAAACCCAGCAAAATTAACAGCTTCTATTATTGAATTCTTTGAACAAAATAAAGCTATCTTCAATGTATTAGAAATTAATACTCCTGAAGAAAAAGAGTTATTAGAATTATTAGAATCATA
>DKNG01000236.1:727-3463 GCA_002470185.1 Arcobacter sp. UBA7394 | reverse complement strand
GAGTTACTCAAGAAAATGCAAGTGAAGCTAATCAAATTTCAGGTATTTCAAATGAAGTTTCACAAATGGCGCATACTTTAGTAAGTGATGCAGAAAACAAAAAATTTAATTAAGAAGGAAAATTATGGCAGCAGGACAAGAAACAGTTTTAGATGATTATGCCTTTTTAGTAAGTGAAACGGATGCTAAAGGTATTATAAGGTTTGCAAATAATGATTTTTGTAGTATTGCTGAATTTACTCTAGATGAGTTATTAGGACAACCACATAGTATGGTAAGACACCAAGATATGCCAAGAAAGGCCTTTAAATCTTTATGGGATACTGTACAAAAAGGTGAAATTTGGACAGGTTATGTAAAAAATGCTACTAAAAGTGGTGGATATTATTGGGTTTTTGCAACAGTTTATCCTTTTGAATCTTGTGATGGAACAAATGGGTATATGTCTTGTAGAAGAAAAGCAAGTAAACAAGAAATTGCAGCAGCTGAAGAGCTATATCGACAATGGAACAAAGAAGAAGGTAGATAGAGATTTAAATCTCTACCCTACTTTGTATTGCTTTTGATAGTGATAAAATATCTACATTCTCAAGACTAACACCTGTTGGTACACCTTGAGCAATTTTTGAAAATTTAATATCTTTATTTTTTAATTTATCTTCTATATATAAAATAAATGCATCATTTGCGATTGATGGAGTAATGGCAAATAATACCATTTCTACTTCATTATCATCAACAAAATTTGTAAGAGCATCTATTGCTTCTTGATCTAATTCTTCAATTACAAAATATTTACCATCAAACTGTTTAGAGTCTTCAATAATAAATATATCTTTTGCACTTTGAACTATACATATTTTTGTACTGTCTCTTGAATCATCCAAACAAAACTCGCAGATTTCATGTTCGCTCATTGAACCACACTTTACACATTTTGTAATATTTTTTAAAGCATTTTCAATACTATGTGCAATTTTTATTCCACAATAATTGTCATTCATAACAACATGATAAGCAAGTCTTAAAGCTGATTTTTTACCTATTGTAGGTAGTGATTCAAAAGCTTCAACTAATTCATAAAATTTTTCTAATCCTCTTTTCATTTTGGGATTATAACCAAATTACTAGTAAAAAGCTATAAGTGATGTTTTTTTGGTGCTTTCATTTAAATATATTTTTATAATCAATTAGATAGAATCGCGTATATATAATATACAAAAAATTATTTAGGAGATATATAGTTGACTGATCAAGACTATTATGAATTATTAGGTGTAGATAGAAGCGCCGATAAAAGTACAATTAAAAAAGCTTATAGAAAAATGGCTATGAAATATCATCCTGACAAAAACCCAGGTGATCATGAAGCAGAAGAGAATTTTAAAGCTGTAAATGAAGCATATCAAGTTTTAAGTGATGAAGAAAAAAAATCAATTTATGACAGATATGGAAAACAAGGTTTAGAAGGTCATGGTCAAGGTGGAGGCTTCGGAGGCGGAGGCTTTGATGATTTAAGTTCTGTATTCGAAGAGATGTTTGGGTCTGCTTTTGGTGGCGGAGGTAGAGGTTCTAGAAGAGAGAGAAAAACGTATAACTATAACTTAGATGTTGCAGTTGATGTTAATCTTGAATTTAATGAAGCTGTATTTGGATGTAATACAGAAATTAATTACAAATATAAAACTGCTTGTAAACCTTGTAAGGGTACAGGTGCAAAAGATGGTAAATTATCTACTTGTAAAACATGTGCTGGTCAAGGTCAAGTTCATGCAAGACAAGGTTTTATGACATTTGCTCAAACTTGTCCTACATGTGAAGGTTCTGGTCAAGCTGCTAGTTCATCTTGTAAAAAATGTTCTGGTAAAGGATATGATGAAGTTAAAGACTCATTCAAAGTTGATATTCCTGAGGGTGTTAATGATGGTATGAGAATTAGAGTTTCTAATAAAGGAAATATTGCTCCTGATGGAACAAGAGGTGATTTATACTTACAAGTACATGTAAGAGAAGATTCTCACTTTGTTAGACATGATGATGATATTTACTTAGAAGCACCAATTTTCTTCACACAAGTAGCACTTGGAGCAACTATTAAGATTCCAGGTCTTAGAGGTGAATTGGAACTTGAAATTCCTTCTGGAGCTAAAGATAAACAACAGTTTAAATTTAGAGGTGAAGGTGTTAAATCTGTTCAAGGTTATGGTAAGGGTGATTTAGTTGTTCAAATTACAATTGAATATCCAAAATCATTAAATGCTGAGCAAGAAGATTTATTAGAAAAATTACAAGAAAGCTTTGGTGTTGAGAGTAAACCAAGTGAAACTAACTTTGAAAATATGTTTGACAAAGTTAAAAAGTGGTTTTCTTAATAATAAATTAACCTTTAAGTCTTTTTTATAAACCTTATCACAGTATAATAATTTTTATATACGTGATAAGGTTTGTTATGTTTAAATATTTATTTTTATTCTTTTTATTTGTCTCTTCTGTTTATTCTAATTCTGTTGATCTAACTATTAAAGAAAAAGAATTCATTCAATCTAATCCTATTATTAATGTTGGCGCTGAAACCAACTGGCCACCTTTTGATTTTGTTGAGAATGGTCAATATACAGGTATTGCTAGGGATTATTTAGATTTAATAGAAAAAAATACTGGCCTTACTTTTAATTATATTACTTCAGATTCTTGGGATACTTTATTAGATTTATCAAAAAACAAACAAATTGATCT
>DKNG01000236.1:0-509 GCA_002470185.1 Arcobacter sp. UBA7394 | reverse complement strand
AAAGTAAATAGTATACTTGATGCCCTAGATAGTGTTATTACTAATAAAGCAGATGCTTTAATATCAAATCCTGCAATTATTAATTATCTTATGCAAAAGAATTCTTTAACAGGAGTACATGCAAATTTCTCTATTAAATTTAATTTTAATAAACTACATATGGCCACAAGAAAAGATATGCCAGTATTAAGAGATATTATTCAAAAAACATTAGATAATTTTTCCGAAAAAGAAAAAAGAAAAATTATAAACACTTGGATTGGTAATTTACCAGTTGAAACTAAATTAACTCAGACTGAAAAGAACTATATTGCAAACAATAAACAAATTATTGTAGCAAATGAGTTAGATTGGGTACCTTATGATTATAATGAGAATGGTAAACCAAAAGGCTATATAATTGATTATGTAAAACTTATATTTTCAAAGGTAGGTTTTGAACCAGTATTTGTTACAGATTCATGGAAGAATTTATATGCTAGCTTTAAAGAAGGTGATATTGATTTATT
>DKNG01000075.1 GCA_002470185.1 Arcobacter sp. UBA7394 | reverse complement strand
TCACTGGCAAGCCCAACTTGCAGCGGATTTAATTAAACAACATTCTGTTGTTTCTTTCCCAGCATTTCCAAACAGAAATAATCCAGAGTTATCTATTTGGAAAGAAAATTTAAAAAAAGAAATTGAACACTTTAATCCCCAAATTGTAATTTGCCATTCACTAGCAAATGTATTATGGTTTCACACTTGTGATGAATTAGATATTTCTTTAGAAAAATTAATGCTTGTAGCACCAGTTAGTAGAACAAGAGTAGTGAAAGAAGCTAAAAGTTTTTATCCTTACCCAATAGCTAAAGATTTAAAAGCAAAAGAGATAATTATGTTAGCTTCTACAAATGATCCATATATGAGTGAAGAAGAAGCAATGCAGTTAAAAGAAGCTTTAAATGTTGAAATAAATGTAATGAAAGATGCGGGTCATATTAATGCTGATTCTGGCTTTGGTAGTCATGACTTTGCATTAGAGTGGTTAACAAAAGAAGAAAATGACAAGGGTTATATATAAATGATATTAAGTATAGAAAGTTCTTGTGATGATAGCTCAATAGCTATAACAGATTCACAAACATTAGAATTAGTTTATCATAAGAAAATATCTCAAGAGCTACAGCATAGTGTTTATGGTGGAGTGGTTCCAGAACTAGCTGCAAGATTGCATATTGAAGCTTTACCTAAAATTCTAGAAGAGTGTGAAGAGTATTTCCCTAAACTAAAAGCAATTGCTGTTACTAATGCTCCTGGTTTATCTGTAACTTTAATGGAAGGTGTAACTATGGCTAAAGCTTTAGCTATTAGTTTAAATTTACCACTAATTGCCGTTAATCATTTAAAAGGGCATATTTATTCACTTTTTATAGAAAAACAAGAAGTTATGCCAATTACAATTCTTTTAGTATCAGGTGGACATACTCAGATTATTGAAGCAAACTCTTTAAATGATATGAAAATTATTGCAAGTACTATTGATGACTCTTTTGGTGAGAGTTTTGATAAAGTTTCAAAAATGATGGGATTAGGATATCCAGGTGGTCCTGTTGTTCAAGAATATGGATTAAAAGGTGATGAAAATAAAATTGAACTTCCAGTACCTTTAAGACAAAGTCCAGAAATTATGTTTTCATATTCTGGTTTAAAAAATGCAGTAAGAATGAAAATAGAAAAACTTGAAAATAGTGAAACTGGTCTTACTGAACAAGATAAATATGATGTATGTGCCTCTTTTCAAAAAACAGCAGTTGCTCATATTATGCAAAAAACAAAAAAACTATTTAAACAAAAAGCTCCAAAAAACTTTGCAATTGTTGGTGGGGCTAGTGCTAATATATATTTACGAACACAAATAGAAGAGTTATGTAATACTCATAAAACAAAACTATTTTTAAGTGAATTAAAATACTGTTCTGATAATGCAGCGATGATAGGTCGTGTGGCAGTTGAACAATATAAAAACAAAGATTTTGTTAGTATTGATGAAATTGATGTACAAACTAGAATAAAGGCATTTTCATGATTTTTGAAATGGGTGCAAATTTAGATGGAGATGACTTTGATACATCTAAAAATGATAAAAAGAATAAAAAACCTTCTAATGAAATTATTCCAAAGAATCAACATCAACTGGTTTTTACTTTTGAAAAAAGAAGAGGAAAACCCGTTACACTTGTGGGAAGATTTTATCTTAAGGATAAAGATAAAAAAGATGTACTAAAACTTCTTAAGAAAAAACTTGCTTGTGGTGGTTCAATCAAAGATGAATGGATTGAATTACAAGGTAATGTAAAAGATAAAATTAAAACTATTTTAGAAGCAGATGGATGGAAATTTAAATAATTTCTTTTCATCCCTTATATTTTTAACTCTTAAAAGGAAAGCATATGCAAAAAATATTTGACGAGCTTAACTCATTAGATAAAAGATGTTATGAAGAATTTGCACTTACAGAAGATATACTTATGGAACATGCAGCAAATGCAATGTCCTTACATATTCAAGAAAACTATCAAGATAAAAAAACTATTTTAATTGTTTGTGGTTCTGGAAATAATGGAGCTGATGGAATAGCCCTAGCACGATTACTTTATAAAAAATACAAAATCAATTTATATTTATCTTCTCAACCAAAGTCTAAAATGGCAATTTTACAATATAAAAGAGTTCAACTTCTTGGTATTAATACAATAGATACTTTAGAAGAAAGTGATATTGTAATAGATTGTATATTTGGCTCTGGTCTTAATAGAGCTTTAGATAAAAAGTCAATTGAATTAATAGAGCAGTTAAACTCTTTTGATTCAGTGAAAATATCTTGTGATATTCCAAGTGGTATTAATAGTAAAGGACAGGTTGAAGATAATGCTTTTTTTGCAGATACTACAATTACAATGGGTGCTTTAAAAACTAGCCTTTATACAGATGTGTCAAAAGATTATGTAGGAAATGTAATTGTTGCTAATTTAGGACTTCCTCGAGAAATATATGAAGTTGATACTAATAAATACCTTTTAGAAGAAAAAGATATTGTATTACCTTTTAGAAACAAAAAAAATACACA
>DKNG01000198.1:14681-15478 GCA_002470185.1 Arcobacter sp. UBA7394 | reverse complement strand
AAAAAATTAAATCCAGTAAGAAAAGTTGACACTAGATTTAAAAATTATACTTATGTATTCTCAAGTATGGCTACTTTAGCTAATGCTAAATCTTTTATTAATAGGCATCTAAAAGAGCATAGTGAAAATATATATATTATAAAACACAATGGTAGATATAGAGTAGGGTACGGGGCTTTCGCTAATAGCAAAGAAGCTTATATGTTTAAAAAATCTTTACCATCAAATATTAAAAGTATGGATAAGTTCTTAGTTAGAAATAGTTTTGATTTAAACAAAGATAAAAAAAATGTTGTTGAAATAATTAGAACAAAAGAAGAAAAAGAACTTATGAAACAAATTCTTCTTGAACAAAAGAAGAAAAATGTTTTATTAGCAAAAAAAGATGATAAAAAAACAGCTAAAACTGTAAAACCAGTAAAAGTAATTGACTCAAAAAAGAAGAAGAAAAAAGAAGATAAGAATCCGGAAAAGAAAAGTATAAAAGAAGAAAAAGCTTTATTACCAAGAGAAAATAAATCTAAAATCGCATTTGGAATGGATTCTAAAGTAGCTACACTTGATGTGGATAATGACTTTGTTTATGGTCAAGGTGGAACTAATTCTTCATTAAAAAGCAAAAGTACTACTTTTATTCCTAAAGTATTTTTAAATTATGGAGAACATACATTATTAGCTTCATATCTAGGAATGAAGGCTGATAGTTCTAGTACTTTAGGTTCAGATTTAACTTTTGGTGGAACGACTTTTAATGCAGGTGATAAGATAAACTCATCTTACAAAACTAATTGGTTTAC
>DKNG01000198.1:7453-14542 GCA_002470185.1 Arcobacter sp. UBA7394 | reverse complement strand
TTTTTATTTCCAACCTTAGCTATTGATATGAAAAAGAATTTCAAGAAAAAATATAATGTTTTATATGGAGCTAGTATTGGTTTAAACTCTGAGATGTCTTATTATGATTATTATCTAGGTTTAGGAATAAAGGATTTAATCTTACCTACATCTAATTTATCTATTGGATATAAAAGCCAAAACTTTGATATAAATGATAATACTTATGATGGAAAAACTTCTTATAATAGTGGTTACTTTAACTTTAAAAAAGAGTTTTAATATATTAATTTAGAATAAAATCTAGAATAGTAAAGTATATTTTACTTATTTAATAATAAAATCAGGTATAATTTAATAAAAATAACTTTTATGGAATTCCTATGTCACTTGCAAATATATTAATTATTGAAGATGAAGCTATTGTGTCTTTACATATTGAAAAAGTCTTAAAAAAATTAAAAGTAAATATTGTTGGAGTTGCTAGAAATTCAAAAGATGCTTTAGCATTATCCCAAGAAAATAAAATTGATATAGTTATTTCTGATATTAATATTGACGGGGATTTGGATGGAATTGAAACTTCAAAAATAATTCAACATCAACATGGTAGTCAAATAATCTTTCTTACTGCTTATCAAGATGAAGAAACTACAATGAAAGTTTCTGAAGTTGAATTTACAGGTTATTTACTTAAACCTTTTAGAGAAGATCAATTAATTGTTTTAATAAATATAATTATTCAAAGATACAACTTTAATACAAATGACAAACTTATTAAAATAAATGAGTACCATGACTACAATAAAAACAAAGGTCTTTTATATCTAAATGAAAAAGAGTTGTATTTATCAAGGGTTGAAAATACTCTATTTAAAACTCTATTTGAATCAATAAATATGCCAGTATCTTATGGTAATTTTGATTTTGAAGAAAGTAGAAGAAAAACAATTACTTCTAGTTTAAATACAAAACTAAAAGGTTTAGTTGTTCGAGATTTAAAAGAAGATGCTTCTCTTCTTCTAACGTTTAAATAGTTATATCTTTTTTATTTAAAGGAACTTGTGTAACTCTCAAGTTAGCTAAGTTCAAGGCTGTTAATTTATTCCCATAAACACAACCTGTATCAATACATAAATAGTTTTCAGCTCTTACTACTTCATCACTGTTTTCATGACCATATATATTTAATAAATCATAATCTTTCCAATTCTCTTCCCAATCCCATAACCACTCTTCTTCATCTGTAACTCTATTTACCATCATTGCATGGGATTTTTCTTTATCATCTCTTCTTTTGTAATATGGCATACAAAAAGCATGAGTAATGAAGTATTTCTCAATTTGAATATATTGAGGTAGCGTTTTTAACCAAGTGATATGCTCTTCAATGATTTTATTATCACCTTTATAGTTAGCAATAGTCTCTTTACCACCCATATACTCTTTTATATTCCATCTAACTTTTGCGCCATTTAGACACTCTTTTAGGTGTTCAATCATATAAAAGTCATGATTACCTAAGATACAAGTATGATTGTTTGATTTTACGTACTCTATTACTTCTTTTGAGTATAAACCTCTATCACATAAATCACCTACAAAAATAAGTTTAGCATCTAGGGGAAGTTTTTTGATTAAGTCAAGAAGTGAGAAGTAGCACCCATGAATATCACTAATTACATAGGTGTTTTCTAGTTTATCATTCATATTATAAATTATCTAAAGCTGCTTCATTAAACCTATAAGTTTTATGTTGTACTTTAACAAGAATATTTTTTTCTGCAAGTTCTTTAAATAACTTGATAAGTGTTGGTTTTGATATAGAAATTTCATCCATAATATCACTATATGAAGCTGTAAATTGGTTTTCATTATTTAGATTATTGATTATAAATTTGATAATATCTACTTGTTTACTATCTGTAATAGCTGAAATAGTTTTGATTACATTGATATTTCTTTGAATCTCTTTTTGTTGTACGATTGGAAGTAATACATCATGAAGTGTGTTTAATAACTCTTTGATATTAATAGGTTTTACTATGTAGTTTTCAACTTTTAATTTAATAGCTTCAAGTAAATATTTTGTATCAGTATGAGCTGTTGTAAGAATAGTAGGAAGGTTAATATTCTTCTCTTTGATGTGTTTTAAAAAATCAATACCATTTTCATTTTCTAATAATATATCTGAAATGATAATATCAACTTTTTTATTCATTAATATATCTAGTGCTTCTTTAGATGTTTTAACAGCATATATATTATTTACAAAGTCTTCTAATACATCATTCGTGTGTTTTAATAAATTTACATCATCTTCTAAATATAAGATATTAAATTGTTGTAAGATATTCAAATCTTTATTTTGCATCAATAACCTTTTTGTCTGAAGTTGGGATTTTTATTGTAAATAGTGAACAATTGTAGTTAATATCATCTTCTTTAATCTTATGTACAATATTCTTATAAGAAATAGAACCATTCATATGTTTTTCTACAATCTGTTTAGACATATAAAGACCAATACCAGTACCTGCACTTTTATACTTAGTTGTATAATAAGGTTCAAATATTTTAGGAACAATATCTTCTTGTATTCCACCACCATTATCAATCAAGTTAATAACAGCTTTGTCTTTATATTTATTTACAATTATTTTGATAATTCTATCATTTTTATTAGAAGTACTACATAAAGCATCTTTTGAATTAGAAATAATATTTAAAAATACATGAGATAACTCATTATAATAGGTATTTAAAGATACATTATCTTTGATTTCTAGATTTACTGTAATATTCTCTTTTTCAAGTAAGTATTTTGATAACTCAATTGAATGATCAATACACTCTTTTATTCTAAACTCACTTTTTGCTTTATCTGGGCTAAAGAAGTTTTTAAAATCATCTAAAGTCATAGACATATTATTAGCTAAAAGTAGAGCATCTTGAACTTTTTCATCTACGAACTTTTCTGTTAGTTTTCCATGTAACATTTTTGTTTGGAAACTTTGAATAATCATAGTAATAGAACCTAGAGGTTGTCTCCATTGGTGTGCAATATTATTAAGCATCTCTCCAAGACTTGCAAGTCTTGCTTGCTGAAACATGATAATATCTTTCTTTCTATTTTGAGATACTTCTTTTGAAATTTTTACTTCAAGATAAGCATTTAACTCTGTTAACTCTTTTGTTTTTTCTTCTACTTTTTGCTCTAATGAATTATGAAGTTTTCTAAAGTTATTAATAATAAATACAGATAAAACTATTGAGAATAGAAATACTAAAACAATAGAGATAATTGAAAAAATCATAATAGTATTAAATACTTTTTGAGTATTTCTTTTTTCATTAATAGCTAGTGATAAATCATAATTAATCAAACTAGTAATATAAATAGAAATAGCATTAATTTCTAGATTTAAAGTAGAAAAATCATTTTGTTTTTTCTGTTTGATTACATGATTTAGCTCATTTTTTATATTATAAAGTTTTTTATCAATATTTCTAATGATACTTTTTTTAAGAATATCATTTTCAAAATAATTCTCTTGAGTAATCAAAAACTTTTTTATAAAAGCACTAATATAAAAAGTAGACTCATCAAATAAAATCTCCTTCTTATAAGAGTTCCAGTTTTTATTTATTAGTTGTTGTGCTAATAATAAAACTTCTACAGCTTGATTCATATTGATTTCATTGTTCTGTACATCTGTTAATGTATCTTGAATGTTTACATTATATGTATCTTTTATATGTTCTAGTTTTATTAGGCTTTTTGTTCTTTTATCAAACAACACATCAAAATCTTGTTTGATTGTAAACGTTGAGATTTGAGATAAGACAACAATACACAACATCCCACCTGTAATAATAAATACAAGAAATGATGTTTTATATTTAAAACTTAAATTATCAAAGTATGAAATGACACTTTTTATTTTTTCTTTCATTGTAACTCTTTAAATTTTAAATCTTTGTATTCAAAAAGATAAGTATTATTTAGAAGTTGTGAGTCCTTAAACTTCATATACAATCCATCTAACATTTCAGGAGGAGTAGTTTTTAGTGTATGAAGAAGTTTTTCTCTCGTCATATCACCTTTTATTCTAGAAATTGCATTTACTAATACTTTTGAAGCGAGAAATGCTTCTAATGAAATAAATCCAAGTTTTTCATTTGGATAATATTTTTTCATTAAAGCTTGATACTCTTGAATAACTGGAATTTTAGTATTCAAATAGTTTGGAACAACTTGGGAAAAGATAAGATTATCTGAGTTCGTTTTTAGTTTATCAAGTTCACTTATCATTGCATTTGCATCACCAAAAGAGATATTACAAAAGATAGTATCTTTCATTGATTCACTCTCTTTAGCTTTTTTGATAAACAAAGCATTAGTTTTATAAGCACCCACCATTATAATAGCTTCTGGTTTTGCATGTTGTATTTCATTAAAAGCATGTGTGATTGATAAGGTATTTCTTTTATATGAACCTTCAGCACTTAATGAAAGTTTTCTTTTCTCTAGAGATTGTAACAAAGATACATAACCTTCTTCTCCATAATCATCATTTTGATAAAAAACGGCAATTTTACTTAAACCTTTTTTGTCATGTAGATAAGATACAAGTTTTTCAATCTCTTGTTTGTATGAACTTCTAAAGTTAATAAAGTTGTCATTCTTTTTATTTCGTAAAAATGAAGCTCCTGTAAATGCAGCAAAAAAAGGAATATCTTCATCATATAAAATTGGTAATATATTTTTAACTGTTGGAGTTCCAACTAGTCCAAATAGTGCATAAACCTTGTCAGTAAATATTAACTTATTAATATTATCAATAGTTAATTCTGGTTCATATTTATCATCATAAATCAAAAAATCAATTTTTTTATCTTTTAACATATTAGTTTCATTAACATAATTAAAATATGAGTTTGCACCAGCTGTTACAGACGTCCCCCAGCTTTTAATAATCCCACTCTTAGGTAGGGACGTACCTATCTTAATTTGGTTGTTAGAAAAGATTTCATCTTTGAAATAAACAGATATTAAAATTAGTATAAATAGTAGTATTGGTATTCTTTTAATCATAATAGATTTTACACAAATATGAACAAAAAAAAGCTTTAATTAAAGTCACTGATAATAATTATCATAAAAATTAGTGATAATAAGTAACAGCCTAAAAATAAAAGGTAAAATATATTTTAACATTTAAGTTTAGTTTAAAAATAAGTAAATAGAATTAGGTAAAATATATTTGACCAATTAAAGGCATGTTTATGCAAGAATTTATTTACTATAATCCAAATGGTTTAGACTTTCCCCTAAATGAGGAGATTCTAGTTACTAATAATATAGAAGATGTTAAAGAACAAGACTTCTTAATCTCTAATACTAGTGATGTAAATGCAGAAGTAAATGCAGATGAGATTGATTTTTATCTAAAAAATACTAAAGATCCAGTAGCAACACAAATTGAAAATATTTATAAACTATACGAAATTGCTGCGAATAAGTATGATTTAGCTCAAGATATTTCATACTCTCAAGAAGTATCAAAACAATTACTTCTTATTACAAACTCACAAGACTCATACAATGACTTTTTAGCCTGTATTAAGCCTGAAGACTTTGAACTATTCTTTATTAAAGAAGAAATGGTAAAAAGTATTTCAGGAATGATTGGTAACTTAAATGTTGTTGTAGATGATGAAGGTAAAGATGTTGATTTAAATGTCTCTCAAATTGTATGGTTTGATGCAAAAAAAGAAGGTATGAAACAAAGTGGTTGTTTTGATCCTTTAGAGTCATCTATTGAAGAGGTAGTATCTCAATTAAAAGAAAACATCAACGAATATTCATACAAAAAATTTACTACTTATGACAGCTCAATTTGTCAATACCATGAAAGAAGAGAAGAAATCTGTTCTAAATGTGAGGAAGTTTGTCCCACAGTAGCTATTACAAAAGATGACAAAACAAAAACATTAGGTTTCTCTCAAATTGACTGTCATGGTTGTGGTGGATGTATCTCTGTTTGTCCATCAGGGGCTATGGATTATGCTCCATCAAATAGAAACTCTATTTATGAAATGAGTAAGTTCTATAAAAATACTCATCCTTTAGTAATTCCAGAAAAAATGAATATGAAAGATTTAAGTGCAGACTTAAAAGAGAATGTTCTTCCTTTCTCTATTGAGGGTGAGAAATTCTTAGATGAATCTACATTCTTAACTTTACTTCAATTATCTGGTTCACAAGTTATTTTCTATTCTGACTTTATCTCAAAAGGTTCTGGTGATGCAATCAGAATTGTAAATGATATTTACCAAAAGAAATATGGAAAAGATGCAATTATTGTTGCAATGGATGAAAAAGAACTAGAAGAAGCATTAAAAACAGTATCTTTTGTTGAAAATACATATTTCAACTTCAATCAAGATGATCTTAGAAAAAGAGAAGTTTTTTCTCATAGATTACAAAAGATTGTAGGGGATGAGGATTTAGGACAAGTTCAAACTGGTGAACATGTACATTACGGACAAGTTAAAGTAAACGAAGATACATGTACTTTATGTCTTGTTTGTGTGGGTGCATGTAATGTTGATGCCTTACAAGCAGATGCTAGTGATAATACTCTAAGATTAAACCCATCTTTATGTACTGCATGTGGATATTGTGAAGTTTCATGTCCAGAAGCTGATTGTCTTACTATTGAAAAAGATGTAATCAATCTTCAACCAGCATGGTTTAAAGAGAGTGTTTTAGCTCAAGATGAATTATTCCCATGTGTTGAATGTGGAGTTGAATTCGCAACTAAAAAATCAGTTGAAAAAATTGCAAAAATGATGGCACCTATCTTCTCTGCAGATCCAGTAAAAGAGCGATCTCTTTACTGTTGTGCAGATTGTAAACCAAAAATCATGATGCAAAACTACTATGACCAAAAAAATCAAGGAATGACAAATGCAAGATAATCAAGCAGTAAACAAAGCAAGAGCTTTATATTACAACCTTTTTGCAAACTTTTTTGTTTCATCAAAAGAGTTAGGAAACTACTTAGAATTAGTATCTTTAGTAAAAATGCTAAAAGAAAACCC
>DKNG01000198.1:1918-7351 GCA_002470185.1 Arcobacter sp. UBA7394 | reverse complement strand
ATCAAATGTAGTTTTATTACAAGAGTTTGATGATTTATTCCATAATCCAACAACTAAAAAAATTAGACAAACTGCTTCATTTTATGATGAGGGTGTTGAGTCTGGTAAAAAAAGAGTTGAGATGATTCAATTTGTTGCAAAAACAAAAATCAGAAGAGATGAAAAAGCATATTTTGAATATGAAGATTCAGTTGGTTTTATTTTCTCACTTATGGCTGAATTAACTGATTTAGTTGCTCAAGATGAAAAAGAGTATGAAAATACTGTTCATTGTATTTTTGCACAAGTTATAAATGATTTTATTGATGAGTTTGCAAAAGATACTTATGAGCATGAAAGTGCAGTAATTTATAAAGACTTAATGGTTGTATTACATTCATTTGTTGCTTTTGAAAGATTATATTTAGAGGTTTCAAAACCAGCAATTAAAGAGAGAATCAAAAAAGTAGAATCTTGTGATGCTATTTCTGATGAAGAGATGGAAAGACGTGCAAGAAATAAAGCTATGAAAGCTTTAGGACCAAAAAATAAACAAGATCAAGAAGAGCCAAAAGATATGGCTTATGATGTTGAGGACGAAATTTAGTAAAAGGTTTACCTTTTGCTAAAGAGATTTTACAAAGGAAGTACGTAGCCTTCCTTTGTAAAGTCTCTTAAATAGTGCCTTTTAAAAACTTTTTGTTTTTAAGAGTGTACTTCTGGGGCTTAATTTCTATAAGGAGGTCAGTCATGGAACAAAGCAGAAGAGAATTCGCTAAGAAAACTGCAATTGTGACTGCTGGTGCGGCTGTTGTTGGCGGTACTAGCGTATTGGCTGCTACTGGTAACTCATCACGACAAGATGATTCGAATAATGGTGTTGTTGTAGGAAGCTCTAATAAAAAAGAGATTCTATACAAAAAAACTGCGGCTTGGGAAGAATTTTACAAGAACGCTAAATAGTAAAAAAATAGTAGGAGAAGCATATGTCTGCAAATTCATATGAAACTCTAAATGCTAAAGTTGGTAGACGGTCATTTATGAAAATGGCTGCAGTTGCCACTGCATTTGGAGTTACGTCATCTTTTGCTAGTACTACTGCGACGAGAAAAGCTACTGAGGAAGAGATCAAAAATCCATTCCCTGGTTCTAAGATGGTTAAATCTATCTGTACAGCTTGTTCTGTTGGTTGTGGTGTAATAGCTGAAGTACAAAATGGCGTTTGGGTAAGACAAGAGGTTGCTCAAGATCACCCTGTATCACTTGGAGGGCACTGTTGTAAAGGTGCTGACATGATTGATATGGTTAGATCTGAAGTAAGACTTAAACACCCAATGGTTAAAAGAGGTGGAAAATGGCAAAGAATTTCTTGGGATGAAGCTTTAGATGGAATTGCATCTAAATTAGAATCTTTAAGAAAAGCAGATGGGCCAGATTCAACAATGTTTTTAGGGTCAGCAAAATTTAATACTGAGCAATCGTATTATTTTAGAAAATTTGCTGCAATGTTTGGAACGAATAATATAGATCATCAAGCTAGAATTTGACATAGCTCAACAGTTGCCGGGGTGGCAAACACATGGGGTTATGGTGCTATGACAAATTCTCTGGGAGATATCCAGAATTCAAAAGCAATCATTATATTTGGAGCGAATCCAGCGGTTAATCACCCAGTAGGATTCCAACATTTCTTAAAAGCAAAAGAAAGAAATAATACAAAAATTATCGTAGTAGATCCTAGATTTACTAAGACTGCGGCAAAAGCAGATTATTTTGCACAAATTAGACCTGGTACTGATATTCCATTTATGTATGGAATGTTAAATATCATTTTCAAAAACGGATGGCATGACAAAGGCTTTATCAAAGATAGAGTTTATGGAATGGAAGATGTAATGAAAGAGGCTAAAAATTGGCCAATTGAAAGAGTTGCAGATGTGACTGGTGTTGATGCGGATTTAATTGTACAAATTACTAAGCATTATGCACAAAATACTCCAGGTACTTTAATCTGGGCTATGGGTCTTACTCAACATACAAATGGTTCGTCAAACACAAGAATGGCACCAATCTTACAACTTGCTCTTGGAAACATGGGTGTTGCTGGTGGTGGATGTAATATTCTTAGAGGTCATGATAACGTTCAAGGTGCTACGGATATGTGTTGTTTATCACACACATTACCAGGTTACTATGGATTAAGTGATGGTTCTTGGAAATATTTCGCTAAGTCTTGGGGTGTTGATTATGAATGGCTAAAAGGAAGATTTAAAGATCCTTCTTGGATGAACAAAAAAGGATTCACACTTGCTAGATGGTGGGCTGGAGTTCTTGGTGGTAATCCAGGTGAAGATGCAATTCATAATGCAGGTACTAGATTAAAAGCATTATTCGTAATGGGTAATGGTATTACTTCTACTGCACAAACAAAAAAAGTAAAAGAAGCATTAGATAATCTTGATATTGCAGTATTCTGTGATCCTTTCGTAAATGAAGGTGCAATTATTACTGATAAACAAGATGATGTTTATATTTTACCAGCTGGTACTCAATTTGAAACTTCAGGTTCAGTTACAGCAACAAATAGATCTGCTCAATGGAGATCTGAAATTATCAAACCAATGTATGAGTCAAAAGCTGACCAAGACATTATGTTTGAATTAGCAAAAAGACTTGGATTCTATGACGAATTAACAGCTGGTATGTTAATTAGAGAAAACAAGAAAGAGTACAAATGGCCTGAGGATTGTACTGATGAGATTGCAAGAATTATCAAAACAATTGGTTTAACTGGTTGGACTGCGAAAAGACTTAAAGAGCATCAAGAAAACTGGCATATGTTTGATGAAGTATCTGGAAGAGGATACGGAAAAATGACTGGTGAGTACTATGGTTTACCATGGCCTTGTTGGACAGAAAAACATTCAGGTTCGCCTTTACTATACAACATTAACAGATCTGTTAAAGATGGTGGTATGGGATTCAGAAATAGATTTGGTTTAGAGCACGATGGTGAAGATTTACTTGCTGGTAAAGGTTCAGCTCCAAAAGGTTCTGTAAACAAAGATGGTTATCCTGAAATTACTAGAGATAACATCGAAGAAGTTTTAAAGATCAAGTTAACTGAAGAAGAAAAGAAAAAAATAGGTAAAAACTGGAAAGTTGATACTTCAAATATTATTGCTGAAAAATGTATGGAACAAGGTATGGCACCTTATGGAAATGCAAAAGCAAGAGCAAAAGTATGGACATTCGCAGATCCGATTCCTTTACATAGAGAGCCATTACACTCTCCAAGAGCGGATTTAACGAAGAAATATCCAAACTTTGCTGATAAGAAAAACCATTATAGAGTTGATACAAGATATATCTCTGAGCAAACTGCGCAAGATTGGGCGAAAGACTTCCCTGTTAACTTAGTTACAGGAAGATTAGTAAACATGAATGGTGCTGGTATGGAAAATAGAGCATCTAAATATCTTGCAAAATTAACTCCAGAAATGTTCTGTGACATTAATCCTGAATTAGCAGGAAGACATGGAATCAGAGATGGTTCAATGATGTGGATTCATTCACCTCAAGGAACAAAGATTAAAGTGAAAGCTAAATATTCATTTAGTGTATCAGAAGACAGAGTATTCTTACCATTCCACTTTGCTGGTGTTATGGAAGGAGAAAGTCTATTACATAAATACCCAGATGGAACTGCACCATATGCAATTGGTGAAAGTGCTAATACTGTTACTAACTACGGTTATGACATTGTTACTCAGATTCCTGAAACTAAAGGTGGTTTATGTCGGATAGAAAGAGCGTAGGGGAGTAACATGAGTAATAATAATGTAGATTATTCTAGAATGAAATTTTACTGCGATGAAAACAGATGTATTCATTGTGATGGTTGTTCTGTTGCTTGTGCCGAAGCTCACGAGTTACCTGTAGAAATTAGTAGAAGAAAAGTAATAACAGTAAACGAAGGTAAGCAAGGAATGGAGTTTTCTCTTTCTGTAGCTTGTATGCATTGTACTGATGCACCTTGTGAGCAAGTATGTCCAGTAGATTGTTTCTATATCAGACAAGACGGAATCGTTTTACATGATAAAGATAAATGTATTGGTTGTTCATATTGTTTATATGCTTGTCCATTTGGAGCTCCTCAGTTCCCAAGTGACGGTGCATTTGGAACAAAAGGTGTGATGGATAAGTGTACTATGTGTGCTGGTGGACCTGAAGAAACTAACTCTGAACATGAGAGAGAGTTATACGGTCAAAACAGAATATCAGAAGGAAAAGTTCCTGTTTGTGCTGCAATGTGTTCTACGAAAGCCTTATTAGTTGGAGACTCTGAGTCTGTTTCTAATATTTATAGAGAAAGAGTTCTTTCTTTTGGCCATGGAGTACAGTCAATGCCTTACGGATGGGATAAAGCGTATGGAAAATAAGAGTTTTCTTAGCGAGTATAAAGCTTATTTTATAATAGGCTTTATATTTATGCTTCTTACTTATTGGTATTTTTGGTTAGCAACAATTGCAGACATTAGTTATGTATATAACTTTTTAATGCAAATGATGCAAGGTAATATATCTGGTAATGTGGTTCCTGTTGATTCTCTAACGAGATATGAACAAATGGAAGTTGCATTATTTGGTCCAGATTATAATGCTATTGCACCTGAAGTTATTAGAGCATTTGAAGAAAGACAACACTTACTGCCAATAGTTTTTACTGTGGAGTTTTTCTTGTTCCTAACAATGTTCATTATAGCAAAGGGTAGAAAACAAGCGCAGATTACTAGAGAAGATGACAAGGTACAAGTTTACTCTGTTTTCCAAAGATTAGTAATCTTACTTAATATAGTAATTATGATTTATTTATTCATTACTGGTTTCTCAATTACATTTGGAAATTGGACTGGTGGTGGTGAACTTGCAAGATTAATGAGAGCAACTCATGAAATAGTTGGACTTGGATGGATTCCAGTTTGGTTAATCATGACTTTAATTGCTTTTAAAGATCACAAGTTTTTTGTAAGACCAAGTATGAAACTTTGGAATAAGATTTTCCTAAGAGGGAAATATCAACACATGGATAGAATCAACTACTATATGTATGTTGCATTTGGTGCAAAATTAGTATTAAGTGGATTTATCATTTGGTACTTATTCCCTGATGCTTCAACGCATGCAGAGACGATTCAATTCAAAAGATTTATTCTGTTTATTCACTTTATGGGAAGTGCGATTATTTCGTTCTTTACATTTGAAACAGTTTATTCTTACTTTGTATCTGTTAAAGGATACATTCCTGGAGTTATCACAGGTAAATTACCAGTAGAGTATCTAGAGCAATTAAGACCAGATGTTCTAGAAGAAGAAGATTTAAGAAAATAAGTTAAGCAAAAGTAACTTCGAAAGAAGTTGCTTAGCTTTTCTTTTTTTATCTATTAATGTGCA
>DKNG01000198.1:490-1854 GCA_002470185.1 Arcobacter sp. UBA7394 | reverse complement strand
AATATGCAAAATTAGCATATTAGAAAAGAGAAGAGAAGATATGGAAAACGCCAAATATTTAAAAACAGTAGTAATAGACAAACTTATAGAAAATGAAGCAACTGAAGTAGAAGATGTGACGATTGATGAGTCACGATTAAATTTATATTTAAATGGCGAAAAAACAATATCAATGATGTGTATTCCAAAAGACCAAGATGCTCATGCAGTTGGTTTTTTAATGAGTGAAAACGTAATCACAAGTATTGATGATATTGAAGAGTTAAAAGTAAGTGAAGATGGATTAAGAGTTGATGTGAAAGCCTCAATAAATGAAGATTCACTACAAAATTTATATAAAGAGAAAACACTAACAAGTGGATGTGGTGGGGGAGTTACTGGTACTGCTGATGGAAATTTAGAAATACCATTTAACCAAACATCATTTAAAATCAAACCAGAAACAATCTCTTCAGAGGTAAAAATATTTTATAGAGAAAGCGAACTTTATAATTTAACTGGTTGTGTTCATAAAGCAATGATTTATTTACTTGATGGAACAACAGTAACAGCTGAAGATATTGGAAGACACAATGCAATTGATAAAGCTATTGGAAAGTGTAAATTACAAGGCTTAGATACTACTAAGTCTGTTTTATTTGTATCAGGAAGACTTAGTTCTGAAATGGTTACAAAAGCTGTAATGCATAGAATTCCTGTGATTGTATCTAGAACCGCACCTACATATTTAGGTGTACAAACTGCACATAAACATGGAATAACAATGATTGGTTTTGCAAGGGGTAGAAAGATGAATCTTTATACTCACCAAGGAAGAATTGATGTCTAAATTAGACAATGCGCAAAAAGAATTATTAATGACAAATTTAGACGAAGATGGGAAACTATCTTGTCTAAAGGCGTTTAAAGTTGCAAGACTTATAGGGAAAAACCCAAAAGAGATGGCAAGTATTACTAGTGATTTAGGAATTAAAATCACAAATTGTGAACTTGGTGTTTTTGGAAAACTAAAGTTTAAAGACCCAAATGAAAAAGTTTATAACAGATTACAAGAAAACTACATGGGGCATAAAAAACTTGATTGTAAAGTATTGTGGGATGAGGCTCAAAAATCAACATTAAGAATAGTTGGCTCGACAGTTAAAAATTCTGATATTGAAGTTACTCATTGTCAACTTGGAGTTTTTAGAAATAAAAAGGATATCCATGGATGTTAAAGTAAAAATTTGGATCGAAGATGGAGAAGATAATTTAGTTTTTGGTGGTGGAAAAACTGAGGTTTTAAAACTAATAGATGAAACAGGTTCTATTTCAAAAGCAGCCCAAAGGGTTGGAATGAATTATAAAAAAGCTTGGTCTCATAT
>DKNG01000198.1:0-324 GCA_002470185.1 Arcobacter sp. UBA7394 | reverse complement strand
ACTTATGAAATCTTACAAGATGATATTAAAAAGTATGCACAAAGTAGATTTGAAGAGCTGTTTTTGAAAGATAACAAAGAAATTATAAATGTAAAAGGAGAATCAAGTGATTAAGCTGAATTCTTTACAGTACAAAAACGATGGAGATTTAGAAATATCTAATGATTTATCACTACAAACACTTAGCAATAATGATGTATTTGAAAGACTTGAAAAAGAGTTTTTATCAAAATACTCTTTTGAGAACTTAAGTACTTTTTCTTTTTGTAAAGATGGATTTTTAGGTCTATTATTACAACTTGGTAAAAAAGGAAAAATTGCAAT
>DKNG01000250.1:2523-8065 GCA_002470185.1 Arcobacter sp. UBA7394 | reverse complement strand
TCATCATAGGGAATATAGTCAACTACTTTTACGAAATCATGATTATATGGAGAATCTTTTTTTCTATAGTTTTTTATTAACTTCTTTTGTGTTAATTTTGGAAAGTGTTTATTAATAAAATCTGTGGCATCTATTAATTGTTGTTTTCTTTTATGTGAACGTAAATGTGGTTTTATTAAAATAGAAAATCCCATCTCATTTACAGCAAGTTTTTTACCATTTCTATCTTCAATAATACCTCTAATTGGCATTTTATTGATTCTACTAATATAATTTTGCTTTGATAATTCTTCATAATAAGTATTTGATTTTATACTCAAAAAATATACCCTAGCAAGTAGAGTAACCATAATAGCTAAGATAAAAATAAATATAAAATTTAATCGTGTTTTCACAGTAGAATTCCTAAAAATATTAAATCAATTAGAATATTTAGAATTATTGCTTTTGCTATTGTTTCATTTATATCTGTGCTAAGAGACCATATTATGATAACTCCAATGTAAAATATTATTATATATAGATAATTATTTAGTGAGCTAAAAGATACAGTTCGACTTATTTTAGGTAGAACAAATATGTATAAAAATAGTGATAATAAACTAAGTGATAAGGGTTTAAATCCCGAATTAACTTCTATAAATAAAAAAGTTAATATTACAAAAAAAAGTGAATATAAATATCTCTTTTTTAAACAAATATAAAAAGCAATGAATAAAATACCACTTAACATGATTAATAAAAAATGTATTGATGCAACTGTATTTAGAACAATTGCTATTAATAAAAAAGTAAATAAAAAAAGTGGGTTTTCAAGATTGTTACGTTCAGTCATGGGATGCTTTTGGATTATATTTATTGGGGATTATATTATAAAAAATCTTATATAACTATCAAATTCTATTCTCTTTTTCTTCTTCTAGTCTTTCGTCAATTTCTTTACCTTTTTCAGCCATATCATATATAAAGGAAAATATCTCTGCAACTGCTTTATACATACTTCCTGGTATCTCTTTATCTAAATCTAATTGAGATAATAATTCTACTAAATCTTCATCTTTTTTAATAGGAATTTTATTATCTTTAGCAATTTTTATTATATTTCCTGCTGTATTACCTTTTCCTTTTGCAATAATTTTAGGTGCACTATCAGATTTTATATCATATTTTAGTGCAGCAGCTTTTTGTATAAAATCATCTTTTTTCATTTTAAACCCTAATATCTACATTAGTCCCAGAATTATTATCATAGGGATTTGTATAAGTTTGAACTTTTTTTTCTTCTATTGTTTTTTCTTCATCCTCTTTTAAATCTAAAATTTTAATATTTATTGGAATTAAATCTACATTGTTTAATGCTTGTTTTAATTTTTGAATATTTTTACTAAGATCTAATTTAAAATGTTCTCTTTGGGCATGAATTGTTAAATCTAATTTATTTTTATCGTATAAAGAAAGCATTAAATCTACTTTTCCATAATCTTTTAGATTTAGATTTATTTGACAATAAAATTTATCTTCATCAGTTTTTTTCATCTCAATTGAACCATCTTCTAACATATCCCAAAAAAATGGAACATAAACATAATTTGAATTAGAAGATAGTGATAATAACTGGTGATAATCAATTTGCATTAACATTTTATCAACTTGTTTAAACATCTCTTGAGATTTAGCATCTACTTTATTAGCTAATTCTTCTTGCATTTGAAGTAATACGGTTTTCATATCATTTGATAAGGGATTTGATTCATTTTTATTTGCTAATGGATTTAATCCTTGATTATTCGTATATGTTTGTATTGCCTCTTTTACACTTGTTTCTATTTTATCAACAATATTCATTATTTGATTTTGGATACTTGCATTATTTCCACTAGTTGGATTATTGGCTGTAGTGCTTAGATTTGTGATATTCTCTTTAAGACTTAGAATTAATGTATTTAAATTATTAGCAAAATTGTTTGAAAAGTTATTTGAGAGATTTGTATTTTGCATATTTTGAAGTTGATTTGTAATTGGTGCTTCAATTTTTGTAAAAATATTTTGAATATTTTCTAGTTTTGAGATAATTTGTAAAGAGCTTTTTGAATCAATTTTAGTTAAATTTTGTAATTCACTTTTTAAATTAGTAAGATTTTCTTTTAATTGTGTTGTTATACTGTTTTTTTCACTTGTTATATTTACAAAGTTTTGTGTTTTACTCTCTAAATTACTTATACTTTCACTAATGTTTTTTAGATTTAGCACTAAATTAGAGATATTAGGACTTTGTGTTGACGCTTGTTTTATTTCATTTGAGTTTAACAAATTATTTAATAAGTTTTTTGGTTCAATAAGTTTTTCATTTTTTGTAAATAAATCATTAGACTTTAATAAATTATCAATTTGATTTAATATATTTTTTGCAGGTGCTGAGTCTTTATTTGTGATTACTTCATTTTTAATTTGAGTTAATAACTCTTTAGTTTGTGTATTTATTTGCTCTTTCGCTGTATTTATTTGTGGATTAATATTCTGCTTAATATTTATATTTTCTAACTTTGATTCTATAAGTGAACCTTGATTTACCATACTTTTCAATTCATTTGTTAAATTAGACAGATTTTTTGTTTCTGGATTTTGTAAATTCTTTGATATATTTTGAAGTAATGAAACTAAATTTTTTACATTTTCTATATTTTTACTTGGGTTTGAATTATTTGGTGTTGTTGATTCTTGTACAATTTTATTTATTAATTCATTAATTTGTTTTGCAGCAGGTGTATCAATATTTTTAATTATATTTTGTATTTGATTTAATAGTTTTTCAATATTCTTAGGAATGCTTCCTTCTTTAATATTTGCATTTGCTATTTTTGATTCTAAAAAAACCCCTGATTTACCTAGTTGTTCTTTTAGTGTTTTTTCATCTAAATTCTTAATATCTTTAAAAAAACTCTCTAACGCTGGTTTGAATTTTTGTAAATTACTTTGTGAATCTAATTGATTTAGTACTGTAACTAAAGATTTCGAGAATGAGCCTAAATCTTTAAATAGATTTGGATTTTTTAGTATATTTTCAATATTTGAGCTTGATTTTGTACCATTTTTAATATCATTAAATAAGTTTTTTAATATATCATTTACTGATGTTGATTTATTTTTTACCATATCTTGAAGAGTCTTAGAATCAGCGTCCTTAAGTGCTTCTTTAAGAACTTTATTATCATTTGGTAATAGGATATTTAATAAGTTATTGTTTGATACTAGCATGTATTAGTATAACATAATATTGGGATTAACAAAAAAGGGAAGAGTATCTTCTTTCCCCCTTTTAAAAGATTTTGTTTAACATTTCATTTATTCTACATTTTGAAAAGTTTTTGTTCTGATCATTCTTATTACTTTAGACATATTAAATGTCTCTTTCATAGAATGATTCATTAAAATGTGTTGAATCTAAATTTGTTGTACCTGATCCACCTGCACATCCTGCTATTGCTACTGCTATTGCTAAACTTGCAATTATATATTTTAAAGTTTTCATAATAGATCCTTTATATTTTGTTTTAATAACTCTTTATAAATGAAATGTTAAAGAACTTTTTATTTCTAAGTGTATTGTAACGTCTTTGTGTTTACTGTTTGTGTATAAATTGTGTATGCATCATTTAGTTTGTTATAAACTTATGGGTAGTTATATCTATACAAAATATGCTATAATAATATTGTATTAATAAATGATAAAGGAGATAATATGAAAGGTACGGCATATTGTATTATACTTGGAATGATTATCACAGGGTGTTCGAAGCATCAAACACCTGTTACAAAACGAGATCAAATGATGCTTTTATCAAAAGCTGAAGAGATGAGTATTGGAGACAAGGAGTACAAACGTTTATTAAGTTGTACAACACTATGCAAAGATACAGAAAAAAAGAAAGCAATTGACAGAGTTGGAAAAAAACTAATAAGTGTAGTAAAAAACTCTCATATTAAAAAATGGGAATTTATATTAGTTGAAAAAGATAGCATTAATGCTGCTTGTTTACCTAATGGAAAAGTTTTTATTAATAGTGGTGTTTTCAAAGTTGCAAAAAATGATGATCAGTTAGCAACAATACTTGCCCATGAAATGTCTCATGCTTTAGCAAGACATGGTGGGGCTAGAATTAGTCGTAATAAAGTAGTCAATGGAGCTGGTATTGGTGGAGGACTAGCAGTAGCTGTACTTAATCCACTTTTAATTATCCCTTATATTGGTTTATATCAAGCTACAACTGAGAAGTTAGTTACAACACCTCATAATAGACTTGAAGAAAAAGAGGCTGATGAAATTGGTTTAAATTTAATGAAAAAAGCAGGTTATGATTTAAATCAAAGTGTTGCTTTTTGGGAAAATATGAAAACAATTAACAAACATAAAGGTAAAACTCATACAAAAACTCATTTAAGTTATGATGAAAGAATTAAAGATTTACAAAAAGTGATATCACAAATGTAAAGTATTTAAGGTAAAAAAAGTTATTAATAAATAGTAAACAATTTTTTGATAAAGTTTTGCCTATGAAAAGAAGAGTATTTATAAAATTTGCAAGTGTTAACACTTTGTTGTTTTCATCTAATATTGCTATTGCTAAAAGTATTAATAAAGATACCTTAGCTGTATTAGATGAAGTATATGAAATTCTGTTTCCAAAAACTAATACTATGCCAAGCTCAAAAGAGTTTGGTGCTTTAGAGTTTTTGGTAAAAAATATTAATCATAAAAGTTTTGATGATTATGATAAAAACCTAGTTCTTGAAGGAACAAAAGATTTCCACTCTACCTTCCCAAGCTTCCTAAACTTAAAAAATAAAGAAAAAAAACAAATCATAGAAGATATAATCAATACTAATGATTATGCTCAATCTTGGCTTTCAAAATTAATCTATTATGCCTTTGAAGCTTTATTATCAGATCCCTTATATGGTGGAAACAAAAATCAAATTGGATGGAAAAGTGTTAATCATAAGATTGGCTATCCAAGACCAAAATTAACTTATGGACAAAAGATATGATGTACGATGTTTGTGTAGTAGGAAGTGGTGCAGGGGCTGGTCCTATAATTTATGAATTATCCAAAAAAGGTTTGAAAGTTTGTGTTTTAGAAAAAGGTGAAGCTTTTAAACGAGCTGATTTTTCAAAAGATGAAATGGCAACAGCAAGAAGAGATATTTATACTCCAAAACTTGAAGATGAATATCATACAATTGAAGAATTTGTAGATAATAAATGGATGAAGTTCCCAACTTATGATAGTGGTTGGAACTTTTGGAATGGTAGTTTATTAGGTGGTTCATCAAATTTTATGAGCGGATTTTTTTATAGATTAAAACCAGATGATTTTAGACTTGCTAGTGTTTATGGGAAAATAAAAGGTTCAAATATTGTAGATTGGCCAATTTCTTATGATGATATGGAAAAATACTATGACAAAGTAGAAAAAGTTGTAGGGGTTTCAGGAGAGCATAGTGATTATAAACATGCAGAACCTAGAAGTAGTAAAAACTTTCC
>DKNG01000250.1:1456-2454 GCA_002470185.1 Arcobacter sp. UBA7394 | reverse complement strand
GAACATCCAATAACAAAACTTATTGATGTGAGCTTGAAAAAACTTTCTTTTAGTATTGTAAAAACTCCAAGAGCAATTATTAGTAAAGACAATGAGCATAGAAGTGCCTGTTATTACTCGAACTACTGTGGTTCATATGGATGTTCTAGTGGGGCAAAAGGTAGTGCAAGGGAAGCTTTAATTATTCCTGCTTTAAATACAAATAATGTAACAATTATTGCTAATGCATTTGTAATAAAACTAAATACTAATAAAAACAAAAAAATCACATCAGCTACATACCTTTCAAAAAGTGGTGAAAAAAAAGAAGTAAAAGCTAAATTATTTGTAGTTGCAGCACAAGCTAGTGAGACATCAAGACTGTTATTAAACTCAAAAGATGAAAACTTTCCAAATGGTGTTTCTAATAATAGTGGAAATGTGGGAAAAAACTTTTTATCTTCAAGTGGTGGAATAGTAAGTGGAGAGTTTGATTCAAGTGCTATGCCTTTAGATGATTTATTAACTCCTGGACTTTTTGTAAATAGAGCAATTAAAGATTTTTATTTTACAAAAGAGTTTAAAGGTGGAATGTTAGAGTTAGTATTTGATCATGCAAATCCAATAAGAAGAGCAAGTTTTCTTAAATGGGATGAAGAGAATAGTGATAACTTAGTATTTGGAAAAGCCTTACAAGATAAGATATATAATACTTTTACAAAAAAGAAAACACTAAATTTAGAAATATTTGCTGATTGGACACCCAATGATAACTCTTTTGTTTCAGTTGATTCTAAATACAAAGATAAATATGGAATACCTGTTGCAAATATTAGAATAGGGGCTCATAAACAAGATTTAGAAGTATCAGAGTTTTTAGAAAAAAAAGGAAGAGCTTTATTAAAAGAGATGAAGGCTTCTTCTATTTCTAGTAATGTAAGTGCACTGCCTTCTCAGAATTTACAAGCAGGTGGATGTAGATTTGGTAATGATCCTAAAACATCAGTTTTAAACAAATA
>DKNG01000250.1:319-1372 GCA_002470185.1 Arcobacter sp. UBA7394 | reverse complement strand
GGTAGTGTTCCTTATACTTTTACTATTTATGCTAACTCTTTTAGGGTGGCTGATTATATAAATGAGAATTTTAAAAGAATAGTTTAGAGTAATTTTTTATGTCAAAATATTACAAAGTGTAATAATTTTTGTACTATTAATGAGTTTTGGATATAATCACGAATATATAATAAATAAAGAGGTTATAGAATGCAAGATATTACTATTTGGCATAATGCAAAATGTTCAAAATCAAGAAATGCAATAAACTTATTAGAAGAAAAAAATATTAATGCAGATGTAGTAAAATATTTGGAATCAACACCAAGTGCTGAAGAGATTAAAAATGTATTAGCTTTACTTGGAATGAGTGCAAAAGAGTTAATGAGAAAAGGTGAAACAATTTACAAAGACTTAGGTCTTGATGAGGTAAATGATGAAGCTAAACTTATTGAAACAATGGCTCAAAATCCAATTTTAATTGAAAGACCAATTATTATTAGAGGAAATAAAGCTGTAATTGCAAGACCGATTGAAAACTTAGAAGAGTTATTAAAATAATGCAAGTACATGAAAAACAAATTAGAATAAGATATATTAGAGTTTTAGAGAAGTTCTTTACAAGAACTGTCTCTTTACTAAAACTTGAAAACTTTGATGTTGACTTATTCAAAGAAAGAACTAGAAAAAACTATAAAGATTTAAAAAGAGTGGATGCCGTGCCTTTACATTCTCCTTATTTAACATCTCTCACAAACTTTTTGAATAAAACTTTACAATATTTAGAAGCACATTCTAAAGATTTTGAAGATGAAAGATCTACTCTTTTAAAAGATGCAAATACAATTCAAAAAGAAAAAAATAAAAACTCTTATAGCAAAGACAAACACAAAAAACACAAATTTAATGACGGATATTAATGGCAGATAATCAGCAAGAATATAAAACTTTTAAACTCTCAGGAGTTCTTAAAAAAGTACTATACCAAAATGATGAAACAAAATATATTATTGCTGTTTTAGAAAATAACCAAAAAATTTGTGGAGCTTACTTTGATACTGACATTGAAAAAAT
>DKNG01000250.1:0-175 GCA_002470185.1 Arcobacter sp. UBA7394 | reverse complement strand
AGAATTAAAAGAAGCAGAAATCTTCTTTTTCCTTACAAAAATAGTAAAAGGAATAGGTAAAAAATTTGCCCATGAGTTACTAGAAAAATATGATGAAGAAGAACTTGTAAAAATACTAAACGAAAAACCAGAAGAATTACTACAGTTCAAAGGCATTAAAGAAAAAAAACTAAAA
>DKNG01000151.1:1787-2816 GCA_002470185.1 Arcobacter sp. UBA7394 | reverse complement strand
GTTAATGTTGAAAACTTCAAAGGTGTTAATTCAAAAGTTGAGTTAGCAGATGCTGAAGTAATTCACCAAAATAGAATTAAAAATGAGTTCTTGAAAGCTGGTGTTATTATGAGATTGCCTGATACTATTTATATAGAAGAGGGTGTTACAATTGAAGGTGAATCTATTTTAGAAAATGGAGTTACATTACTTGGAAATACGAAAATTGTAAATTCTCATATTAAAACAAATACTATTATTGAAGATTCAGTATTAATTGACTCTGATGCGGGACCAATGGCTAGAATTAGACCAGGAAGTGAATTAAATAAAACACATATTGGAAACTTCGTTGAAACAAAAAAAGCTAAGTTAAATGGTGTAAAAGCAGGTCATTTATCATATCTTGGAGATTGTGAAATAAATGAAGGTACAAATATAGGTTGTGGGACAATTACTTGTAATTATGATGGAATTAATAAATATAAGACTATTATTGGTAAAAATGTATTTGTAGGTTCTGATACTCAATTAGTAGCTCCTGTAAATGTTGCCGATAATACAATGATTGCAGCAGGTTCAACTGTAACAACAGACGTAAAAGAAGGTCAACTTTATATGAGTCGAGCTAAGAAAAGAGCAGTTGAAGGATACTTCTTTAAGCATTTTGAAAAATAAAAAATAGAGAATTTAAATGTTATTAAAAGATAAAAAAATATTAGTTGCAGTGACTGGTTCAATTGCAATTTACAAAGCCTTAGAATTAATTAGATTATATATAAAAGCAGGTGCTAAAGTTAGAGTTATAATGACGGAGGGTGCCAAAAAATTCATTTCACCTATTACTTTTGAGGCTATTTCTCAAAGTAAAGTATTAGAAGAAGCAAATGAAAACTGGGATAAAAACCAAGATTATAATCATATAGATATTGGAAAATGGTCTGATATTTTTGTAATTGCACCTTGTTCTGCAAACACTATTAATAAATTATCAAATGGTTTAGCTGATAATTTATTAACTCAAGCAGCCTTAGCATACCCTAGAATGAA
>DKNG01000151.1:0-1696 GCA_002470185.1 Arcobacter sp. UBA7394 | reverse complement strand
AAAATGCTAAAACTTTGTAACTTTGAGATTATTGAATCACAAACTAAAGAGTTAATATGTAAAGATGTAGGGGATGGAGCTATGGCTGATCCTGAAGCAATTTTTTATGCAACTGCAAGAGAGCTTTTAAAAGAAGAGTATTGGATAAATAGAAAAGTTGTATTAAGTGGTGGTGGAACAATTGAGAAAATTGATGATGTAAGATATATCTCAAATTATTCATCTGGTAAGATGGCAAGTTCACTAGCTTTAAGCCTTTATTTAAAAGGTGCAGAAGTATGTCTAGTAAGCACTCGCGGGTTTGAAAACTTACCAAAAGATATTCATGTTATTCCTGTTCAAAGTAGTTCTGAAATGTATGAATACTTAGTGGATTCTGTAAGAGTTGCTAAAAAAGGTGTAATGACAAAAACTACACTTATGGATGCTTCAAGACCAGAACTTATTCAAAAAACTCCATATTTGTTTATGGTTGCTGCTGTAAGTGATTATGTTCCATCTTTCCCTCAAAATGGAAAAATGAAAAAAGATATGATTGGCCCTTCTTGGGATTTAAATCTAAAACAAAATATTGATATTTTAAGTTCATTAAACAAGTCAGAGATGATTTCAATTGGTTTTAAAGCTGAAATGGATGAAGTAAGCGCTTTAAATAATGCAAGTTCAATGTTAGAAAAGAAAAACCTTGATGGTGTTTGTTTAAATATCTTAGGAGATGAAAACTCTTTTGGTTCAGACTCAAATGAAATTGAACTAATGTTAAAAAACAACTCTTATTCATTTAAAGGTGAAAAGTTAGAAATTTCACTTGGTATTTTAAATAGATTACAAAATGAGTTTAAAGAAAATGAATAATCAAAATATGCCTGCACATATTGCCATGATTATGGATGGTAATGGTAGATGGGCAAAAGAAAAAGGTCTTAAACGAACAGCTGGCCATGAAGAAGGTGCTAAAGTTGTTCGTGAGATAACTAAATATTGCTCAAACATTGGAATTAAATATTTGACTTTATATGCATTTTCTACGGAGAATTGGCAAAGACCAAAATTAGAAGTAGAGTTCTTAATGAAACTACTTGATAGGTATTTCAAGAAAGAGCTTCCAATCTATCTAGAGAATAATGTACGATTTAAACCCATTGGGGATTTGTCTAGATTCTCAAAATATTTACAAAAAACAATAAGAGATGTTGAAGAAAAAACATCTCATTGTACTGGACTTACTCAAGTTTTAGCGTTAAATTATGGTTCAAAAGATGAAATTATAAGAGCTATTAAAAAATTAAATGAACAAGAACTTGAAGTAAGTGAAGAAAATCTTGAATCTTGTTTAGATACAGCAGGTATGCCTGATGTTGATATTATGATTAGAACAAGTGGTGAAGTTAGATTATCTAATTATCTTTTATGGCAAAATGCTTATGCTGAAATGTTCTTTACTCCAACGTATTGGCCTGATTTTAATTCAAGTGAATTAGATGATATCATAAGTGACTTTGTCAAACGTGAGAGAAGATTTGGAGGTATTTAGTTTTATTTTTGGTGCTGTTATTGGTTCATTTTTAAATGTACTAATATCACGACTTCCAAAAAATGAATCTATAGTAAGTCCAAGAAGCTTCTGTCCTTCTTGTAAAAATACCATTGCTTGGTATTATAATATTCCCCTGTTTTCATATATATTCTTAAGAGC
>DKNG01000110.1 GCA_002470185.1 Arcobacter sp. UBA7394 | reverse complement strand
CCAATTACTAAAAAATTAAATCAACAAAATAATACATATTTTAAAAATAACTATTTAAATATCAATAAATAATTGATATTAAGTCATTATAATTTATTATAACTAATAAAATAACACAAAATACAATAAAAATATAGCTTAATTGAATGGTAAATAGCTCTCTAAAAATTATTTTCTATAAAAATGGAGATTAAATATTTAATCTATAACCAACTCCAGAAATATTTATAATAGATTCTTTTCCAATCTTTTTTCTTAGTTTATTTAATAAGTTTTTTAGTGCAGAGTCTGTAGCATCTAGTGAGTCTTTCCAAATATTGTTTTTCAGTTCATCTTGTGAAACTACTCTATTACTATATAAAATTAAATAGTCTAATAATTCTAACTCTTTTGCTGTTAAAGTTATCTCTAAATTAGACTCTATATCATAAAGTTTTTTATATAAGACATTGTAATTTATTTTATCATTAAAAGATATAATATATCTAGAGTTATCTACTATATCTTGTACACATTTATGTAGAGCATTGTTAAGTGCTTTAAAGTCAATTGGTTTGGTTAAATAGTCAATTAATTTCAATTTAGTTGCGCTTAATAGGTATTTTGTATCTGTATAAGCACTTAGTAGAATAACTGGTATAGTTTTATCAACTGTTCTTACTTCTTCAATAAAATCCAAACCATTTGTTCCTGGTAAATTTATATCTGATATTATAATATCAATACGATTTTGTTCTAAAATTAATTTGGCTTCATCTACACTTTCTACTCCATAAACATGATCACATAAAAGTAATAATACTTTTTGAACATTTTCTCTAATATTCATTTCATCTTCAATATAAAGTATATTTAGTTTTTTCAAGATATTTGATAATTTATCACTTGTGTAATTTTTAGCCATTTAAAACCTTTTTATTATAAGTTCAATCTTATTATATTTATAATTTAACACTACTTATATATTATATGAATGAAAATCAATTTAATTATTTATGATATAATCCATAAATATAATAAAAAAGTAATAATATAACCAGAATTAATCACTTGTTAAGATAAAATTCAATAAAGTAACTTTTAAAATTATATTTTTGTTTGATAAAATTAGGAGTTTAAATGTACATTAACAAATTGTTTAAGTTTGCATGTATCTCTTTGCTTGCTTCAACTTCTTTACATGCTTTAAGTTTGAAAGAATCTGTGCAAAGAGTACTAGAAAAAAATCCAGAGGTTATTGCTGAAAAAAAGAATAAAGAGGCATTCAAATATTATATTGATGAAAGAGAAGGGAATTTTTATCCAAGAATTGATATTGATGGTAGAATTGAACAGAGTAATTCTGAAAAGAAATATGATGCTACTTCTCCTAATTCTACTAATAGCGGTTCCGATCAAGAAGATGGATATAACTTTGGCCTTGCCCTTAATCAAATTTTGTATGATGGCGATTTAACTCCTAGTCAAGTAAGAGAAGCGAAACATAATGATTTAGCAAATAAATATAGAACAAACAAAAATATAGATAATGTTGTTTTTGAAACAATTAAAGCATATACAGGATTAGTTCAATATAGAGAACTTCTTGGATTAACACAAGTTATGATTGCTACAAATGAAGAAAATTTATCTATCGCAAAAGAGAAAGAAGCAATAAGTGGTGAAATACTAGAAACTTATCAAGTGGAATCTAAACTTAGTTTTGTAAGCGAAAAATATCTTGAAGAAAGAGATATCAAAAGTTCTAGAAACAGTACATTCAAAAGATATGTTGGGATTGAAGCAGATGGAAAAGAGTGTAGACCAGCTTTAGAAGAGAAATACATACCAACAACTTTACAAGAAACAGTTAGAAAAGCTGTTTTAAATAACTATGAAGTTCTAGAACAAATAGAAAGAGTTAAAGCTCAAAGAGAAAAAATAGCACAAGCAGATGCAGCCTTTTTGCCAACTTTAGACTTAGAATTAAAAGTAGTTACTGACAATGATTTATCTTTAAATGAAGAGGGAGTTGAAAATCAAGCTTTTGGTAGAATTAATTTAGCTTGGAATCTTTACAATGGGGATGGTGATTATGCTGTTTCTAAGCAAGAAGATATGTTCTTAGCAGAACAAAAAGAGAGATTAGATTCTATTACTAAAAAAGTTGTTGAAGAAATAAAAGTTACTTACCAAAGATTTAAAAAGAATAAAGAAAGAATAGAAATTCTTAAAAAGTATGTTTATGCAAATGAAAATATTGTTGAAGTATATAAAAGTGAATTTCAATCTGGAACAAGAACTTTTGTTGATATTTTAGATGCACAAACAGTTTTATATGAAGCTGAAAAAAGTTTAGTTAATAGAGAATTTGAGTTATACTCAAATTATTATACTTTATTAAACTCTTTATCTACTCTTACAAAAACAGTTTTAGAATCTGATGTAAAAGAGTGCATTACGGCAGAAATTAAAAATAAAGATACAAAAAAAGAAATAACTCCAAATAATGATGTTTCTGATGAATTAAGTGCATTATTAGGGGATGATATTACTGCTGAATCAAAAGAAGAAAAAATTGAAGAAGCTGAACTTGAATTAGATGAAAGTACAGAAGAAGATTTAATTACGGATTCTAGTATGGAAACTTCTTCTAATGATAAACCTGCATTTTTAAATGCATCATCAGAAAATTATACAATTAATATTGCCACAACTAATGGTTTATCACAAGCTAAAAACTATGTTAGTGAAAGAGGTTTAGATCAAGGCTCTTCATATACTTATGAGTTTGGACCTGAAATGAAAAGTGCAAAGGTTATTTATGGTATATTTACTTCAATAAAAGAAGCAAAAACTGCATTGGCAAATTTACCTGAATCTGTAAAAGCGGGTAGGCCTTATATCGATAATGTAGCTAAACATCAAAAATTATATGCAAAATATCACTAGGAATTTTAAATAAAGGTATAGATTGGAAAGTAATGATTCAACACAAATTGGAAATGAAACATTAAAAAATCTAAAAGACAGAAGAAAAGTAGATGACCTTCTTGGTTGTCTACTTTTTTTGTCTAAGTATCATAAAAGGGAGACTTCTGCGGAGTCTGTAACTTTTGGATTGCCTATACATAACACCTCAATGAACATCTCAATGTTCCAAGAAGCAGCAGAAAAAATTGGTTTAATTACTAAAACTGTAAAACGAAATAATCTAAATGACATTACAAAACTTGCTCTGCCTTCAGTATTAATTTTAAAAAAGAATAGAGCCTGTGTTTTACTTGATTATGATTTAGAAAATGATACTGCAAGTGTTATTCTTCCAGGTCTTAGTACTGGTGAAACAAGTATGTCTATTTCTAAGTTAGAATCAGAATTTAATGGTGAAGTAATTATTATAAAACCAGAATACAATTTTAATAATAGAATAGAAAAAGAAGTAGTTGTAGAGAATCCAAAAGAGTGGTTTTGGGGAACTATGTTCAGAAATAAAGGTATTTATAAACAAGTAATAATTGTATCTTTATTTATAAATATTTTTATTTTGGCAACTCCTCTTTTTACTATGAATGTTTATGATAGAGTTTTACCTAATAATGCAATTGAAACATTATGGGTACTGTTTTTTGGAATAACAATTGTTATGGTTTTTGATTTTATACTAAAGGTTTTAAGATCCCATTTTTTAGGAATTGCTAGTAAACGTGCAGATACAGTAATGTCTAATATGATTTTCAATCACCTCTTAAATATTAAAATGGAGGCAAAGCCTTCTTCTACAGGGCAGTTTATTAGTAGACTGCAATCTTTTGAAAGTGTTAGAGAATTTTTCACTAGTGCTACAATTGCAGCTGTAGTTGATTTACCTTTTGTATTAATTTTTATTGTAGTGATTATTTATATTGCAGGACCACTTGCTTATATCACCGTATTCACGGTAGTTATTTCTATTTTATTATCTTGGTATATGCAAAAGCCCTTAAAAACATTAATTGAAAAGTCAGTAAAAGAAGAACAGATTAAACAAACAACTTTAATTGAAGCAGTATCTGGTTTAGAGATTATCAAAAGTGTAAAAGCTCAGAATAGAATGAAAACACATTGGGATAATTCAATTAATAAGACCGTACATTATGCTGATAAAAGTCATTTTTTATCTCAAAGTATTACTTATTTTACCGCTTTTATTTCTCAATTTTCCAATATCGCAATTGTTGCTGGAGGAGTTTATTTAGCTCAAGATGGTGGAATTACAATGGGTGCAATTATTGCTGCTATGATATTAAATGGAAGAGTTATTGCTCCTGTTTCTCAATTAGTTGGAATGATAATTAAGTTTGATAAAACAATGTTGTCTCTGAATAATCTTGATGAAATAATGAAAATGCCAGTTGAAAAAGAAAATAAGAGTTATATTAGTAGACCAAATCTAAAAGGTAGTATTCAATTAAAAGATCTTAATTTTTCTTATAAAGATCAAAACCATGAAACTCTAAAAAATATAAACCTTACAATTAAACAAGGTGAAAGAGTAGCTATCTTAGGAAAAATTGGTTCTGGAAAATCTACACTTTTAAAACTGATTATGAATCTATATGAGCCAACAAAAGGGTCTGTTTTAATTGATGGTTTAGATACAAGACAAATCGATCCAACGGATTTAAGGCATGCAATTGGGTCAGTTCCACAAGAGCCATTTTTATTTATGGGTACAATTAAAGATAATCTAACTATTGGAGAACAATATGTTTCTGATGAAGAACTGTTAAGAGTTTCAAAAATAGCAGGATTAGATGAATTCTTAGGTAAACATGAAGCTGGATATGATTTATTAGTAGGTGAAAGAGGTGAAGGTTTATCTGGTGGTGAGCGACAATCTGTTACATTAGCTAGAGCTTTAATTTCTGACCCTAATATAGTTATGCTTGATGAACCAACTAATTCAATGGATAGGCAAACTGAGAAATCATTTATTAAAAAAATGGAAGAAATTGTAGAAAATAAGACTTTAATTGTAGTTACACATAAAACTTCTTTACTTCAATTAGTAGATAGAGTTATTATTGTTGAAAATGGACAAGTTGTTGTTGATGGACCAAAAAATGAAGTATTTACAACAAAGTAGGTAATTATGGATATTGAAAAAAAAGAAGAAATAATTGAAAATCCAGATCATTTAACTATTGTTGATGTTGATTCTTCAATCACTAAAACTTCTGAAGAAAAAAAGCTTGAAGATACTTTGACACAAGAATATGATAATTCTACAAAAAAAGAAACAAAGATAAAAAAAAGAGGTTTCTTTAATTGGGTAAGAAGACTATATGGATTATCTAATGAGGAAGAGGATTTAGATTTTGTTTATTCAAGTTATTCAGCTTCTAATGAAGAACCTTCTAGTCGTGCTAATTACATTTTTTTAATAGTTGTGGGTATTTTTATATCATTTTTATTATGGGCTGCATTTGCCCAAATTGATGAATTAGCTAGAGGAAATGGAAAAGTTATTCCAACGGATAAAATTCAAACGGTTCAATCATTAGATGGAGGTATTATCTCAGAAATATCAGTAAAAGAAGGGCAGACTGTAAAAAAAGGTGACCCTTTAATGAAGATTGATACTACAAGATTTCAAGCTACATTAGAAGAGAGTTTACAAGAGTATTACTCTCTTTTAGCTTTAAAAACTAGGCTTATTATAGAATCAAATATAGAAATAGATAAATCTTTACCAACAGTGAAATTTGATAAAAAAGTTATGGAAGATCCATCTCGATATGATCTTTCTGAAATGCTTTTTTTAGAAAACAAATTTAGAGAGCTGAAGTCATCTGTAAGAGTTCTTGATACTCAATTAAATCAAAAAATTCAAGAACAAAAAGAGATAGAAAGTAACATTAGAAAACTTGAACAAAGTCTAAAGTTTATTATTGAACAAAGAAAAACTATAAAAAAACTTGTTGCAAGAGGGATTAAATCTAAATATGATTTATTAAATATTGAAAAAGAACATACTCAAACTAGAGGTGATTTAGAAACAGCTAGGTTATCCATTTCTAGATCTACTTATGCTATTTCAGAAGCAAAACATAGAATTTCTGAGAGAATAAATACTTTTAGGACTGAGGCTTCAAATGAATTACAACAGACATTGAGTCAAATAAATAGGTTTGAAGCAAAATTAGTAGGAGATGAAGATAAGGTTGCTAAAACTATTATTACTTCGCCTGTTGATGGGATTGTAAAACAATTAAATCTAAATACTATTGGTGGAGTTGTTCAATCAGGAATGGAATTAATAGAAATTGTGCCTTTAAGTGATGCTTTGGTTGTTGAGGCTAAAATTGATCCTAAAGATATTGCTTTTATTAATCCAAGTCAAAAAGCTATTATAAAAATTACTGCTTATGATTTCTCAATCTATGGTGGATTAGATGCTAAAATTATTGAAATATCAGCTGATAGTATTGTTGATAAAGAATCAAAAGAAGGTAAGAGTTATTATAGAGTTTTAGTTAAAACTGATAAAAACTATCTAGAAAGACAAGGTGTTAGATTGCCAATTATTCCAGGAATGATTGCAAGTGTTGATATTGTTACTGGGAAAAAGACAATTTTAGACTTCTTATTAAAACCAATACTTAAAGTAAAACAAGACTCACTTCACGAAAGATAAGTCAAAAATGGCTTATTTTTCATTTTTTATAAAAAACATATTAAATTATTAATAAAAATCACAAAAAAACTTATTATTTGTCTTCATAAAAACTTT
>DKNG01000108.1:4753-5216 GCA_002470185.1 Arcobacter sp. UBA7394 | reverse complement strand
TATACTAATGTTTTCCACATCACAATCTAGAGCTTTAAAAAACATCTCTTCATTTAAATCATCTTCTCTTGACATAAAAGCAATATTTTTATCAACTAAATCTTTTGCATTATAATATTGATGATCTCCTGCTGCATATTTATATGGTATAAATAATGAGGGTAATCCAGTAGCACACATTTCCCATAAAGTTGAAGCACCAGCACGACTTACAGCAAAATCTGCTTCTTTCATTTTAGTAGGTAGATCTTTCGAAAATCCAAAAACATCAACATTCATTTTTAGTTTATCATACTGTGCACTTACTCTATTAAAATCATTTTTACCTGTTTGATGGATTATTCTGTAACCCTCTTCTTTTAATCTTGGAGCAACTTTTAATGCAAAATTATTAATAGCAACTGCACCTTGAGAACCACCAAAAAAAGCTACAGTTTTAATCTCTTTTCTTATTCTTGATAAA
>DKNG01000108.1:3632-4601 GCA_002470185.1 Arcobacter sp. UBA7394 | reverse complement strand
CCCATTTTTGAATTTTGTTCATGAATATACAATTCACATCCAGGCTTAGCAATTGCGGCAAAAGTACCTGCTGCTGCTGAAAATCCACCCACAGAAATAACAGTATCAATTTTATATTTAGAATAAATAGATAAGCATTTAATCATTTTAAAAAAAATATTACTTAAAGATAAAACTTTTCCTATTTTATTTTTATTAACAACACCTCTAGTGTCTAAAAAAAAAGTCTCTTTTAATCTCTCATCATTTTCAAACCAAGATTTATCTTGACCATTACATGAACCAATAAAAATTACATCAATATCTCTTTTTATAAATTCATCAATAAAAGCATCAGCAACTTTTAGATGTCCACCAGTTCCACCACCAGTAATTACTACAGTTTTATTCATATAAATTAAACCTTTTTTGTTTTAATATTTTTTTTATCTACAACTCTACTAATGGATAAAACAAGCCCAATAGCTAAAGACATTGCAAGCATGGATGACCCACCATAAGAGAGGAAAGGAACTGCAATACCTTTAATTGGAATCATTCCTGATATACCATAAGAGTTAATTAAAAATGCAATTATAATCATTAATGCAACTCCTAAAGTAAATAAATGATAAATTGGATTTTCTACTCTTCTACTTATTTTAAAAATTCTCCAAATAATTGTAAAAATAATACTTATCAAAACAATTAATCCAAATAGTCCAACTTCTTCAGTAATTCCTGCTAAAACAAAGTCTGTATGAACTTCTGACAAAAAGCCTACTTTTAAATCTCCATTAGAAACACCTTGACCTAAAAAGCCACCATTGTGCATTGCATTTAAGGAGTGTGATACCTGATAAGGTTCTGGTAGTTCATCAATACGTAAATAAGCTTCAGCCCAAGAAGGAAGAATTGATAAAATTCCATCTTGAACCATTGCCCACCAAGAATGAATTCTTTTTATTCTATGTGGAGCGGCAAGAATTA
>DKNG01000108.1:0-3569 GCA_002470185.1 Arcobacter sp. UBA7394 | reverse complement strand
AAGTGCAACTCCACCTAAAACTAAAAATATTTTAAAAGATCTATTAGCAAATATTAATAATACAACTAAAATAATTCCTAGTAATACAACCTGCCCTAAATCCTTTTGTAAAAAAGCTACAATAAAAACAACAATAAAAAATGTAAGAAAATATGGTGCTAATAATAAAGCTTCATCTTTTAATCCTATTTTTTTTGGTTGATCCATAACTTTACGATGAAAAGACCAAGATAAAAAGTAAATAAAACCTATTTTAAAAAATTCAACAGGAGATAATGAAAACCCTGGCAATCTAATCCATCTATTAGCTCCACCAGCTGCTGTTACCATTGAAGATGGAAGAATAGGCATAATAGCCATAAGTAAAAAGAAGGTTCCAAAAAGAGTCATACCTACTTTTCCAACTAATTTATCAGGATCAATTTGGGCGCATCCCCACATTATAAAAATTGCTATTATTCCCACAAAACACTGTCTCATGAAAAAATGAAATTGATTATAACCATAATATTCAACTGTATAAATTGAAAGAGAATATGAAAATATTATGCTTGCTACTACTAATAATGACACCAATATAAATAAAGGGTAATCGGGATTACTATTAATATGATTTTTTTCTATTGATTTAATCTTATTTTTGTTAGAATACATTCTCTTATTATATAATATTATGGATAAAGATGTCTTCAAACAATACAACAAAAATAAACAAAACTAAGAAAATTGTTATTCTATTTTTAATAATTTTTTTATTCTTATCAATATTGGTTATTTCTATATTTAAGACAATCTCTGACTATAGAAGGCTTCCAACACTTCAAAGTACAAAAAAAGAACTATCAGTTCGTGGAGATGTTGTAAGTGCAGATAATTTTAAAATAGCTTCTTCAAAAAAATTATATAAAGCAGCAATAGATACCAGACACTTATCTGAAGATAAAATAGAATTATTTTTGAATCTTTTTTCAATTTATAGTGACATTCCATATCAAAAATTAAAAAATAAATTAAAAAAAATTAAAAAACCTGGTAACCTAGTACTCTCTTACAATATTGATTCAAGAACAGCAAAAAATCTGAAAGAACTAGCATTCAAATTACGTAAATTAAAAGTATTTATTCCTAGAAAAGTAAAAGGTGGAAAAATATTAAGAGGTTTGAGTATTAGTGAAAGTGGAGAAAAAAGACTATTTTCATATGAAGATACTCTAACACCAGTAGTTGGTTACATTTCAAAATTTGAAACTGAAGATGGCAAAACAAAAGTTAAAGGTATTAAAGGTTTAGAAAAAAGTTATAACAAAGTTCTAAACGAATCAAAAGATGGAATCTTAAAAGGAAATAGAGATGTATTATCATATATCTCTTTTGATAAAGACTCAATTATTAGAAAACGAGTTGATGGAGCAACATTAAATCTAAATATTCCACTTAAACTACAAAAAAATAATGAATTAACACTGGATATGTACAAAGAAAAATTAGGTGCAGATGAAATTATTGTTTCTATTATGGATAGTAAAACAGGTAAGATACTTACATTAGCATCATCAAATAGATTTAACCCAGAAAAAATAAAACAATCAGATATTCCATCACTAAATGTTAATGCAATTGAATATCAGTTCGAGCCAGGTTCAGTAATTAAACCTATATCTATTGCTTTAGTAATGGATAAAAACAGAATCAAAAAAGATGAATTATTATTTGCCTATAACACAAAAGGAAAAGCAAATAAAAAAGGTGAATATCCTAAAGGTCAATATAAATTAGGAAGATACACAATTAAAGATGATCATCAATTTAAAAAACATTATTTAACTTTAGATGATATTGTAATATTTTCATCAAACATTGGAACATTACAGTTAGCTCAAAGACTAAGTGGACCTGAATTCTATGAAGGTCTTAAACGATTTGGATTTACTAGAAAAACAGGAATTGATTTACCATATGAAAGAAAAGGTGTTATGCCAAAGGTATGGCAATTTTCTGCTGGAGATAAAGAAAAGAAAGATAATGTATTTAAAGCCACAGTATCTTATGGACAGGGTATGACATCAACATTTATGCAAGTACTTAAATCATATACTGTATTTAATAATAATGGTTATATGACAACGCCAAAAATTGTTTCAAATTTAGTTCATGATGGAAATAATTATAAACCATATGATGATAAAGCAGAAAAAATAATATCGTCAAAAACTGCAAATGAAATTAAAAGATTATTAGTAAAAACTGTTGACCAAGGAACGGGAAAAGCAGCTAGAATTGAAGGACTTGAAGTTGGTGGGAAAACAGGGACTGCACAAATTGCAAGAAGAGGAAAATACTTAAAAAAATATATTTCTTCGTTCTTTGGTTTTGTTAATGATGGTAAGAATTCATATACAATTGGTGTTACAGTTATAAATCCAATATCGACAGGTAAATATTGGTATTACCACTACGCATCGTGGTCAGCGGTACCAGTATTTAAAGAAATCACAAAGAACCTAATAAAATTAAACTACCTTACACCTAAAAAAGATATAATTCAAGAATTAAATTAAAAGGATATAAATGTTCGGTTTCAAAAAAGAACTAAAAGAATACGATTATTCACAAGAAGAATTATCAAAATTCAATTTCGCAAAAATCACTACAGATAATGGAATTATTTGGATTAAATTATTTAATCAAGAAACACCAAATACAGTTTCAAACTTTGCTACATTAGCAAATGAAGGTTTTTATAATAACTTAAATTTCCATAGAGTAATTGATGGATTTATGGCTCAAGGTGGGTGTCCAGAAGGTACTGGTACAGGTGGACCAGAGTGGGCAATTCCTTGTGAAACACAAGCTGAAAAACAAGTACACAATAAAGGTAGCCTTTCAATGGCTCATGCAGGACCTAATACTGGTGGCAGTCAATTCTTTATTTGTTTTGTACCTTGTCCTCACTTAGATGGTAGACATACTGTATTTGGAGAAATTGAAAATGCTGATTCAGATAGTTTCTCTTCTTTAGATAATGTTCACCAAGGTGATAAAATAGTTTCTATTGAAATTTTAGAAAATAGAGATGATAACTAATATTATTCTATTTATACATATAATCTCCGCTGCCACTTGGGTTGGCGGAGGATTATTACTTTTTGGAATGGGTATTTACTTTAAAGATCCAGAAGTACAAAAAACAATATACTCTCATATTGGTCCATTTTATGGATATTTTCAATTAATTTGGATTACATTATTAATAGTTACTGGAGCTTTACTTTTAAATCAACATGATTTATATTCTGTTATGTTTACTGATAACTTTATAGATAGTAGATTTGGTGAATTACTATATAGAAAACTTTCTATTGTATTACTTGTAGTTCTTGCAACAGCATTGCATATGTATATCTCATTAAAAGCTCATGGAAGAGAAAGAAGCTTTAAAGAAAAAATCCTATCAAGATTGACTTCAATGATTATTTTCCTTTTTAACTTTTCAATTATTTGGTATGCAATGAATATTTCTCAATATTTTATTTAAATCAACTGAGTCTAAAAGATAATATAAAAAAATC
>DKNG01000113.1:4287-7203 GCA_002470185.1 Arcobacter sp. UBA7394 | reverse complement strand
ACATCACTACCTAAACTTCTTAGGTTATTGATTACATTTCCTGCTCCACCTAAAACAGTAGTTTCATTTTTAATATCTACTACAGGTACTGGTGCTTCTGGTGAAATTCTCTCACTACTTCCCCATAAATAGTGATCAATCATTAAATCACCAATTACTAAAATACTTGGTCTATTATTTATATTTATCATATTTATTTAACCTCTGTTTTGAATAATCTTTTAATCTCTGGAATATATGCTTTTATTCCATCTTCCATTGTATATTTAGGATCATAGTTTAGATTTTCTCTTGTTGATTCTATGTTTGCTTCTGTAAAGAATTGGTACGAGCCAACAAATGGATTTGGAATATACTCTTTTCCATTATCAATTTCTAACTCTTTTTGTAAAATATTTACAATATCTTCAAATGATCTAGCTTTTCCTGTTCCTACATTGTAAACCCCAGATTTTTTTGGAGCACAAGCTTTAATATTTGCTTGAATAATATCTTCAATATAAATAAAATCTCTTAGAATTTTATCACTACCTTCAAATAATTTAGGAGTTAAACCTTTCATTATTTGATGTCCAAATTGAACTACCATAGAAGCAGTACTATTTTTGAAGAATTCTCTATTTCCATAAACATTAAAATATTTTAATCCTACAATAGAAATATCCAAATCTTTTTTTAGATATTCAGCTGTTACATTATCCATCATAACTTTTGAGAATCCATAAGCATTATTTGGTTGCTCATATCCAACTTCAAATCTATCGCTATCTCCGTATGTTGCAGCAGAACTTGCATAAACCATATTTGCATTATGTTTAATTGCAATTTTTAATAAATCTTCATATGCATTTACATTTGTTTTCATCATTACATCTTGCTCTAACACTGTTGTATCAGAAATAGCTGCTTCATGGAAAATATAATCAAAACTATAGTTATCTTCTAATTCTTTTAATGCAACTTTATCGTTAATATCTCCGCTTACAACTATACCTTTAAAACCAAGTAGGTTTTTAAAGTGACCGAAGCTTTTTAGGTTTCCATTTGAGAATGTTTCCCCTGATCTAAAACAATCAAATGCAACTACTCTTGCTTCTGGATAGTTTTCTTGAAAATAGAATGCAAGGCTACTACCAATAAATCCAGCAGCTCCTGTAATTAGAATAGTTTTTTTATTAAAATCGATATCTGTATAACTCATATTATTCCTTGATTATATTTATAGTTTCTACAATTGTTGTTACAATATTATTTGTTTTTATTTCATCTTTATTATTCGTATATTCGCTATTAATTAAAATAGAATTACTAATTCCTGCATTAAAAGCCACTTCAATATCAGATGGTTTATCCCCAATCATCCATGAGTTATTTAAATCAATTTCATATTTTTTACAAGCTTCATTAATCATGCCAGGTTTAGGTTTTCTACATTCACAATTATCATTAGGTTCATGAGGACAATAAAATACATCAAGAATATCAATGTTATTATTTTTAAATTCTTCAATCATCCATGTAGTTAATTTATTAAAATCTTCTTCACTAAAGTAACCTCTACCAATACCTGATTGATTTGTAATTACTATTATTTGGTATCCTAAAGATTGAAAATGTTTACAAGTTTCAAATAGTTTATTTGTAAATTCAAAGTCTTCTATTTTGTAAAGATAATGTTTGTCAATATTTATAACACCATCTCTATCTAAAAAAATAGTTTTTTTATTGTTCAAAGTTTTTATTCCTTGTTATATTATAAAGGTAAATATTATATCATAATATGTTTTTAACTGGATTAAGAAATAGTGAAGTAAAATTTTTATAATCTGCAAAAATAAATTTAAAAAGAGTCAATATGAAAAGTACCCTACATTCAGCGTTAATTTATCCACTTATTTTTCTTTTTTCTTATATTCTAAAAGGAAAAAAGCTAAATTATGATGATTTTTTAAATCCTAAAAAAGATGAAAAAAAATTAACTATATTAACTATCAATGATAATAATGAAATGAAGGAAATATTTTTATTTTCAAAAATAAAATCATTTTTTGATAATGAATCACCTTTATATGATAAAACATTAATTAATTTATATGTTAAGAAATCAGATATACCAGAAAAGAAAAACTTGGGAATATTCAATTTTAGCAAAAAAATTGATATGTATTATTCTTTATCTATGTTAAGTAAAAGAATTACAAATGATAATCTTTATTTTGAACTTAACTTTCAAGATAGTATTTCAAAAGAAGAAGAACTAAATCACTATCTAAGATATTGCTTGTTAGTTTTTGCTTCACGTAAAATTGATAAGTTTTTTATTTCATATAAAAATACTACTTTATCTGAGAAGTTGATTTCTATTAATGATACGATGAAAGAATATTTAGCTAATAGTAAATTTGAAAATTTTACTGTTTCAAAAGATTTATATGTTCTTACACTTAGTAAGAAATCACAGAAATTAGATATTATTTGGACTCACGGCAATAGAGAAATTGAATTAACTGATTTTAATAAAGTTTACGATAAATTTGGAATATTACAAAAAGATAATATAAAAATTTCGCAAAGCCCAATTTATGCATTTCACAAATAAAGAGTTCTAATGAGTACAATATCTATAACATATAAAGCAAAAACAAAATTAATTGAAGAACTAGAAAAACAAGAAAATATTAAAACTTTAGAAGATCAAGGTTTATTAAAAAAATTGTCTTTTTCAAAAAAAGAGTATGCTGATGTATATTTTCACTCTGGAGCTGTCGATGATAAAGCAGTAGAAAATGCTAGTAATGCAAAAAAAGTAATTGTTCCTTCTTTAAAATTAAAAAAAGAGATGTCTTTAAAAGCTAATATAAATGAAGAGATTATTGAACTTGTTTACCCAAGTGTAAATATTGAATATGAAAAAAC
>DKNG01000113.1:0-4201 GCA_002470185.1 Arcobacter sp. UBA7394 | reverse complement strand
CTTTTTACTGGAAAGAATATTAAATCTTCTGGAGTGAAAGAGTTCATTGAAACTATATTCTCATTAAATGAAGATAATTTTATTGCTTTAATTGCAGCTGATCATAAACAAATATATTCATTAAAATTTCAGCTTTCAAAATTTGATTATTCTGAAAGGATTATGTTAGTTGAGGATTATGAAAATATGAATGACTTATTCTTAGCCTCAGATATTTTTCTTCTACCTACACATAATAGTAGTTTTGCTACAAATGTTTTAAAAGCAATGTTCTGTAAGTGTGCAGTATTTACAACTGTTAATAATCATTCAAAAGAATTAATTGATGTTTTTGCAACTATGGAAAATCCTGCAGATAGATCAGCTCCTTTTAAAGTTGATGCTTTACTAATGCAAAAAGAAGAATTGAAGAAAATTAAGAAACAAAATAGAAATATTGCCAAGAAATATACATTATTGAAAAATTTACAAAGAGTTAATGAGATTATACAGACTGTTTAAATTACACTTAAGATTTATTGGATACAATACGCAAATATTATTCACTATATAAGGAAGACAAATGTCAAGAAGATGTGCATTATCAGGAAAAGGACCAATGGTTGGAAACAACGTAAGTCACGCGAAAAACAGAACTAAAAAGAGATTTTTACCAAACTTAAGAACTGTAAGAGTTACTTTAGAAGACGGTACTACTCAAAAGATCAGAATTTCTGCTAAAGAGTTAAGAACTCTTAAAAAACACTCTTAAGAAAGCACTAGAAAAGTGCTTTCATGAGCTTACTCAAGCGAATAAAAAAAGCACTTGGCTGGGAAATAAGAACAGCCAAGCCAGAATACGACCTTAACCCCGTAATATACTCACAATTAAAACCCTTTAGATTACCTCTTGTATTAGTTCAAGTCATTATGATGATTGGAACACTTGGATATATCATTATTGATGATTTCCCAATATTAGATGCTATTTATCAAACTGGTATTACTTTTACTACTGTTGGATTTGGAGAAATTGCTCCTATCTCACCAGCTGGAAGATTTTTTACTATTACATTAATTATTTTTGGGTTTGCATTATTTACATTATCTACTGCTGTATTAATTGATGCTGTTGTTAAGGGTAGGTTATTTGATCTTTATAAGGAAAGAAATATGCTTTATAAAATTGCTAGACTTAGACGTCACTTTGTTATTTTCTATCACAATGAGTATACAGCTCAATTAGCTAAACAATTTAGGGAGAATCATATTCCCTTTGTTGTGGTTGATCCAAGTGAAGATATTGAGCAAATAGCAAAAGAGAATGGTTATCCATATTATGTAAAAGAAGAGCCTTATAAAGAGCTTGCTTTTCTAAAATCACACTTGAGTTCTGCAAAAGGTGCAATCTCTTTATCAAAAAATATTTCAGACAATATTACTTTAATTGCGTCTGTAAGATTATATGAAAAAGAACTTGGTAGAAGTCCTTTTTTGATTATTTCAAATGCTGAAACACAAAATGAGAAGATTAGACTTAAAAAACTAGGGGCTGATAAAGTTGTTGCAACTCCGTCTTTAATGGCAAAAAGAGTATCAGCAATGGCAATTAGACCAGATATGGAAAATGTTTTAGATGAATTCTTATACAAAAGAGATACTCCTATTGATATGGAAGAAGTTATAGTTTCTGAAGATTCATGGGTTGTTAATCGTGAAGTAAAAGATTTACATTTAAGAGATAGACTGAAAGTTTCAGTTATTGGTATCACTGAAACAAAAGGTAAATTTATTCAAATGCCTAAAGGAACAACAATTATTAATGCTAAATGTAAGCTGTTATTAGTTGGTTCTCAAAAAGGTATTGCTAGATCAAAAAGAATTATTAATTTAAAAAATAAACCAGAGGATATATAATGTTTACAATTTTACCTATAAAAGGTTTTATTGATCAAATAGATGGTTTCAACTGTGATGGAATTAGTGCAGGACTTAAACCAAATGGAAATAAAGATTTAGGGTTTATTTACACGAATGAACCTTGTGATGTAGAAGCTGTCTTTACTGAAAATAAATTTCAAGCTGCACCACTTAAGCATTTTTTACAATATGATGAAAATTTTCAAACAAATTTTGTTTTAATTAATTCAAAAAATGCTAACGCAATGACTGGTAAAAAAGGAATTGAAGATATCAATACTATTTTTTCTTCTTTGAATTACGATTTAGTTAATCCAATCATGAGTAGCACTGGTGTAATCGGGAATCCATTACCAATAGAAAAAATTGTAAATGGTGCAAACTCTTTTGATTTATCTGCCAAAAATGGTCAAAATTTATCTCATGCAATAATGACAACAGATGCTTATGAAAAAAATTGTATGTATGAAGTTAAGCTTGAAGATGGAAGCTCATTTAAAATAGGTGCAGTGTCAAAAGGTGCTGGAATGATTAATCCAAATCTTGCAACAATGCTTTGTTTTATCTGTACTGATGCAAACATTCCAAAAGAAGACATGAAAGAAGCACTTGAATTTAATTCTCATAGTACATTTAATGCTATTTCAGTGGATGGGGATACATCTACAAATGATACAGTAATGTTATTAGCTAATAAAAAGTCAAATGCATATGATAAAGAAGCTTTTAGTGAAGCTTTGAGACTTGTTATGCATGATATGGCAATGATGATGGTTGCAGATGGAGAAGGTGCTAAAAAAGCTGTTGCCTTTGAAGTAATTAATGCAGCTTCAAAACAAGAAGCCGAAATAGCTGCAAAAGCTTTATCAAACTCTTTATTAGTAAAAACTGCTTTATACGGGGAAGATCCAAATTTTGGAAGAATTGCTTCAACAATAGGTGCCTCGAGAATTACTTGTGATGAAGAAAAACTTGTTATTTCTTATAATGAGGTAGTTGTTTTTAATAAAGGTGAAATCTGCTTTGATGAAGCACAAGAAGCAAAAGCGTCTAAAGTTTTAGAAAATGATCAGTATAAAGTAATTTGTGATATTGGTGTAGGTAATTCATCTTTTACAGCATATGGTTGTGATTTAGGTTACAAATATGTTGAAATAAACGCAGATTATAGAACATAAATACATAAAATAAACGCTATTAGAAAACTTAATAATTTAAAGAATATTAAGTTTTCTCCTTGTATACTTTAATAACAAATTAAATTAAGAGGATATCGCAATGTTTCACGAGCACAGAGATTTAATTAATGAACTTAAGAGCAAAGACAACTACTTTGTAAGTATTTTTGACAAGCATAATAATTTGGATGAAGAAATTTGTGAGATGGAAAAATCTCATGCTGATCAGTTTCAAGTTGAAATCAAAAAGAAAGAAAAATTAAAACTAAAAGATGAAATATATAACGCTATTCTAAAACATAAAAATAGTTAATTATATAACTACAAAAGAAGTATAAAAAAACTATTTTTTTTGCTTCTTTTATACTCTCTAACACCCATTACAACTTACACTAAGTACTTTTTAGATAAAATAACTCAATTTTATAATACAAAGGCCTTTTTTTATGGAAAACCTTTTTGAAAACCAAGATATTATTGACATTAATATTGAAGATTCTGTTAAAGCTTCTTATTTAGATTACTCTATGAGTGTTATTATTGGTAGAGCACTACCTGATTCAAGAGATGGATTAAAACCAGTTCACAGAAGAATTTTATATGCGATGCATGATTTAAATATTACTTCTAAGTCAGCTTACAAAAAATCTGCAAGAATTGTTGGTGATGTAATTGGTAAGTATCACCCACATGGTGATACTTCAGTTTACGATGCGTTAGTTAGAATGGCACAGGATTTCTCAATGAGAGCTCCTTTAGTTGATGGTCAAGGTAACTTCGGTTCTGTTGATGGTGATAATGCCGCAGCAATGAGATATACCGAAGCTAGAATGACTAAGATTTCTGAAGAAGTACTAAAAGATCTTGATAAAGATACAGTTAATCATGTTGCTAACTACGATGATACGATGAAAGAACCTGCTGTTCTTCCAACGAGAGTTCCTACTTTACTATTAAATGGTTCAGAAGGTATTGCAGTTGGTATGGCAACTAAAATTCCACCTCATAACTTAGGTGAATTATTAGATGCTATTTTACATGTAATAGAAAATCCAGAAGCTACAGCAGATGAATTAATGCATTTTATTAAGGGACCAGATTTCCCTACTGGTGGTACAATCTTC
>DKNG01000233.1:911-3116 GCA_002470185.1 Arcobacter sp. UBA7394 | reverse complement strand
AATTAAAAGATTTGGTCAAAATGTAGTATTTGCTATTAATGATAAAAATTTAGCTCAAATGATTCCAGTGCAAATTATTGGATATATTTCACATGATATTGCAGTTTCTGGACAAGGTTTAGTTGAAGGTATGGAGATTGTTGTAAAAGGTAATGAAAGAATATTTCCTAACTCTCCTGTAAAAATTTTAAATAAGTAGGTATGAAAAATGGATTTAATTAAATTTTCCATAAAAAACCCTGTTACTATTATAGTATCGGTTTTAATTGTTGTTATGTTTGGTGTTTTGTCTTTGACAAAATTACCATATCAATTAACACCATCTGTAACAAAGCCTGAAATCAAGATTACAACAGGATGGGGTGGTGCAACTCCTTATGAAATTGAGAGAGAAATTATTGAAGAGCAAGAAGATGCTTTAAAAAGTTTAAATAACTTAATTGAGTATGAATCATCTGCAAAGGATAATTTTGGTGAAGTAACTCTTACTTTTAAATTAGGTACAGATATTAGAGCTGCATTACAAGATGTATCTAATAAATTAAACGAGGTTAGTTCTTATCCTGATGATGTTGATGAACCTATTATTGAAACTGCAACTGCAAGTCCTGTAATTTGGATGATGCTTCAAACTACAGATGAGAATAATAGGCATATTGATGAATATAGAACTTATTTTGATAATGAATTAGTTCCTGCAATTAAAAGAGTTGATGGTGTTTCTGGTGCTATGGATGGTGGTGGAAGAAAACAAGAAATGCAAATTGTATTTGATGCAAATAAATTAGCCTCTTATGGTTTAACTATCAATTCTGTTATTAATACTCTAAGAAGTGAGAATGTTGATGTTTCAGCAGGAGTTCAAAACTTAGATAGAAGAGCATATAGAATTAGAACGGTTCATAAGTTTTCAAGTATTAAAGATATTGAAGATGTAATTTTAATTTCAAATAGAGAACAAAGAGTATCTATTAAGGATATTGCAAAAGTTCAATTTGGTTATGAAACTGCAAAAACAGTTGCGATGTTCTTAGGAAAAGATGGTATTTTCTTAGGAGTTCAACCTAGTGCAAATGCAAATATTGTAAAACTTACTAATGATGTTGAAAAAGTAGTTCAAGAGTTAAATGCAGGGGATTTAAAGAAAAAGCAATTAAAGATTCAATGGTTATATGATGAAAGACCATATATTGTAGGTTCTGTTGATTTAGTACAACAAAATATTATGATTGGTGGAGCTTTAGCTGTTATTATATTAATTTTATTTTTAAGAAGTATTTCTCCTACTGCCGTTGTTGCAGTTGCAATTCCTATTTCAGTAATCGGAACATTTATTGTTCTTTCAGCAATGGATAGATCATTAAATACTATTTCACTAGCAGGTATTTCATTTGCAGTTGGTATGCTGGTCGATGCTGCTATTGTTGTTCTTGAAAATATTGATAGACATAGAAAAAACGGGGAAAGTATTGCTGATGCAGCTTATAAAGGTACTAGTGAAGTATGGGGTGCATTAATTGCATCTGCACTTACTACTATTGCGGTATTCTTACCAATCATTTTCTTAGAAGATGAAGCAGGTCAGTTATTTAAAGATATTGCTATTGCAGTTACAGCAGCAGTTACGTTCTCTTTATTTGTATCTATATCTGTTATTCCAATGTTATGGAAAAAATTTGCAAGTATTTCAGGAAAAGAACCAAAAGATGCAGGAGCTCTTGCTAGATTTGGTGATAAGATAGTTCAATTTATTATGTCAATAGTTAGAATGTCTTTAAAGAATGTATGGAGTAAAGTAGTGACAATTTTATTACTTGCTTCAATATCTATTTCAACTATTATTATATTAGAACCTAAAAAAGATTATTTACCTCAGGGGAATAAGAATCTTATTTTTAATATTCTAATTACACCTCCTGGACTTTCATATCAAGAAAGATATGATATGGGTGCTTATTTAATGAAAGGTGTTGAACCGCATATTAATAAGGACGTTGGAGATATTCCTGGATTAAATAGAGCTTTCTATGTTTCTTTTGGAGAGTTTTCATTATTTGGTGGAACTTCTATGCATGAGTCTAGAGCAAAAGAAACTATTCCTATGTTTGCACCTCTAGTTAATTCTATGCCATCTGTTATTGGTGTATCAATTCAATCAGGTGTGTTTGAAGATGGTATTGGTGAAGGTAATACTATTAATATTGA
>DKNG01000233.1:0-735 GCA_002470185.1 Arcobacter sp. UBA7394 | reverse complement strand
GAAGTTAGAATTAAACCAAATCAAGATGCTCTAAAAGCTTTAGGTATGACATCTGGAGATTTAGGTGTTTCTATTGATGCATTAATGAGTGGAAGAAAAATAAGTGATTTTGAGCAAGAAGGTAAAAAGAAAATTGATTTAGTATTAAAAGCTGATGATAAATTAATTGAGACACCAGAAGATATTATGGCTGCTCAAATAGCATTACCAAACTCTTCTTTAGTTCCTGTATCATCACTTGCTACTTATTCAAGTACAACTGGTATTTCATCTATTAGACACTTAGATGGAAAAAGAACTATTACTTTACAAGTAACACCTCCACCGGGTACAACTATTGAAGAAGCAATGAAAACAATTAGTGGAATGCTTGAAGGTATGAAAGCAGAAGGTAAAATTCCTCCAACAGTTGAAATTGGTATGTCTGGTACTGCTGATAAATTAACTGAAACAATTGGTTTACTAACTGGAAGTTTTATTTTAGCATTATTAGTAATTTACCTACTAATGTCAGCGTTATTTGCTAACTTCTTATATCCATTAGTTATTATGTTTACAGTTCCTTTAGCCACTGCTGGTGGAGTTCTTGGTCTTTGGCTTACAAAAACATTTGTTCCAGGTGCAGAAGGTCAAACATTGGATATTTTAACAATGTTAGGATTTATTATTCTTGTTGGTATTGTTGTAAATAATGCTATTTTAATTGTACACCAAAGTTTAAATTATATTAAAAAT
>DKNG01000234.1:2188-3073 GCA_002470185.1 Arcobacter sp. UBA7394 | reverse complement strand
ATTTTTAATATAATTTAAACTCTGGTGTACAATTAAAATGGCATTATTTACAACAATACCAACAAGAATAATAAATCCTAACATGGTTAAAATATCCAATGTCTGAGGTGCTACAAAGGCATTAGTTAAAGCAAGACCAATAAATCCACCAGCAGTTGCTAAAGGCACTGTAAACATAATAACGATTGGATATAAGAAGTTACCAAATAATGCTGACATTAATAGATATACAATTACTAATGCTAATAAGAAGTTACTTGTTAATAAACCAATTGTTTCAGTTAATTTATCAGCAGTACCAGACATACCAATTTCAACTGTAGGAGGAATCATACCTTTAGCTTTCATACCAGCTAACATTCCACCAATTGTTTTCATTGCTTCTTCAATTGTTGTACCTGACGGAGGCGTAACTTGAAGTGTAATTGTTCTTTTTCCATCTAAGTGTCTAATCTCAGAAATACCTGTAGTAATTCCATATGTTGCAATAGATGATACAGGAACAAGTGAGGCATTAGGTAAAACAATCTGAGCAGACATAATATCTTCAGGTGTTTTAATTAAATCTTCATTTGCTTTTAAAACTAAATCAATTTTCTTTTTACCATCTTGTTCAAAGTCACCAACTTGTCTACCACTCATTAATACATCAACCGCAATACCTAAATCTTGTGATGACATACCTAAAGCTTTAAGAGCATCTTGGTTTGGTTTAATTCTAACTTCTGGGTAAAGTAACTCAACAGAAGGAACAGGTCTTACTTGAGAACCTTTTAATGCACCCATTGTTGCACCAAATAGTTGACCCCCAACATTTGCGATATCTTCAATTTTTTCACCAGAGATATCAATATTAACTGTATTACCTTCACCAATACCATCTTC
>DKNG01000234.1:0-2063 GCA_002470185.1 Arcobacter sp. UBA7394 | reverse complement strand
TCTTTAGCTCTATCTTCATGCATAGATGTTCCACCAAAGATATTAAAATCTCCAAATGATACATAAAAGGCTCTATTTAAACCAGGAATTCCATCAACGTCTTTATTAATATGTGGCTCAACTTTTTTCATTAAGTATGTACCCATATCATATCTTTCTTGATATGATAATCCCGGAGGAGCAATTAAAATATTAAAAATTAAGTTCTTATTACCTTGTGGTAAATAATCAAGTTTTGGGAACAATGTATAAATCGCACCAACTGAAAATGCCGATAATAAGAATATCGTTGCTAATTTTGTAAATAAATTCTTTAAAGATGCTTTTACAATTGACATAATAAAGTCAACTATTTTATGTCCAAAGTTTGCAATAACTCCTGCATCTTTTGGTTCAGATTTTGAAACTCCTGCAAATTTTTTCCAAAGCATTGGAATTACAGAAATTGAAACAAATAAAGAGAATGTAACCGCAGCAGTAACTGCAATAGCAATATCTTTAAATAACTGACCTGCTTCATCTTGTAAGAAAATGATTGGTAAGAATACTGCAACAGTTGTAGAAGCAGAAGCAATTAATGCACCCCATACTTCACTAGCACCTTTATATGCAGCTTCCGCAACACTATCACCATTTTTTCTATGTCTATCAATATTTTCTAATACAACAATAGCTGCATCTACTAGCATACCAACTGCAAATGAAATACCTGCAAGTGAAATTGTATTTAAAGATCTTCCCATAACAGAAAGAATAATAAATGTACCAATTACAGAAATTGGAATTGCCACTGCAACAACAGCAGTTGGAGAAATACTTCTTAAGAATGTAATTAGAATGAATACGGCTAAAATACCACCAATCATAATGTTTTGTTGAACTAAATCAACAGAACCTACAATATATGGTCTTTCATCATAAATCCATTGCATTTTAAGTTGTTCTTTTTTCAACATACCTGCGTTAAGTTCATTTACAACTTTTTCAACATCATTAGTAAGTTTTACAATATTTGCATCAGAGTTTGGTTGAACTCCTAAGAACATACCATCTTTACCTAAGTACATTGCAACAGTTTGTGCCGTTTCATATCCAAAGTTTACTTTTGCAACATCACCAACTGTTACTCTTTGTTCTCTATTTGATATTAAAATTACATTTTCAATATCTTCTATAGTTGAGAATTTATGAACAGTTCTAATTCTATAAGATCTTCTATCAAGATTTTGAATACCAGCTGCTACATCAACATTTTCACTTTGAAGTGTTGAGATTACTTTGGGAATTGTTAATCCATAAGATGCTAATTTATTTGAATCAAATTCAACTTGCATCTCTTGATCTCTACCACCAGCAGTCATAGTTCCAGCAACACCATCTACTCTTTTAATAGCAGGTTTTATTTCATCATCAAAGAATGTTTTATATTCATCAATATGTCTAGGGTTTGAATCTTCTGTTTGAAGCATCATCCAAATAACTGGGCTTGCAGTTGCAGTTTCTATTATTGGTTCTTCAACATCATCAGGATAAGAGCTAACTTCATTTAATTTATTTGATACATCTTGTAATGCAGCTCTTAAATCTGTTCCTAATTTGAAAGTAAGTGTAACTTCACCATAATTATCTTTTGCAGAAGATTCGTACTCAATTAAGTTATTTAAACTCTTTAAAGCATCTTCTTGCTCTTCAATAATTTCTCTCTCAATTTCATAAGGAGTAGCTCCTCCCCATGCAGTTGTTACTTTAATCTCAGGTTTAGTAACTGAGGGTGTTAATTGATATGGTAATTTATTTAAAGATAAAATACCAAATATAACTACGATTAAAACCGATACAATAATAGTAACTGGGTTTTTAATCGAAAATTTAATTAAATCCATTCTATATTCCTATTATTTGTTTATTACTTTTACTGGAGAATTAGGGAAAACTCTTTCGTTTCCTTTTAATACAATCTCCATACCTTCAACTAAACCTTGTCCTGAAATAGCAATTTTATTAGATACATATCCAATAATTTGTACAGGAATCATTTGAGCTAACATTTTGTCATTTACAGC
>DKNG01000085.1:10869-11760 GCA_002470185.1 Arcobacter sp. UBA7394 | reverse complement strand
TTAAACCTCATAGTCCATTTTATGCAGCGGAAGGCTACCATCAAAACTATTATTTAAGAACTGGCAAAACTCCATATTGTCATGTGTATAAAAAAATCTTTGATTAAACATAATAATTAACTACCAAATTACGCAGACACTGTCTGCGTAATCTATTTTTAGCTACAATTCCAAAATGAATTCAGATATTAAAAAACTTACTATATTTACACTATTATTAATCTCTATGACAACTATGATGTCAAACGTAGCTATTGTTACAGCTTTACCTCATCTAAAAGAACATTTTACTGATATTAAAAACATAGAATTTTACTCACGTCTTATGCTTACACTACCCTCTTTTGTTATTGCAATACTTGCACCTATTTTAGGGCATATTATTTTTCGATTTGGTAAAAAACGATCCGCTATTATCGCTCTTATAGTTTTTGCTATTTCCGGAAGTACTGGTCTTTATTTGGATAGTTTAGAATTACTTCTAGCTTCTAGAGCTGTATTTGGAGTTTGTGTTGCTACACTTATGATTGTATCTACTTCATTAGTTGGGGATTATTTCAAAGAACAAAGCCGACATAAGTTTATGGGATATCAAAGTGCATTTACTGCTGTTGGTGGGGTTGTATTTGTTATTGGTGGAGGTTTTTTATCTGATATATCTTGGAGATACTCTTTTGGTATTTATCTTATTGGATTTTTACTTTTGCCTTTGGCAATTACTCAATTAAAAGAAGTAAAAATTGATACTATAAAAGATGATGAAGTACAAGTTAGTTCTAGGATATATTTTATTTATATACTAGCTTTTTGTTATATGTTGATATTTTTTATTTTACCTACTCAAATACCATTTTTACTTATTGAAGAGTTTGGAGCTTCTGGGAAGTTTGC
>DKNG01000085.1:10519-10760 GCA_002470185.1 Arcobacter sp. UBA7394 | reverse complement strand
CTAGATACTCATACTCTACTATATTTTTAATAGCTACTTTTATTATTGCTATGGGATTTACAGGAGTTGGTTTAGTTCAAGAGTTACATCTATTTTATTTTACAGCTCCTTTACTTGGTTTTGGTGGGGGAATAATGCTTACAAATCTTACAGCATGGATGTTAAGTAAAACAACATTAAAGAAAAGAGTTAAAACTTCTGGATACTTTACTAGTGCCTTATTTTTTGGACAGTTTAGCTC
>DKNG01000085.1:4571-10422 GCA_002470185.1 Arcobacter sp. UBA7394 | reverse complement strand
CTATTGTTATTATTAGTAGTTTTACTCTTAAATTACAGCGGTGAATCAGGATTGTTTACGGGCATATCTGGGGTATGATTATCAAAGAACTCGTAAACTTTCGCATTTCTGTTTACATTATCTTCATATTTGTCATTTTTTAGTTTTTTATATTTAGCTATATTTCTAAGCTCAACTATAGAGCCTATAATAGGAACAAAAAGAATAAATAATACTTTATTGAACTTCTCTTTCTTTGAGTACAAAACATCTTCTTGTAATACAGCCACAATAGATGCCAGAGTTAATACAAAATAAAAAGCAAATAGTAAAACAAATATATAAAACATAATCTATCCTTTTGAGTATTATCTTATATTTTTATTTAGCTTTTGTGTACTAGTCCAAAAATAACAATTACATATTTTTTATAGTATAATTTATACAAAGGAAAGCAAGATGAAAAAATTATACTTATACTTAATAGTTTTTTTCTTTTTTTTCACTACCAATTTAAATGCAAACAATAATCAAAAAGTACTAGTTCTACACTCATATAACCAAACATACAAATGGACTGATGATATAAATAGAGGGATAAAAGAAGTATTTAATACTAACTCTCATATAGATTTTTATGTAGAATATATGGACACAAAAAGGTTTATATCACCTGAATATTATGATTTATTGAAAAAAACTTATGAAAAAAAATACGCTAATGTTAACTTTGATTTGATTATCAGTTCTGATAATAATGCTTTTAATTTCATCAAAAAATATAATGATACTTTATTCAAAAAAACTCCAGTTGTATTCATGGGAGTTAACTATCTAAAACCAAAAGATATAGAAGATTTTAGTAACTTTACAGGTATAAATGAACAAGCTAATATTGTAAAAAATTACCAATTAATAAAAAAACTTCATCCAAATATAAAAAATATTTATACTATAATTGATGATACAACTACTGGTAATATTGTCAAAAAAGAAGCCCTAGAAATTATTAAAAACTATCCAGATAAATCAATTAATTTTGAGATTATTACAAAAGTCACTTTTGAAGAGCTAAAATACAAAGTTCAGAACCTACCAAAAAACAGCGCTATTTTATTATCTATATTTTTTCGAACTAAAAATAATATAGCTTTAGAGTATTATGAGGTTTCAGAAATGATTGAAAAATACTCTAAAACTCCTCTTTATGGATTGTGGGATTTCAATCTTGGAAATGGAATCATTGGAGGTTATTTAACTAGTGGATATTACCACGGAAAAACAGCAGCACAAATGGGAAAACAAATCCTAGAAGGTACAAAAGTATCAGATATTCCAGTACTTTATAAAAGTCCTAACAAATACATTTTTGATAATAATAAATTAGAAGCCTTTAATATTGGAAGTATTAATATGCCCGCTGATAGTGTAATAATCAATAGGAGAATAAACTTCTTTCAAGAGTACAAAAAAGAGATTATTACTCTAATTGTAGTGTTTATATTCATGTTTGTATTTATAATCTTACTACTAATAAATATTCAAAAAAGAAAAATAGCAGAAGCTAAAACAAAAAAACAACTAAAATTCCAACAAGATTTAATAGATAGTGTTCAAGCTCCTATTTATTACAAAAATAAAAAGGGTATTTATACTGGTTGTAATAAAGCTTTTGAGGACTTACTTCAATTAAGTAAAGATAAAATTATTGGTAAATCTGTATATGATATGACTACAAAAGAAATAGCAGATATTTATTATAAAAAAGATCAAGAGTTATTTAATAGTGGTTCACATCAAAAATATGAAGGTATTTTTAAAAGTCCTGATAATAGCCGAAAAAATATGATTTTTTATAAAAATGTCTATTTTGATGAAAACAATAATGTTGATGGAATTATAGGTGTGATGTTTGATATTACTCAACTAAAAGAAGTATCAAAAGAATTAAATGAACTTAATAAAAACCTAGAACAAGAAGTAGAAAGAAGAACTGTTGAATTAAAAGTAACAAATGAAGAATTAGCCGATTCAAATGAAGAGTTACAAATGACAATCTTCAATCTAGAGGAAACACAAAGACAATTAGTAATCTCAGAGAAAATGGCAAGTTTAGGTGGTTTAGTTGCAGGAGTTGCACATGAGATTAATACTCCTGTAGGAATTGGAATTACAGGAATTACACACTTTATTGAGCTAAATAAAAGAATTACTACCTTATATAAAAATGAAGAAATGTCAGAAGAGGAGTTTGAACATTTTATTGATAATTCATTAGAAATTGCAAACTCTATTAATACAAACCTTTTAAGAACAGCACAACTTGTGAAAAGTTTCAAACAAATATCAGTTGACCAAACAAGTGAAGAAAAAAGAGAGTTTTACTTAAAAGAGTATATAGAAGAAATTCTTCTTAGTATGGTAAATACAACTAGAAAAGAAGATATAAATATTAGTATAGATTGTGATAAGAGTATCAAAATATACTCTTGTCCAGGGTCATTTTCACAGATTATTACTAATTTAATATTAAACTCAATCATGCACGGTTTTGCTAATAAAAAAGGTGGTGATATTACAATCAAAGTTACATTAGATAATAAAAAACTAAAGATAATTTATACAGATAATGGAAAAGGAATTAAAGAAGAAAATCTTGGAAAGATATTCGATCCTTTCTTTACAACAAATAGAAGTAATGGGGGAACTGGACTTGGATTAAATATAATCTACAATATGGTTACAAGTACTCTAAAAGGTTCCATTACTTGTAAAAGCAGTGTAGATAAAGGTGTTGAATTCACTATTATTTCAAATTTATAAAAGATAACTCTAACGAGTCATCTTTTTTACAAATACAACTACAAATAAAGCTAATATAAATCCACCCAAAAGTGCCTCGACTCCTGCAAAGAACTTAGATATTCCAAGAGGCAAAATATCTCCATACCCTAAAGTAGTAAAGGTCACTACACTAAAATATAAACTATTTAAAAAATCCATAAGATTCTCTAAGTAACTAGCAGACGATGAAAACATAATCATATCATCATTGTAAGATAGTCCCGTCATAAAAAATATAAAAGAAAATAGTAATATAACCAATGCACTAATCAATACAATTCGTAAAGGTCTCTCTCCATATCCACATGAAAATTCAACTACTTTGGAAATTAATCTTTTTGTGGAGAATTGAGGCATTTGTTTTCTTCTCATTCTCATCTCTTTTTGGAAGAAAATTCCTGCTGTTTCAAACAAACCATCTGATTCTGTTGTAAGTCGTAAATTACGATATATTTCTTCTGATTGTTGATATAAATCTATTTGTTCCTCTAAATTATTACTTTTTTTTGCTAATCTCTCTTGAATTAACTCTTCATCCCAAATAACATTTTCTAATCTTGCATGTTCAAAATTAACACCTAAAAGATTACAATTTCTTAAATCTGCAAAGTGTAAATTAGCTCCTGAAAAGTTTGCTTTCATCAAAGATGAACCAGAAAAATCCACTTTGAAACAGTGAGCTTTAGAAAGATTTGCTTTATAAAAATCACAATTTATTAGCTTGTAACCTTCATGGTGCCCTTGGTTTACTAAATTAATATTTTCTAAATTTGTATTAGATAGGTCAAAGGTATTAATAGGTTCTTGTGTTTTTGCACGAGCTTCTAATAAAAGTTTTAAATTTGAATTTTCTTTATATAAACCCTCTTCCCATCTTTTATCATCGTTTGAGTTTGGCATAATAAAACCCTAATAATTTATTTACTTACATTTTATATTAACTCTTCGTAAACAAAACTTTAATATAATCTCTTTTTATTTAACAAAGGGACAATTAATATGTTAAAAAATTCGTATTCAAGATTTAGAGTTATTTCGTTTATTGAGGGGCTGTCATATTTAATATTAGTATTTATAGCAATGCCTATTAAATATATTGGTGAAAATCCATACCCAGTAAAAGTTGTGGGAATGGGACATGGAGTATTATTTATTCTATTCTGTATTGTTTTATTTGAAGCAATGAAAAAGTGTAGATGGGATAAAGGTTTAGGATTTCAATATTTTGTATATTCGTTATTACCATTTGGTTTTATAATTATTGAAAATTCATTAAAAAAACAAACTCAAGATAACTAATGTTTTCAAAAGCTGGATTTTTAGGAACTGAAGCTTTACTATTTTTAGATATAGCAACAGTTTATTTTGCTTTACTTCCTATATTTTTGGGTATTAGCATTTCTTATGCAATAAAAAAACAGTATAAAAAACACTTTATCTCTCAAAGTATAATATTAGCATTTACTTTAATACTTGTAATTGTATTTGAGATTGGAGTACGTTTAAGTGGAGGTTTTATGGAGTATGCTAAAAGCAGTTCCGTATCTTATGACTTCTTAGTTATATTCTTAATCATTCATATAATTATAGCCATTGGTTCTGTTGGAGGATGGTTATATTTATATATAAGTGCATTCAAAGAGTATAAAAAAAATGGTTTAGAGAACTTCTCTATGAAAAACCATAAAAAGATTGGAAAATCAATTTATGCAACACTAACACTTAGCTCTATTATGGGTGTTATGATATATATTTTCTTATTTGTATTATAAACTTGACCAAGCACAATTTTTATAAGTAATCTTTTTGATATGATTTAATAAATTGTATCAAGAAGGTTTTATATGGATTCTCAAAAAGTAGTTTTAATTACAGGTGCTAGCTCTGGAATGGGAGAACAAACTGCACTACTTTTAGCAAAAAAAGGTTTTATAGTTTATGCAGGAACTAGAAACACAGAAAATATAAATACAAACAATCTACAAAATTTAATTCCACTAAAACTTGATATTACAAACCCTACAAATATAAAAGAATCAATAAGTACAATAATCAAAAATCATAAAAAAATAGATATTCTAATAAACAATGCAGGTTATGGATTAGTAAGTACTGTAGAAGATTTAGACGAAAAAGAGATGTTTGATCAATACAATATTAACGTCTTTGGACTTCTTAGAGTTTGTAAAGAAACAATTCCTTTTATGAGAGTGCAAAACAGTGGTATTATTATAAATATCTCTTCTTTTTTAGGGAAAATTGGTCTTCCACTACTTACCCTTTATAACTCTAGTAAATACGCAGTTGAGGGAATAACTGACTCTTTAAGATATGAATTAAGTGATTTTAATATAAGAGTTCACTCTATTATGCCAGGGTTTTTTAATACTGATTTTGCAAAGAAAAATCTAGTTACAAACTTCAATACCTTTGATAAAAACTCACCTTATGCTAATACTGTATCCAAATTAGCTCCTGTTATAGTTGAACAAATAAACCAAGGTAATGACCCAAAAGAAGTAGCTTTTATTATCAAAGAGATAATAGAAAATGAAAACTTTCCTGCAAGGGCAACTATTGGAGAGAAAGCCAAAAAATTCTTACCAATGAAAAAAGAGTTAAGCGATGAAGACTTTGAGCGTAGAGTTCGAGAATATTATAATTTAGGTTAATCATGGATAGTTTCTTTTTTAATATCACAGATACAAAATATAAAACAACAAAACTTTTTGAGAATAAAAATAGTCATATTACAAGAGTAGATATTTCTAACTCAATTGTTTTTCTAGATATTGATTTAGAAAATAATGAACATATGCAATTTCCAATAAAAAACCTTGATAGAATGGTAGTAATATCTAGTATAAAAGATGGAGCTTTTTCTTTAAATGATCATATAAAAAACGAAGAGTTCAAATCAAAAAAAGATGATGTTAATATCTTTTGTTCATCTAGACAAAACTTTACTTTGAATATAAAAAAAGATAAAAGAACAAAGATATTCATTCTTTTTATTGCTGACTTTTTC
>DKNG01000085.1:2615-4446 GCA_002470185.1 Arcobacter sp. UBA7394 | reverse complement strand
TAAACTCACAACCTATTGATGCTTTGAGTTTATATATCATAAGTAAAACACTTAACTCAAAAGAGCATTTAAGTATGAATAGTATTAGATATGAGCATAATATTATGGAGTTTATAATTCATAGGTTTTCACTTTTAGATATTTGTGAAGATGAAATAAATGAAGAAGAGTTCCAAATAGCAAAAAAAGCAAAATCATATCTACTTAAAAACTATGTATCACCTCCTACTATTCATGATTTAGCCCATCATTGTGCTACAAATGAATCAAAACTAAAAATTGTATTTAAACAAGTATATAAAATGACTATTTATAATTATGTTCAAAAATTAAGATTAGAAAAGGCAAATTTATTACTAAAAGATAAGGTTTTAAATATTGGTGAGATTGCAAAAGATGTGGGATATAAACATCAAGGACATTTCTCAAAACTGTTTTTTGAAACTTATGGGGTTTACCCAAAAGACCTATTAAAAAACTAATTTATTATTTTTCTTTTCCAAAATTCTTTTAGTGCTAAAATTTATTTCTTCTAGTGCTAAAATAGTATTGATTGAGCGCAATCAATAAGAGTAAGATTACTATATATATAAAACAAAGGAATGAATATGTCACAAGTAGTTTTAATAACAGGCGCAACTTCAGGAATGGGAGAACTATCAGCTTCAACACTAGCAAATGCTGGATACAAAGTATATGCAGGAACTAGAAATATAGATAACCTAGACTCTTCAAATGAAAATATTACAAATATTTATATTGATGTAACAAAAACAGAATCAATAAAAGATGCAGTAGCTACAATAGTAAAAAATGAAGGGAAAATCGATGTTCTAGTGAATAATGCTGGATATGGATTAGTAGCAACACTAGAAGAAGGAACTGATGAAGAGATCTTCAATCAATTTGATGTAAATGTATTTGGTTTAATTAAAACTACAAGAGAAGTACTTCCACATATGAGAAAAGCAAAAAGTGGTGTGATTATTAATATCTCTTCATTCTTAGGAAAAATGGGATTACCTCTTCTTTCTCATTATAATGCTTCAAAATATGCAGTTGAAGGAATCGTAGATTCATTAAGATTTGAAGTAGCACCTTTTGGAATTAGAGTTCACTCTATTCAATCAGGATTATTTGGAACAAACTTTGTAAAAAAAGGTTTAGTTGCAAATGCTCAAACAACAAGTGAAGACTCACCATACAAAGACTTAGTAGCTCACTTTGTACCAATTGTTGCAAAAGCTATTAATGAAGGTCCAAGTCCACAACCAATTGCTGATGCTGTAAAAAGTATTATAGAAGATGAAAACAGTGATATTGCACTTGAAGTTGGAGTTGAAGCGAGTACTTTTGTACCACTTAGAAAAGAGTTAAGCGATAAAGATTTTGAAAATAAAATCAAAGAGACTTTTGGAATCTAAAACAAAGAGAAAAACATGAAAACTATTATCCAAGTTATTATTGTAGCTTTTATAGTTATCTCAATTTTATTATCCCTTCCTTCAATTTTGAAGCAAAGGGATTTTAAAGTATATGAAGATGACCTTCTACGTAAAACTGCCATTGCAAAGGGATTAAAAGCTATTCCTAATAACTATGAAGATTTAGAAAAAATCTATAAAGAAAAAAATATCACTTTAGATAAAGAAAAAATACTTTTAGGAAAAGAACTATTTTTTGATACAAAACTATCTTCAAATAATGATACTTCTTGTTCTACATGTCACTTAATAAGTAAAAATCCCCAAGAGAAAAAAATCATTCTTAATGCTCTAACTAGTAATAAACAACCTAATGATATGCAAGATGCTAATAACTGTGTTCTTTG
>DKNG01000085.1:1431-2508 GCA_002470185.1 Arcobacter sp. UBA7394 | reverse complement strand
TAAATCCCTATCATCTAAATACTTTGACTATTTTAAATACTTCTCTTGCTAAGTTTTTAACATGGACTGGGGAAGTAAAAAGCTTGGAAGAAGAAGTAGATAAAGCTATAAAATCTCCACATCAATTAAATATGAATGAAAAAACTTTATTAGAAAAACTTCATGATGATGAAAAATACAAAGCTATGAATTTAAATTATGAAGATATTAAAATCTCTATTGCCTCGTATGTAAGAACACTGCTTACTAGAAGTAGTTTTGATAGATTCTTAGAAGGTGATAACAATGCTATAAATGCCCAAGCAAAACAAGGGCTTGCAAACTTTATGAACTTTGGTTGTAGTGGTTGTCATACAGGGATGAGTGTTGGAGGTCAAAGTGTACAAAGATTTCCTTTAAGACATTTTGCAGGAATTCATGACCTAAGACCAAACCTAGGCTCACCACCTGATTTTGAAATCATTGATAATAGTTTTCCTTTTGAAAATAAAGGTGGATTTAAAGGTCGAGCTAATACAAACTTCTTTAGGGTTCCAATTCTTAGAAATGTAACAAAAACATCTCCATATTTTCATAATGGAGCAGTTGATAAAATAAAAGAAGCAGTTGAGATTATGGGGCGTCACCAATTAGGAATAAATCTTACAAGTAAACAAATAGATGAAATAACAGCCTTTCTTAAAACCCTAGAAGGAAATATAGTTGATTATGATAAAGGAGCCAATAAATGAAATTTTTAAATGTAAAATGGTTAATAATCATAATCTTTATAACAGGTATTTTACAGATGGATATTTTAAGTCTTCCATGGGAATACTTAAAAACTATATCAGTAATACATGCTTTTTTATCTATAATTTTTTCAGTATTTTATATTATTCCTTTTGTAAATAAACATGCATATAAATATATCGTTGTAAAAAGAAAAAATAGTTTTGTTGGCTGGGTTTTAGGTTTTATATTATTACTTGTGATACTAAGTGGATTTTACTTATTTTTTATAGGAAATACAGGAGGAGATATGTTAGGAATCATATCATTTAATATACATCTTTATGGTTCATTTGTACTTATTGT
>DKNG01000085.1:552-1283 GCA_002470185.1 Arcobacter sp. UBA7394 | reverse complement strand
GATGAAAATCTAGTTGGAATAAAACTAGAAAATGATAAAAAAATGTATCATAATGAAGATTGGACAAACTCAACAAAATGTAAGTCTTGTCATAATGAGATTTTCAATCAATGGGCAAACTCAAATCATAAAAATCTAGTAGGCTCAAACCCTTATTATATGCTTCTTGAAGCAATTGCAGGGGAAGTTGAAGGGGAAGAGTTTAGACAATGGTGTATGGGCTGTCATAACCCAAGTGGTCTTACAACTGGTCTTACTCGTACAAGCCATAATATGAATGAAAATAGCTTAGCAAATACCCTATTTGAAAAAAATGGCAAAAATCTAGTAGATAATTATAAAAAACATGGAAATGCTAGACTTGAAGAAGGTGTTTCTTGTCTTACTTGTCACAGAATCTCTGAAGCTTCAAGTGTTGGAAACTCATCTTATACTTTGGATTTAACAAATAGAAAAAAATATCCTTTTGAAGATGATGAAACAAGTATAAGAAGTTATTTAGGGCATAAGTTTATAAATGCAAAACCTAAAGAACATAAAGACAGTTATATGAAACCTTTATACAAAGACCCAAAATACTGTGCTTCTTGTCATGATGAAACTTCTCCAATAACTGGTAAAAAGATTGTTTCAACTTATCAACAATGGAAGGAATCAGAATACAACAATCCAAATGATAAGGCTAAAAATAAAACTTGTATTGATTGTCATATGACAAATCTTGAAGATGG
>DKNG01000085.1:0-425 GCA_002470185.1 Arcobacter sp. UBA7394 | reverse complement strand
TTATCAGGGCTAAAAGATAAAAAAGCAGAAGATCAAACAATACAACTTCTTAGAACCTCAGCTAAACTAGATGTAAATATAAAAGATAATCAAGTGCATGTGGGTGTTACAAATGTAGGAGCAGGACATCATTTACCAACTGGTGTTGCGGATTTTAGAGAGCTTTGGCTTGATATTACTATAAAAGATAAAAACAAAAATATAGTATTTTCAAGTGGAAAACTAAAAGAGGATGGAAATCTAGGAGAGGATGCAAGACCATTTATGAAAGTATTCGGAGATGAAAATGGAAATCCTGTTGGGCTTTTATTTTGGAAATATAAAACACTTCTAAAAGATACAAGAATACCAGCTAAACAGCGAAGAGTTGAATCATATGATTTAGCAGACAATTTAGCTTATCCATTAGATGTAGATGTTAAATT
>DKNG01000196.1:4445-6117 GCA_002470185.1 Arcobacter sp. UBA7394 | reverse complement strand
CTCTTTTTTATTTCATATCAAATTCAGGAATTCTTCCTACAAAAGCTTCTAATTCTCTTAAATCTTCATCACTATGACCCATCATTTTCATTTCAGGTTTTGTTGAACCATCTTCTTTTACCCATAACATATTATGATGTGTTGCTTCTAGATTAAACTCTTCTTTATCCGTGTGTAAATGTGTTTTACCATAACAAGTACAAAAGTATGATTTATTATCATGTTCATCATGTGTTAGATATACCCCTGTTCCTCTAATACCAGCTGTCATATTAGGTGTTTTTACAGCATGTTTACCATCACCTTTTTTAAATACTGCTAATACTCCACCAGCTAAAACATTTAATGTTTTTACACCTTTTGAATCTTCTAATTTAAATTTAGATTTTCCTTTAGCTAAAAAAGCATTAGGACCTATATTAAATTTAATTTTGGAGTTCTTTTTTGTTTCAATAAAATCACCAATTTTGATTATAGTTGACTTAGTAAGTTTTTTACCATTTACTAAAACATCACCTTTTGTGTTAATGTTTTGTGAAGCCAAAAGTGAAGAGAAAAGTGATATAATCACTGAGATAATGAAAATTTTTTTCATGATAAGCCTTTGTTAATTAAAAAATAATTTTAATAAAATATTATTTAATCTTTGTGTAGAGTTTAAAAATTTTCTAAAAATGGAGCGGTATTTTACTCATATGAATCAAATACAATTAAAGAAAACAATTTACTTTATAATATTATTTATAAGCATAATTTTTACTTATATAAACTTCAAACCTTATACTGCAACTTTTGATAATAAACTAAGAGAATTCTTCTTTGAAATAAGAGGAGAAATTAAAACTAGTGATAAAGTAATTATCATTGACATTGATGAAAAAAGTATTCAAAAAATTGGACAATGGCCCTTTTCTAGGGATTATATTGCACAAGTTTTAATTAACCTTACCAACTCTGGCATTGGTATGATAGGACTAGATATTATCTTCTCAGAATCAGATAGATCCTCACCTTCTAATATGGCAAAAATTTTAGGAGTAGAAGGAGAATTTCAAGATAATGACAAGCTACTAGGTCAAGTAATAGCAAATACCCCTACTATTCTAGGATATTTTTTTACAAAAGATTTGTCTTATAAAGACAAAAAAGCTCCTAATATTCCTGCTAAATATCAAGGAATGATGAAAAATAACCAAAATTTGGTTTCTTCAGAAGGTGTTGTAACAAACGTTGAAGATATACAAAACAATGCATATTCAAGTGGTTTTTTTAATGCATATAGTTCAAACCATGGAAAAATCACAAAAATGCCAATGGTATTATCTTATAAAGATAAAATCTATCCATCCCTTAGTCTTGAAATGGTTAGAATTGCTCTAAATTCTGAAAATGTAAATCTAATAGAAGATGAATTTGGAATAAAAGGTTTACAATTAAATGAGCTTTATATTCCTACTGATAAAAATGGTTTTATGAGTATTAATTTCAGAGGTGCAAAAAACACTTTTAAATATCTATCATTTGTTGATATTTTAGAAGGAAATTATAAGCAAGAAGATATTCAAGGAAAATTTGCTTTATTTGGAACCTCAGCAATTACCCTTGCAGACTTAAGAGCAATGGTTTATGATTTAGCCATTCCAGGGGTTGAGATTCATGCAAATATCATTGA
>DKNG01000196.1:3828-4265 GCA_002470185.1 Arcobacter sp. UBA7394 | reverse complement strand
TCTTTATACTCTTTTTATTATTACTTACTTTTTACAAAGGGAATTATTGTTGATCTTTTTTATCCTTTAGTTGCAATAATTACTACAACACTTATTGCACTAATTGTAAACTATTCAAAAGAGCAAAAACAAAAAGATATTATCAAAGATAAATTCTCAAGAAAAGTATCTCCTGCTGTTGTAAATGACTTACTAAATAAAAACAATGACTCATTTAAAGGTATAAAAAAAGAAGTAAGTATTTTCTTTAGTGATATTAGAGACTTTACTCCTTTAAGTGAAAAGATAAATGACCCAGAAGAATTGATTAAAGTTTTAAACTTATATATGGAACCAATGGCCCAAGAGATTATAAAAACAAATGGAACTATTGATAAATTCATAGGCGATGCTATTATGGCTTATTGGAATGCACCTCAAGATATTCCTAATCATGT
>DKNG01000196.1:3341-3727 GCA_002470185.1 Arcobacter sp. UBA7394 | reverse complement strand
AATCTAAAACTACAAGAAGAGTATGATATAGAATTAAAAATGGCAATAGGAATACATACAGGAGAAGTAACCGTTGGAGAGATGGGATCAACAGGTAGATCTGATTATACAATCATTGGAGATAATGTAAATTTAGCTTCAAGAATAGAAAGCCTTACCAAAACTTTTGGTGCACAAATTATGATTTCTAAAGAGTCAAAAGATAAACTTCAAAATGATTATATTTTCAAAGAATTAGCTTGTGTTGAAGTAAAAGGTAAAACACTTCCTGTTAATCTATATGAAGTGATTTCATTAAAAGAAAATGAACCAGAAGATTTTAAAAAAATTAATACAATTTATCAAGAAGCTCTAAAATCTTACAAGGAAGAAAATTTCGTAGAAGC
>DKNG01000196.1:1875-3247 GCA_002470185.1 Arcobacter sp. UBA7394 | reverse complement strand
TATATATAAATTCTTGTGATGAGTATATAAAAAATCCAGAAAAAGAGTTCCAATTAAGTTTTAAAATGACTAGTAAATAATTGTCATTTATTTGTAACCCTATTGTATTAAACTTGCTTTATGAAATACAAAAGCATTTTTATATCAGACGTACATCTAGGAACTAGATTTTCAAAAGCAAAAAACCTATTAAACTTCTTGAAACACAATGAAAGTGAAAACCTCATCTTAGTTGGAGATATTATTGATGGTTGGGCAATTAAACGTAAGTTTGTATGGCCACAAACTCATTCAGATGTAATTCAAAAAGTTCTAAAAAAAGCTAGAAAAGGTACAAAGGTTCATTTTATTACTGGTAACCACGATGAGTTTTTAAGACCCTTTGTTCCCCTTATTCTAGGAGATTCTCTAAATATTTCAAATGAACTTGACTACAACTCTATTAATGGCAAAAAATATTATATTACCCATGGGGATTTTTTTGATTCAATTACAATGACAAAAAAATGGTTAGCAATTTTAGGTGATTATGGATATGACTTACTTTTATACTTAAATGCCATTTTAAATTTCATTAGAAACAAAATAGGAATCAAAAAATATTGGTCATTATCAAAGTACGTAAAAGATTCTGTAAAGTCCTCAGTTTCTTTTATTAGTGACTTTGAATCAGTATTATCAACTCATGCAAAAAATAAAGGATATGATGGTATTATATGTGGACATATTCATAAAGCTGAAATAAGAGATATAGATGGGATACAATACCTAAATTGTGGGGATTGGGTTGAGTCTTGTACTGCTATTGTTGAAACTTTAGAGGGTGAATTCAAAATAATAAATTGGTTAGATAAATGATAGATAATTTAGCAATTGCATTAGGTGGAGGAGCAGCACGTGGAGCTTTTCACTTAGGAGTATTACATTATTGTGAAGAGAATAATATTAGTATAAATGCTTATAGTGGTTCTTCAATTGGTAGTATAATATCTGCTTCTCATGCTAGTGGAGTAAAAGCAAAAGAACAACTAAAAATCTTTGCATCAAAAGATGTAAGACAAGCTTTAAAATTTAACTATTTTAGAAATGGTTTACTCAAAATCGACTCTACGAATAAAATTATAAAAGAGCTACTTCCAATAGAAAATCTTGAAGATATTCCAAAACCTGTATATGTAAATGCTTATGATGTAAAAGAGAAAAAACTTCACTATTTTAATAGTGGAAATACTATTGATTTATGTATGGCTTCATCAGCATTGATACCCATTTTTAAACCTGTAAAATATAAAGGCATGTATTTAATTGATGGAGGATTATTTGATAATGTTCCAATTAAACCTCTAATGGATAAAAATTATGAAATTTATAG
>DKNG01000196.1:1175-1783 GCA_002470185.1 Arcobacter sp. UBA7394 | reverse complement strand
AAAGCTATAAAAAGAAAAGTTTTAAAACAATTACATGAGAATCATAAACACTCAATTGCTAACACTACCCATTACTTGGGAAGTCATCATATTAGAGGTTTTTCTCTCTTCACTTTTAAGGAGTTAGATGAGTGTTTCAAGCTTGGTTTTAAAGAGGCTCAAAATCATTTTTTAGATATACTATAAACTATTAAAGAATAAAAATTATTTTAAAGATTATATATGTCTAATACACCACAATTTACACATTTACATTTACATACAGAATATTCACTACTTGATGGTGCTAACAAAATCAAACCCCTTGCTAAAAAATTAAAAGAACTAGGAATGAAATCTGTTGCCATGACTGACCATGGTAATATGTTCGGAGCTATTGACTTTTATAATGCAATGAGAGCACAAGATATTAAACCTATTATTGGAATGGAAGCTTATATTCACAACTCAGAAGAGTTAGGTGATAAAACAAATAGGCAAAGATTTCACTTATGTTTATATGCTAAAAACCAAACTGGTTATAAAAATTTAATGTTCTTAAGCTCACAAGCTTATATGCATGGATTTTATTACTATCCAAGAATTAACAAAAAACTTCTTAGAGAAAA
>DKNG01000196.1:0-1031 GCA_002470185.1 Arcobacter sp. UBA7394 | reverse complement strand
TATGAAAGAGCAAAAGAGATTGCTTTAGAATATCATGATATTTTTGGAGATGATTTTTATTTAGAAATCATGAGACATGGTATTGAAGATCAACATTTTGTTGATGATCAAATTCTGCGAATTGCCCATGAAACTGGTATTAAATTAGTAGCCACAAATGATACTCACTACTTAAATCCAAAAGATGCAGATGCACATGAAGCCTTTATGTGTATTGCTATGAATAAACTTTATGATGATCCAAATAGATTAAGACACTCCGTACATGAGTTCTATTTAAAATCACCAGAGCAAATTGCAAAGTTATATGCTGATATTCCAGAAGCAATTGAAGCTACTCAAGAAATTGCTGATAAATGTAATTTAGAGATTAAATTAGGAGATCCAACTCCACCTAACTTTAAATTTACTAGACAAAAATCAGAAGTTCATAATCTAACATTACCAGAACCTGAACTTGAATATTCACTTGAAAACGATAAAGTTTTATTTATTGATGAATGTTGGAGAGGTTTAGATAAAAGACTTAAAATTGTTGATGAATCAAAACATCAAGAGTACAAAGATAGACTACAAGTAGAGATTGATATTATCAATAATATGAAATTCCCAGGATATATGCTTATTGTATGGGATTTCGTTATTGTTGCAAAACAGATGAAAATTCCAGTAGGTCCAGGAAGAGGATCTGCAGCTGGATCACTAGTTGCATTCTCACTAGAGATTACCGATATTGACCCAATGCCTTATGGATTACTTTTTGAGAGATTCCTAAACCCAGAGAGAATTTCAATGCCAGATATCGATATGGATTTCTGTCAAGCAAGACGTGGGGAAATTATTGATTATGTTGTTGAGCAATATGGACGAGCCAATGTTGCGCAAATTATTACTTTTGGTAAGTTACTTGCAAAAGGGGTAATTAGAGACGTTGCTAGAGTTCTAGATATGCCTTATTCAAAAGCCGATGCAATGGCAAAACTAATTCCAGATGAATTAGGAATTGACCTTACAAACTCTTATGAAAAAGA
>DKNG01000174.1:7970-13777 GCA_002470185.1 Arcobacter sp. UBA7394 | reverse complement strand
CAACCACAATAGTTTTGTCTATAAAGTTGATTTTCTTTTACTTTTTTACCTTGAATTTCAGCACCATTACCAGCTTTGTAATCTCTGAAAATAAATTCGATTCCGTGCAGTTTTTCTAAGTTATGACCAATAATATCTAGTTTTTCTTGAGATTTTTTAGGAGAAATTAATAGTGTAGTAGTAAATTTATCATGTCCTAATTCTTTTGCTTTTTCAACTGTATTATCAAGTCTGTCATCATAACAAACTGTACATCTATCACCTTTTTCGGGCAAGTGTTCCATCCCTTTTACTTTTTCAAGCCATGCTTCTAAATTGTATGGTCCCTCTATAAGTTCAATGCCAAGTTTTTGGCATGAGTATTCTACGTCTAAGTATCTAAGTCTATATTCACTATATGGATGAATATTAGGGTCATAAAAAAATCCCACTAATGTTTCATCTGGATATTCTTCTTGTATTCTTTCTAAAAAATAGTGACTATCTACTGCACAACAAATATGTACTAACAAAAAATAACCTTTGATTTTATAATTTAGAGATATTATAGTAAAATATTTTAAAACAAAGGATTAGATATGAAGAACATACTATTTATAGTACTTTCAATTTTTCTTTTTACAGGATGTTTTAATACTAAACCACAATTAACTTCAAGTGCAACAATTTTGATAAAAACACCTTCAATGAAATTTTATGATAAAGGTTTTATTTTTAAATATAGTGATTACACACAAGTACAAATTTTTAGTGCAGGAACGGCTGTTCTTGATATGAAAATATATGAAGATAGGATTTGTAAGTCTACTTTTGAATGCCAAGACCTAAAAACTTTTAACTTACAAAATTTACATCCTTCTTATGAAGATACTTTTATAAAAGAGTTATTTGATAAAAATGAAAAAGAAGTAATACATAGAGATAGAAAAAATAGAATATTAATACGAATTAGAAGAGATAAATAAAAATTATTAAATAATAATTTATAATTAACTTATATCTAAGGGTGAAGCTTATATGATAAGAATTATTATATAATAAAGGTAGTTATATGAAGTTATTTTTTCTTTGTGCTTTTCTGTTTTCTTGGAGTTTTTCTCAAGTATTCAATGTATCAGATGCAAATGAATTAAGATTTGCTCTAAAAAAATCTGCATTAAATAACCAAGATGATACTATTATTTTAGATAAAGGTATCTATTCTACCTCAAATATGGGAGCTTTCTATTTTGTGGATAATCAAAAATATAATTTGTTTATCAAAAGTGCCCGTGGTCTTCGCAAAGAAGATGTAGTATTAGATGGTAATAAAACAAATCAAATTTTTAATTTTGTTAATACTAAAAACTCTTTACTTCATATTGAAAATATAACTTTTAAAGATGGTAATGATGAGTTTAAAGCTGGTGTTGTTTTTGCTAATCAAAAATTAATTATTAAGAACTGTAATATTATTTCTTCTAATAATTTATCAAAAACTAGTGCGATTTATTCTTCTAAAAAAATGATACTTTTGAATACAAGTCTAAAGAATTAAAACCTTTTTAGATTTCAACTCTATTTCGACCTTTTTCTTTTGCTCTATATAGTGCCTCATCTGCTCTTTTAAATAAACTGTCAATAGAATCATTCTCTTGATATTGAGAAATTCCTATACTTACAGTAATTCTACCTGCTGTTTCATGGTAAGTTTTTTCTATCTCTTCTCTTAGGAAATCTGCTTTATTTTTTGCATCATCTTTATTACATTCAAAAAATAATAAAACAAACTCTTCTCCACCCCATCTTGCAAAAGTATCCGTTTCTCTAATCTTTTCTTGAATCTTTTTTGCAATTAAAATTAAAACTTCATCTCCTATTAGATGTCCGTGCTGATCATTGAAGTTTTTAAAGTGGTCAATATCTAAAATGGCAATAGATAAAGGATATTTATATCTTTGTACTCTTTTTACTTCATATTCAAAAACTTCTTGAAACTTATTTCTATTATAAATACCTGTAAGCCCATCATAATAAGCTTTTTGTTCTGTATCTATTTTCTCTAAAGTCATTTTCGTAATATCTGTTAGACTAACTAAGAATAGATTATTATCTAATTTAGATAAACTAATATAAAAAGATTTAATATTTGAATCTCTGTCTTTCATTAAAACAACTCTTTTTGTTTCATCAAGTTTTTCAATTTCATTAAAAAACTTTATTGCACAGAACTCTTCTTTTACAATATCTCCATTCAAAAATTTTTCATGTTTTTCAAAAATAGTTATTACATCTTTTGTAAACTCTGCTGTTTCTTTAATTCCAAAGAAATCTAAAAACGAATTATTCGCAAATTTAAGAGAATGGAAATCTGTTAAAAAAGTCATATTTCTTTCTGAATTAATGATATTCTGCAAAAGTACTTGTTGTTTTTTTATTTGTTGTTGTTGGGTTATATTAATTTTTTCAAGACAAAGAGCTTTCGCATTTTTTTCTAGAAGAGCATAAAGTTTTTCTTTGTCTAAAGGTTTCATAATATAACCAGATACATCATTTTCTATTGCTGATAATAAGTAATTAGACTCATCATTTGCTGATAGAATTATAATTGGTATATCTTTATTATATTCTCTGATTTTTTTAGTCATTTCAATACCATTTAATTTTGGCATAGTTACATCTGTTAAAATTATATCAGGTGAGTTTTCTATAAACTTATTATATCCATCTTCACCATTTTCTGCTATATATAACTTATTGACTTTTTGCTGTAATCTTTTTGCTAATATATTTCGAATTGATTCATCATCTTCTACATATAAAAGGTTTATTTTAGATAAAAAAAGATCGTCCATTTATATCTCCATTTTAATTGTAAACTCTGCACCTTCATCAGTATTACCTACACAGAGTTTACCTTTCATATTTTCTTCTATAATCATCTTTGACATATAAAGCCCAAGCCCTGTACCTTTACCTTGCTCTTTTGTTGTAAAATATGGTTCAAATACTCTGTCTAAAATATCATTTGGGATTCCACCTGCATTATCTTGAATTTTTATAATACCTAAGCCATCTTCATTTTGAATATCGATAAAAATAGTTTTATTAGTAATTTCTTTTTTTATAAGTTCATCTTTTGCGTTATTTATTATATTTAGAATTACTTGTTGAAACTCGCTTACGTATCCTATCACAGAAAAACTTTTATTATTAATAATTATATTTATTTCATAATTATCTAATTGAGCATTTAACATATTTATAGTTTCTTCAATTTTTTCTTTTACATCAAACTCACTTTGGATTTTGTCAATGGTAAAAAAGTTTCTAAAGTCATCTATTGTTTTTGACATAAAATTTACTAGTTTCATACTGCTTGTTGAGAACTCTTTTAGATAATCTTCATCAAGTAAATCATCTTCATAATCATCTTCAATAAATTGAATCTTAATTGCTAAACTATTAAGTGGTTGTCTCCATTGGTGGGCAATTGCCCCAATCATTTCACCCATAGCTGCTAGTTTTGATTGTTCTAGTAATAACTGGTCTTTCTTCTGATTTTCACTTACTGCAAAATCAATTTTTTCCGATAGGTTAATATTGAACATTTCTAACTCTTTTTTAGATGTAATATCATCACTTACTTCAAAGTAACTAGAGATATTTTTGTTTTCATCATATTCCGGCATTATGACTGTTTTCAGCCAATAAACTGAACCATCTTTTTTCTTATTTTTTATTTCTGCTGTAAATACATTACCTTCAGATATTGTTTCCCACATCTTAATATTTAAATCTTTAGGTACATCTTCATGTTGCATAGTATTATTACTCAAACCAATTAATTCAACTTTTGAGTAACCACTTACTAATTCAAAGGCGGATGTAGAATAAGAAATTTTACCTTTTAAGTCCATTCTAGATGCAATAACTTTTTTATCAAACATTTCAAGTAAAGATTCATATTTTTTATTTGATTCAATAATATTTTTTGTTTTATTATTAACTAGCTCTTCTAATTCCTGAGTTCTTACAACTTTTTGAGCTAGTATATAAGTAATTAGTAAAGTTACAAGTAAACTTATAATTAATGCGATTGTAGGGATAAAACTTTCATTGTTCTTTTGGAATAAGGTACTAGGTTTAGCATATAAGATCCATTTTCTTCCTTCTATTTTTATGGGAATAAAATTTTCACTAATAGTAATTCTTTTAATATTAGTATTTGTATATAATAGTTCATTGTTTCCTTTTTCAGTAGTATCAACTATCCATACATCAAGAAGAGAATCGTCCATGTTATCGCTAGCTAAGGAATTATTAATCATATCATCAATTTTATAAACACCCAATACAAAACCTTTGATTTGCTTTTTGTTTAACTTTTCCCATACTGGAACAAAAAATAAAAAACCAGAACCATTACCATTTTCTTGAATTAATTTAATTTTGCCACTTGCAATGTCTTTTCTATTTTTAATTGATTGTTTTAGTGCTTTTAATCTTGTTTCATTTGATGATATATCAAAGCCTAATACTTTCATATTATTTGTTAATGGTTCTATGTAATATATAGGGTAGTATTCATCTTTCTTTGTGATTGTTTTTATCTGCCCTTCTTTATTTTTGTGGGTAAAGGTAAAGTTGATATTTAACTCTTTAGAAGCTTTCTTTTCATAAGAATCTCTTTGATTATGACTAACATATGGTAACCACTCAATGGCTTTTATACTCTCGTATTTATTTAAATATTCACTTACAAAATCTTTGAACTCTTCTCTTGAAACATTGTTTGTTGCATCAAATAAATTTTTAATTGAGTGCAAGGCTTGTGTATCAATAGCTAGTTCTTTTTGTATTGCTAAACTTTCCCTTTTCAAGAGATGTTTAAATTTTAGATTAACAGCTTTTTGTTCGTTAATTGATATTTCTATATACAAAAAAATTGATAAAAAAAGCCCAATAACAAATACAAAAATAACTGATGGAGTATAAACTCCCATACGTTCGAGTTTTCCCATAATTCAATCCTCTATAGTTCTACAAGAGTTATAACCATAATAGGTTCATCCTCTTTTTCATCTATTTGTTTTGCCTTTACTAAAAAGACTATATCTTGATTATTTTTATTTATACTAATTTTAAAACTCTCTTTTTTATTGGAAAATAGATAGTCAAGCCATTGCTCATTTACATTTTCTAATAGTTTTACAATAGAACTTTGATTTACATCATCATATTCGCAAAAACTACTATCATCATAAATCGATCTATTTTCATTTTTAAAATAATCAAAGAATAGATTATTTGCAAAAAGTCTTTTTTTATTTTTGTCGATGGAAAATATAATGCTTGCTTGTAAATCTACAACAGTTTGAAGAAGTTTTTGTTGTTTCGTTTTCTCTTTTTCATATAAAACAACTTTTGCATTAGACTCCAAACTATTTAGAAGTTTATTTCTATCAATTGGTTTTAATAAATAATCATCAATACCAAGTTCTATAGCTTCAAGAAAATAATTTGCTTCACTATGGGCTGAAGTTACGATAATAGGTATATTTTTATTGATTTCTTTTATTTTTTTTGACATTGTTATACCATCTTGCTTGGGCATTTTAATATCAGTGAGAATAATATCAGGACTATGGTCAATAAACTTTTGGTAACCTTCTTCTCCATCTTGAGCTACTAAAAGTTGTTTTACCTTTCTTGCTAGAACTTTTTCTAGGACTGCTCTTATTATTTCATCATCTTCCACATAAAGGAGTGTGATTTCTTTTAATATATTAATCATATTTGGCCTTTAGTTTTATAATAAATTTTGC
>DKNG01000174.1:5808-7864 GCA_002470185.1 Arcobacter sp. UBA7394 | reverse complement strand
TAAAGACCTAATCCATTTCCATTTTTTGCAAATTTTGTTGAAAAATAAGGATCAAATATCTTATCAATAATTCCAGGTTCAATTCCACCTGCATTATCACTAATGGATATTTCTATGAACTCCTCAATATCTTTTATTTGGATATTGATTTTTGGCTCTTTTATTTCTCTCTCCAAAAAATGCTCATAAGCATTATTAAGAAGGTTTAAACAAATTTGTATGAATTCATTTTTATATATATTTGATTTACTGTAACTTTGTAAATCCTCATAAATAAGAATATTTGTATTAGATAATGCATTTTTAAATGCTCTTAAAGCATGAGTTATTGGCTCAATAATTGAACAAGATTCCAAGCGATTTGAGGGTTTATATATTTTTGCAAAAGAATCAATAGTTCCTGATAGATCTTGTATATAATCTTCAATCTTTTCTAAATTATTCTGGACAAAGTTTGGAAATTTATTCCTAATATCTGGGTTTTCTAAATCATATTTTCCAAGTTCTAGATTCATCTGAAATTTGGCTAATGATATTGATATTGTATTTAGTGGTTGTCTCCATTGGTGTGCAATCATAGAAGTCATTTCACCTAGTAGGGCAAATCTTGATTGATGAAGAATTTGTTTTTTATTCTCTTCTACTTCTTTCTCTAAAAAGTTTGATTTTATTGCATTTTCTAAAGTATTATATAATTTGTTTTTATCAATGGGTTTAAGTAGATAGTTATGTACTCCGATTTCTATAGCTTTTAATAAATAGCTAGTATCAGAGTGTGCAGACATTATTATAATTGGTATTTTAGGATCAATTTCTCTAATTTTTATAGCCATATCAATACCATTTAGATTTGGCATTGTTACATCAGTTAGGACGAAATCAGGTCTATTTTCACAAAAACTCTCTAAGCCTTCTACTCCATCTTTTGCCACATAGAGTTTTTTTACTTTTCTCTCAAGTCTTTTTTTTAAAAACTCTCTTACTTCCTCTTCATCTTCTACATACAAAAGTGTTGATTTCTTTAAATAATTTGAGTCCATGATTAAACCTTTTTAGGGAGTTAATTATATTAGATGAAAAGTGTGTCTAAAATGTGGTATTAATCCAAATCTTTTGGCTCCCCAAAGTAATATCCTTGTGCATAGGTAATTCCCATCTTTTTAATTACTTGATATACATCTTCTGAGTGAATAAATTCAGCTACTGTCTTAATGTTCATTTTTTTCGCAAAGTCTATTATAGTTTCAGTAACCATTTGTGAATTTCTATTTGTATCAATATCTTTTATCATTGACGCATCAATCTTTATATAGTCAACATTTAGCTTCATTAGATACTCAAAATTAGAGTAACCAGTACCAAAATCATCAATTGATATTTTTGCTCCTGTTTGTTTTACTTCTTCGATAAACTCTTTTACTTCTACGAAGTTTTCTATACCTTCTGATTCTAAAAGCTCAAATACGACTCTATCTCCTAATTTATATTCATATAGTTTTTCTAAGATTGTATCGTGAACTGATTCATTTAATATATCTTCTACAGATAAATTTATTGATACTTGACTATTACGAGTTTTAAACTTCTCAAAAGTTTTTGTCAACATAATTTTTGTAAGTTGAGGGTATAACTTATTCTTTTTAGCAAGCTCCAAGAAGTAATAAGGCGAGATATACTCTCCATTTTCATCTATCATTCGAATAAGTGCTTCATATTTAACTATTTCTTTTGTTTGTGTATGTACTATTGGTTGAAATAGTGGAACAATTCTATCATTTTTAATGGCATCTTTTATCTTTTTTGTCCATTTTAGATTTTGTTCATATTCATGCTCAATATTCATAGATGATTCATAAATTAAAGATTTCTTCTTTTTCTTTTTTGCAAGTTTTAGAGCAATATCTGCATTGTTTAATAAGAAATCATTTCCATATGCTAGTCCTAGAGTTATATTAATAAATATTTCTGAGTTATTAATAGTAAAAGTATGATTTTCAATTACACTATTTAATTGTAAAGCAAAACTTTTTATCTCTTCTTGAGTAATAATAGTAGG
>DKNG01000174.1:0-5711 GCA_002470185.1 Arcobacter sp. UBA7394 | reverse complement strand
TATTTCTCCTGTTTCTTTAAGAATATCATCACCAATTTTATCTCCATATAAATCATTGATTTGCTGGAATTTATCTATATCTACAATTAAAAGTAATGCATCTTTATGCTCTCCAAGTGTTTCTAGTAGTTTTTTTCTATTTGGAAATGTTGTTAATTCATCATAATAAAACTGATATTCAAGTGAATCTAACATATTGTTAAATACTTCTTGCATAGAGTCTATCTCTTCAATGTTATTATCAATGGTTACTCTTTTTGTAATATCTTTATGCTGTGAAATAGAATTAATATTAATTACAAATGTTTTAATAGGTTTCACAAGATATTTATCAAATTTTGCAAATAATGCCATAAATATAATCAATGAAAACACAATAATAAATATAAGGAAAAAATTAATAATTGAAGATAAAGATACTTTTAAATCATCAATAGGATAGTTGATGTTTATTACCCCTAAAACATCGTTTTCTTGAGCTTGAGTATGACATTTAAGACATTCTTGTTTTGCTTCGATTGGATAATAATAGTCAATTGCTGAATCATCTACAATATTTAATATTTCATCATTTTTAATTGCATGTTGAACCATTTTATTTGTTTGTCTAGCTTCAAAATCTTTTTGAATATCTCCATATTCATTAGCTACTATTTCGGTTCTATACACCCTTACAGCCATTTGGCTATCTATGTTATTTACTCTTTCTATAATTTTTTCTAAATCACTTCTATCCCAACCTTTTTCCATTGCCGAGTATAATGATTGGAATACTAATTGCGTAGTTTTTTTGGCATCTACTTTTGTGAGAGTTTCAATTGCTTCTGACTTCATAAACTGTGCATAAAAAAATGCAATAGTAAGTGTTAGAGATAAAGTAATTAAAATGATTTTTAAAATAAGTTTTTTGTATGTCGTTTTTTTTCCCATAAAAGCCTACTATAGATAATTTTTATCAGTTAATAAAAGATAAATAATATTAATATAATGTTTTAATAATTATTGATTATATACTAGCTTTGCTTTAATTTAGAAGATTTCAGGTGTTTTACTAGGAATAAAAATAATTAGCCTTTGTAAAAAGGCTAATTATAATTTTAAGATAATTTTTTTAGTTTTGAGTAACCAGTTCTGATTAATTTTAGTAGTGGTTTTCTATATGAGCTAAATACATATTTTTTAATCTCATAAGCAAGTCTTCCTTTTACATTTACAAGACCCATTAAATCACCTGCCGCATATTTCCCACCAAGTGCAATTAAAATACCATCAAGTTTAGGCTTACATTGAATTAACCCTCTGTCTGCAATCATATTTAAGATATTTCTTCCTGCATTAGTTCCTGAGATTCTTGCAATAGTAACATTTGGAGGCATTAACTCTCCATCTTTGTTTTTAATCTCAGCTATATCACCAATTGCAAAGATATTTTTATGTTCTGGAACTTGTAAATATTGATTTACTTTAATTTGTCCTCTACCGTTTGTATCAAAGTCCTCTAATCCTTCGATTTTAGAAGCTTCAACTCCTCCTGTAAAGATAAGGAAGGAATGAGGAATTTTAGTACCATTTGAAAGGTGTGCGTAACCATCTTCTAATTTTGTTAATTTTGTAGATGTGATTACTTTAATTCCAAGTGATTTTAATCTTTGGTGTGAGATATTAATCAAGTTTTGAGAAAGACCTGGCAAAATTGTACCTGAACTAGAAATAAGTGATATTTTTAGGTTATCACAAGAGAAGTTTCCTCTTTTGAAAAACATCTTTGAGTTATATGCCATCTCTGCTGCAATTTCAACACCAGATAAACCAGCACCAACTACAACAATATGAGTATCATCACACTGTTTTGCTTCATCACTAATTTTTTTGAATAATTGATTTTCAAAACTTTGTTTGAAGAACATTGCCCAATGTAGTTTTTTGATATCGTGAGCATTGTTTAGTCCTGGGATTTGAGGAGGGAAGAATGTTCTTGTTCCTGCTGCCATTACTAAATAATCATAAGTTACAATTTCTTGCTCTTCTGTATATATCTTTTTTGCTTCTTTATCTATGTTTCGTACTTTTAAGTTTTTGTACTCAACATAATCATGATTTAAACCCATACATAATGTTGTTAAATCAATAGTAACATCTGCAATATTTGATTTATTTGCGATTAAATCATAAACTTCTGGTTGTAAGTTATGAAATGTATGTTTATCTATCAATGTGATTTGAATATTCTTATTTTTTGCTAATTCTCTTAGTGCATATATCCCCGCATATCCACCTCCAATAATTACAACTTTTTCCATTAAACTGGTCCTTTAATAAATACTTTTTTGTCTTTGATTTTATAGATTCTATTTCATTTTTATTTATCTATTTAAATTAGTCCAACTCTATATTTAAACAGATAAATAAAACAATCTTAAAACAACTGATATTGAAATAGTACATAAAATTTATAGCCTGCATGTAGCGGGTTTTGAAATTAATTCTTATTCTATACTTAGGCATTTTAGGATATTATAAAAACTTGTAAAAGTTAAAGATTTTATTCACTTGTGTATATAAATGATACTTATAAAGGTTTTTAGTAACAGTTATATTACACACACCTAATTTACTTATTAAATGAAGCTTATAATATAAATTTAATAAGTTAAAATAATCAAAAATTAATAGGAACAAATATGAAATACGTTGGAGCACACGTTAGTGCAAGTGGTGGTGTTTTTAATGCCCCAATAAATGCTAGAAATATTGGTGCAAAAGCTTTTGCTCTTTTTGTTAAAAATCAAAGACAATGGAGAGTTAAAGACTTAGAAACTAAAGTAATTGATAGATGGTTTAAAGAGTTAGAAGAGACTGGAATACAAGCAAAACATATATTACCTCATGACTCATACTTAATCAATTTAGGACACCCAGAAGAAGAGAAAAGAGAAAAATCTTTAGATGGTTTTTTACATGAGATTGAAAGATGTGAAATCCTAAAACTTGATAGACTTAACTTCCACCCAGGAAGCCACCTAAGAAAGATTACAGAAGATGAATGTCTTGATAGAATTGCTCTATCTTTAAATCAAGCAATTGATGCTACAAAAGATGTAAAACTAGTAATTGAAAACACAGCAGGGCAAGGTTCAAACTTAGGTTATAAATTTGAGCATTTAGCACATATTATTGATAAAGTTGAAGACAAAAGCAGAATAGGTGTATGTATTGATACCTGTCACATGTTCACTGCTGGATATGACATCAGAACAAGAGAAGCATACGATAAAACGTGGAAAGAGTTTGATGAAGTAGTTGGACGACAATACTTAATGGGTATGCACTTAAATGACTCAAAACCAGAACTAGGTTCAAGAGTAGATAGACATGACTCACTTGGAGTTGGTAAAATTGGTTGGGATGCATTTAAATTCATTATGAATGATGATAGAATGGATGATATTCCAATGGTTTTAGAAACTATCGATGAAGAAATCTGGCCTGAAGAGATTCAAGCTTTATATAATTTAGTAGAGAAGTAATATACTTCTTTGCTAAGAAAAACTAGCTTATTTTTTTTATATTAATATCTCCATTTTGTAAAACTGTAAATTCTATATTTTTTTGATTTTTAAAAGCTTGTGATAAATCTACTAATTCTTTAGTCTCAATACTAGATGAATACATCTCTCCTGATTTCTTTATAACTATCGTATTTTCAACTACTATATGGTGTTTATAACAAAGATTTTTTTGTAGATTTTGCTCTTGCAATAATGATAATAAAATGTTCACTAAATGACCTTAAAAAAATTTTTTGAATTATCCAGCAAAAATGAATAAAATTAATCCCAATAGGGAATAACATATGAATTTTATCTCTAATAAACTTACGAAAAACTTTTGGTACAGGAACTTTTATGTTATTACATATTGAAATTGATGAAAATGAAATAAATGAATTTTATAGAACCATTTCTTTTAATGTAAAAAAAATTAGAAAAGAGAAAAAAATAACGCAAACAGATTTGGCTTTGAGTATCGGACACAAATCAGTTAGCACTATTGGAAAAATTGAAGCAGGCCTAGAAGGTAAGCACTATAATTTAGAACAGCTATATAAAATCTCAAAAGTCCTAGATATAAATATAAAAGACTTACTTTAAAAAAATAACTTAATAAATATATTTAAGTAATTTTTTATATTTTTTTAAAGTATAAGAAAAACTAATTTGTAAAATTTCTTTAGATATTTCTCTTAAATCATAATAATTTAGTTCTTTTTTTATTCTTTTTCCTTAGATTTTGAAAAATTAATAATCTTACATGATTTTTATGAATATCTTGGACTAAATACTTTTTTGACACAAATATCTCCATTTTTTAGAATATTTATTTTGATATTATTCTCTTTTTCAAAGACCTCATATAAAGTCACTAATTCTCTAGTCTCAATTGATGAAGAATAACTCTCATTTGATTTCTTTATAAGTAGGGTATCGTCACAAACTTCATAATTTTTATAACATTGGTTTAATGGGATGTCTTGATCTTCAAGTAGAAGTAATAATCTTTTCATGTCTTATACCTTATTAATAAAAAACTTTTTGAATTATCCAGATAAAAATAGTATTTTAACTCACTATAACGAGTTGTTAAAATAATTTTATCGTTATAAGATTTAATTTTAACTTAGAATAGCAAGGCGAAATTAAATAGTGAAACAAATTGAAAACTTCGATTCTGAAACATTTCATAAAAAAATTGGTGAAAATGTGAAAAGAATACGAAAAGAAAAAGGCATGAGCCAACTAATACTATCTCACGCAATAGGACACAAAAGTGTAAGTGTCATCTCCAATGCAGAAATATATAATAAAGGCTGTCATTTCAACCTAGAACATTTAGGAAAAATAGCATATATCTTAGATGTAGAAATGAATGAGTTTTTTAAATAAAATAAATTAGAAAACATAATTAATAAATTATTTTATTCTCTAACACATCTATAATCTACAAGGAAATTAAATGAAAATACATGAAAAATATTTAGAAGCTCTAAAAACATTTGATGATTATGTGACTGTATCTGAATGGGCAATTAAGGTTGGAGATGTTTATCCCGATTTATTAGTAAAAGCAAATAAAGAAGCTACAAATCAAAAGCAAGAAACAACAGGACTTAGGGAAATAGCTGCACGTATCTCATCCCAAGTTCCAAAATATGAACTCGATGGTGTTATTCAAGTTGATAAAAATGAACGACCTAAAAAAGTTAAATATATCACAAGAGAAGAATATGAAGAAAATATTTCTCATGATAGAGAAGAAGACTTAGAACCTCTTACAAGAAGAGAAAAAGAAAAAGAAGGTGAAGACTCTTTTTTAGTTCAAGAACATTATAGACATGATGAATTTAAAAATATTCAAAAGTCTTTTAAAAACTTTTTTTCTATAGATTTTGATATTGACCATGCTAAGGCACTTTTAAATAAAGAAGATCCAGGTTCACATCATCCTGATAATTTTCAGTTATTATTAAAACATCATAATGCAAAGAAAAGTAATAATAATTGGGAAAGATTCTCTTTTGATGAACAATGTAAATATATAAAGAAAGTAGTTGAACTACAAACACTTATCTCTACACATTTGGAAATAGATATAAATAATTCTATTTTAGAATCTTTATTAGCTAGATTAAAAGCAGTATATTAAAAGGCACC
>DKNG01000132.1 GCA_002470185.1 Arcobacter sp. UBA7394 | reverse complement strand
TACTCCATAAGTTTTGAATTAGCTCAAAACTTATGATTTCACCAAGATTTAGCTCCTCTGCTATATTTTCATATAAAGTATTCATTTTATTTCTTTTTACCAACTAAATAACCACCAAAAGCAATAAGTGCAATACCTAAAAATGTAAGAATATCAGGAATAGAATCCCCAAGCATAATACCAAAACCAACTGCAAATGGAATACTAGAATATCCAATAACTCCAATAATACTAGCCTTACTTAGACTATATGCTCTTGTTAAAAACCATTGAGAAACAGTAGAGAAAACAGCCATTAAAGCAATCATAGCCCATACAAAAAGATCTGTATGTACTTTGAATTCTGCATATGGTGTAAATAAAAAGATTAATAAAGGAAGTACAGTTCCTACTCCCATAAATGAAAGCATAATAACTCTTGCATCATAGATATCTTTTATTTTTTTAATTGTTGCATAAGCAGCAGCTGCAAAGAATCCACCTAATACTCCAAATACATGTCCTTGTGATATTTCAAAATCAAAAGGTTTAATAATAAATGCAACACCAACAAACCCTATAATTAAAGCAAAAATAGTATGAATAGAAATTGATTCTTTCATTAAATAATATGCAAGTATTGTTACGAAAAATGGAGATGTTTTATTTAATATTACAGCTTCCCCTAATGGGATATTTGCAATTGTATAAAAGTACAATAACATTGCTACCGTTCCGAAGAACCCTCTTAAAAATAACAAGTGCATTTTTGAGAATTCAAAAGATACTGATACTTTTTTGAAGCTATATAAAATCATAAGTACACCTAGTAAGTTCCTATAAAATACAATCTCTATTGGATCCATAGAATCTGATAGTACTTTGGCTACTGCGCCACTCATTGAGCCTAACATAGCACTCATGAGCATAAAGAATATACCTTTATCCATTAGTTTTAAATTTGATAAAACTTTATAATTATTTGACATTTAGTTCCTTTGGGCGCATTGTAGTTAAAGTTTGTAAAAAGTAGTTTTAAATGTACTTATATATTTTACTTATCTTCTTTTTGTCTTGTATAAATATAGGCCCATCCAATTAACAATAACTGAATTGGTAATCTAATTAAAAGTGCAGTTTCACTCATTTCTGGGAAATCACTATGATTAAGATACATGTTAACATTAGCAGGGAAAATTGCTATAAAAAGTACAATTATTGCAAAGGCTGCATTTCTTGAAGTTTTTGCAATTACTAGTAATATTCCTAATAAAATTTCAATTACTCCACTAGCATAAACGATAAACTCCCCAAACGGTAAAAAAGATGGCATTGCCTTTATATAAAACTCTGTGTTATTAAAATGTGCAATACCTCCTATAACTAATAAAAAACCTAATAAAAACTTAGATCCTAAATATAATAATTTTTTCATAATTACTCCTATAATTTGATTTTTATTTTTTTGAAGCGCGAATATTATCTCTTGTATACTTAAAATATGCTTACAGTAATTTAGGTAAGTAATGAGTTTTTAGGGTAAACTGAATATATTCATAAATTTCTTGATTAGATAAAAGTAATTTTGATTTTTGTTTTAATAAGAATATTAAGTATTGGAAGATTTGAGAATATATTAAAATAGAGTTATTCTAAATTTTCTTTTTGTGAACCACAATACAAAACTTTATTAATATTAATTATCATAATTATTAATATTAATGCTTTATTATGATATAATCCCGAAATTTTGAACAAGGAAAACTATTGAATTTAAAAAAAATTAACACAAAGATACATTATTGGGGCTCTGCTATAATCATAATTCCCTTTTTAATTGTACTGGTAAGTGGTATATTATTACAAGTAAAAAAAGAGTTTGCATGGATACAACCCAAGACAGTAAAAACAAAATATAGAGATTTAACTTTAAGTTTCGATGATATTTTAAAATCTGCAATGAGTGTTGAAAAAGTAGGAATTAAATCATGGAAAGATATAAAACTACTAGATGTTAGACCAGGTAAAGGTATAACAAAAATCCGAACTAAAGATAGCTGGGAAATACAAATTAGCAATGAAACAGCAGAAGTATTAGCTGTTAATTATAGAAGATCTGATTTAATAGAATCTATTCATGATGGTTCATGGTTTCATGATAGTGCAAAACTTGCTATATTTCTTCCATCAGCTATTATTATGTTAATAATGTCTTTAACTGGTTTATATTTATTTTTAAAAATATTACCATCAAAATTACGTAAAAAAAGAAAATAAATTTTCTCTTTTATTAATCTAACTCTTCAAAATCTTCTTTTGGTGAACCACAATCAGGACATTCCCAATCTTGTGGTAATTCCTCAAATGAAGTCCCAGGTTTAATACCAGAATCTGGGTCACCAAGCTTTGGCTCATAGATATAACCACGTACAGTACAAAGGTAATCTTTCATAGTAACTCCATATTTTGTGTATTTTAAAAGTAATTATATTTAAATAGGATAAAAATTGTCTTAATTAAATATCAGACTCATTCCTAAATATTAATCGTCATATTAAAATACTCTTTTAATACCTCAGCTCTATTCTCTTTTTTAATATTCCACGAACGTCTAGTATTTCCCTCTTTTATTGTAATCTTTTCATTTTGCATTGTGATTCTTCCATTTTCTTGTGCAAGAGTTACAAGTAATGGCACTTTGGTAGAAAAGGTAGCGTATTTATTACTTTCAAAAACATCTGAGAAATCAG
>DKNG01000258.1:7915-8538 GCA_002470185.1 Arcobacter sp. UBA7394 | reverse complement strand
TGTAATAAGATATTATGGAATGATGTAAACTCTAAAACAAGAGCTGGAATGCCTTGTATTGGTTGTACTGAAACAGACTTTCCAAGAGATAATATGTTAGAGACAAAAAAGAATATTGGTATTCCTTTTGAAGTGCCAACTGGTATATCAAAACGAGCATATTTATCAATTACTGGTGTTGCTAAAACATTTACAATTGATAGACTAAATAAGAAATTAATGGATTAAAATTGAAAACAGTTGAAATAGTAGAAAGAATCGAAGGGGAAGCAAAACTAAATTGCTCTTGGGATAATAATGTAATTAGTGATGCTAGAATTGATTTTCTTAATTTCAGAGGTTTTGAGTTTATTCTAGAAGGAAAAGCTCCTTTAGATGCTTTAGTTTATACTCCAAGAATCTGTGGTATTTGTGGGCAAGCTCATCTTAAAGCTACTGTTGATGCATTAGAGAATATATATGAAAACATCAATGAAAAACTAGAAGTAACTGTAAAAGCAAAACTACTTCGAGAAATAGGCCTAAATATTGAAATAATTGATTCTCATATCAAATGGTTTTATATGTTTATTCTTCCTGATATTATAAAACTTAAAGAGAATGATTTAGGTATTTATCAACCT
>DKNG01000258.1:433-7817 GCA_002470185.1 Arcobacter sp. UBA7394 | reverse complement strand
CAATGGCCTCATACTTCATATATGATTCCAGGTGGTGTTGTAACTGATCCTACTTTATTAGACCTATCTTCTATGATGAATTATATTGATACTGCTGTAATGTTCTTTGAAAGAAGTGTAGCAGGTGTTTCTTTTGATAAGTATCTAGACTTTGATAGTAGGGATGATTTAAATATTCTAAGTGGTGATATGAAGTATTTTACTAACTTAGCATTTGAAAACTCTTTCCAAAAAATAGGAACTAGCCATAATAGATTTATTGCTTTAGGGGAATCTTCTTTATTTCAAACTGGAAAAATAAGACAAAGAACAATTAACAAACTTGATTTATCAAAGGTAAAAGAGTTTACTGAACAAACATTCACAATTGATGATAGGGCAAATCCAAAAAAACATACTTGGTCAAAAGCTGTTTGTTATGATAATAATTTCTATGAAACAGGACCACTAGCAAGAGCTATGATATCAAATAGACCTTTTATAAAAGAGTTACATAAGTCATTTAAAGATTCAGTTTTCACACGTGTTATGGCTAGAATGGATGAATTAGCTCATTTATTAGATAATACAAAATCACTAATAAAACAAGTAGATATCTCAGAAGAATCATATATTAAACCAAAAATAAATCTAAAAGATATTGATTCAGCTAAAGCTACATCAGTTGTAGAGGCCTGTAGAGGCTCACTTTATCATAATATAGAGATTGAAAAAGGCAAAATCAAAAAATATGATGTAATCACTCCAACTGTTTGGAATCTAGGACCTTCACATAAAGAACAAAAAGGAATTGCTCAAAAAGCTATTATTGGATCAAAATCACTTGATATTGCAAAAATAGTACTAAGAAGTTTTGATGTATGTTCTGTTTGTACCACTCATTAATTAAGAAAAACTGTTACTTTTTTAAACACTAAGTAAAATTAATTTAAATAATTATATTGTTATATCTTTAATTTTGCTTAGACAAATATATGAATATTCATTCGTAAAATACCATCATTTCGAAACTCCCATTCCTAATAACAAAAAACCTCATTCTTAAAGCTATTTTAATGCTATTTAATCTTAAATATATTTAAGAATGGCGTAAGTTTACACTTGTTAAGTTACGAATGAGTAAATGAATATTCATTTTTTTAAAGGGAGAGTGTATGATTGATTCTGCGGAAATGGTAAAAAAAGTTTTTACCCAAAAATCTGGAAGAGTTGAAACAAATAAAGGCGATGAGTACTACAACGATTTATTTGATTCAGCAAAAGAACGACTGTCGTCTTTAAGAGCTCAAGAGCCGCTTAAAGATATTGATTTAATGGACGTTATTGATAGTGAAGGTGTAAACAGAAGAGATTTCATGAAGTGGGTTAGTGCTACAACTGCCACACTTATGTTACCTCCTATGTTTGCTCCATTAGTTGCAGAAGCAACTGAACTTATGAATAGAGTACCTGTAATTTGGATTGAGTTACAAGATTGTGCTGGTAACTCTGAAGCATTATTAAGATCAGCTGCTCCAACAGTTGATGATTTATTATTTGATGTTTTATCTTTAGAGTTCCATGAAGCTCTACAAGCAGCAGCGGGACACGATGCTGATAGACAACTTGAAGAAGCTGTTCATCATTTCAAAGGAGATTACTTATTATTTGTTGAGGGTGCAATTCCTATGGCAAATGATGGTAAATACGGAACTATTGGTGCATCTGGTGAAACATTCCATGATCACTTACAAAGAATGGCTAAAGATTCTGCTGCTGTTGTTGCAGTTGGAACATGTGCTACATTTGGTGGAGTTCCAGCAGCTGCTCCAAACCCAACTGGTGCAGTTGGAGTTATGGATTTAGTAAAAGGGAAACCAATTATTAATATTCCTGCATGTCCTGCAAACCCAGCTAATATGGTTGGAGTTGTATTACATTATGTATTAACTGGTCAAGTTCCTGAATTAGATTCACTTCTTAGACCTAAATTTGCATTTGGATATAGAATCCATGATAACTGTGAAAGAAGAGCACACTTTGATGCTGGTGAATTCGTAGAAGAGTGGGGAGATGTTGGAGCTGAAAATAACTGGTGTTTATACAAAGTTGGTTGTAAAGGACCAATGACGTTTAATAACTGTTCAATCGTTAGATATAACGAAGGAACAAACTGGCCTGTTGGTGTTGGTCGTGGTTGTATTGGTTGTTCTGAACCAGACTTCTGGGATAAGTATGCTTATGAGAGACCAATGGCAAATGCAAATATAAAAGCACCTACTGGTGGAGTTGAAAAAACTGTTGATGAATTCGGACTTGGATTATTAACTGCAACAACTGTTGGTATTGGTGTTCATGCAATTGGTAGTGCAATTGCAGGAAAAAAATCAGATGAGGGAGAAGAGTAATAATGGCAAAAAAACACTTAGTAATTGATCCAATTACAAGAATTGAAGGACATCTTAGAATTGAGGCAATCATAGATGAAAACAATGTTGTAACTGATGCTTATTCATCTTCTACTATGTTTAGAGGAATTGAAGAAATTTTAAAAGGAAGAGACCCTCGAGATTGTGGTTTACTTGCTATGAGAATTTGTGGAGTTTGTACAGGTACTCACTACCAAAGATCAATCGAAGCAGTTGAACATGCGTTTAATGTAACTATTCCAAAGAATGCAAGACTTGTTAGAAACTTAGTACAAGGGGCATTATATTTACATGACCATATTGTACATTTCTACCATTTACATGCACTTGACTGGGTTGATATTACAGAAGCTTTAAAAGCAGATCCAAAGAAAACAGTATCAGAAGCACAAAAATGGGCTGGATTATCTGGAAATAGACCTTGGAATGCAAGTGAAGATGTATATGCAGCAGTTCAAGAGAGAGTTACAAGATATGTAAAACAAGGAAGACTTGGAATTTTTGGTAATGCTTACTGGGGTTCAAAAGGTTTTAAACTTACTCCTGAGCAAAACTTAATTGGTTTATCTCACTATTTAGATGCATTAGAAATCCAAAGAGAACTTGGAAAAATGATGGCAATCTTTGGTGGTAAAAATCCACATCCACAATCATTTGTTGTTGGTGGTGTAACTTGTGTTCAAGATATTAAAAACCCTGCAAGAATTGCTGAGTTTAAACAAATTCTTAAAAAAGGTAGAGAGTTTACTAAAATGGCTTATTTACCTGATGTTTACATGGCTGGTACTATGTATGCTGATGAAGCATTAGAAGGAATTGGTGGAGGTTTAGGTAACTTTATGACTTATGGTGACTTTAACCAAGATGATTTACCATTCTATGAATCTTCAAAATTATTCCCTTCTGGAATTGTAATGAACAAAGATTTATCTAAAGTTTACGAAGTTGACCAAACAAAAATTACAGAAGATGTAACTCACGCTTGGTACGAAGGTGAAACTAATCTACATCCATACGAAGGTGAAACAAAACCTAACTATACTGGATTTGGTAAAAACGAAAACAATATCGCTTACTTAGATACTGAAAACAAATACTCTTGGATTAAATCACCATTATATGATGATGAAAGAATGGAAGTTGGACCACTTGCAAGAATGATTGTAGGAGTTGCAAAAGGAGATGAGAGAATCTCTAAATATGTAACTACATTCTTAAAACAAGGTAACTTACCAACAAAAGTATTATTCTCAACAGTAGGTAGAACAGCAGCACGTGCAATTGAAACTGAACTTATGGCTGATGTTATGATGGAATGGGTAGATGAATTAGCAGCAAATGTTGCAAATGGTGATTTATCAACTTGGACTGAATTTGACTTTGATACAGTATCTGCTGATGCTGAAGGTTTTGGTATGGCTGAAGCACCAAGAGGTGGATTAGGTCACTGGATTAAAATCAAAGATGGAAAAGTAGCAAACTATCAAGCAGTTGTTCCATCAACATGGAATGCGGCACCTAGAGATTATAAAGGAAGATTAGGAGCTTATGAAGCTTCATTAGTTGGAACAAAAGTTGCAAATCCTGATCAACCACTTGAAATTTTAAGAACAGTACATAGTTTTGATCCTTGTATTGCTTGTGCTGTACATATTATTGATACAAATGGTAAAGAATTAGGTGTTTACAAAGTAGACCCTATTGGAGGAACTAGCCGTGCCTAATATGAAACGGGTTGAGAGAATGACTCCAATCATGCGAACGATTCACTGGATGAATGCGCTTTGTATGATTGTTGCAGTTGCAACCGGTTTATATATTGGTTATCCATATTACCAAACTCTTATTGCTGATCCTGCTGTGGATAAGTATGTAATGGCTTGGAATAGATGGGGACATTTTATTGCTGCGATTATTTTTGATGTTACAGCAATTTTAATTGGTTATTTATATCTTTTCTCTAGATTTGAAAAACCATATAAAAAAGTTTTACCAACTAAGAAAAACTTCATTGAATTTTGTGAAGTTTTCTTTAACTTAGTTACGTTTAACAGAAGAAAGAAATTTGATTCGACGCATAGTGATAGTTATAATGTAATGTTTTTTACATTGTTTCATATTCTATTAATATTTATGCTTTTAACTGGATTACAATTATATGTTCATGGATTAGCTTCTGGACATAGTTCAATTGGTGCTTGGTGGCCGTGGATGTTGCATTTTGCAACTGACTGGACATTATATGTATTTGGTGGAAATATGGGTGTTAGAATTGCCCATCATACTGCTATGTACTTAATCTTAATGTGGGTTATGTCTCATATTTATTACCAAATCTGGAGAACAATTTTCTGGAGAGAAGGTGATATTGGTATTGTATTTAGTGGACATAAGTTTGTTAAAGACGAAAACAAAGATAAAGAAAAAGACGAAGAAAATAAATAATATCAACAGAGGCTTTATGCCTCTTTGATTTTGGAGTGGATTATGAAAAAGAAAAATATTGTTATTGGTGTAGGAAACATGTTATTTAAAGACGAAGGTATAGGAATCTATGCATCTGAGTATTTAAGCCAAAACTATGAGTTCGAAGGTGATTTAGAAGTTATAGATGGTGGAACATTAGGATTTAAATTAATGTCATATTTTCAAGAATATGAAAACGTAGTTATTTTAGACACAGTATCAATAGAAGATAATCCAGGTGAGATTTTTCGATTGCCATCAGATGTATTATTAGGTTTAGGAAACTATAGAAAAACTGCTCATGAAGTAGAAATAGTTGAAATGCTTGAAATCTGTTCTGTGTTAGATTCTCATGCAAATGTAACAATCTTAGGAATTATTCCTGAAGATATCGTAAGTGTGGGTATTGGTCTAACTGATACTATGGAGAATAGATTTGAAGAATTTATACTACATGCAATAAAAGAGATAGAAAGTCTTGGTGTTAAATCTAAAAAGGTAAATAATATCTTGATCCCTGACATTGTAAAAAGTATGATTGGTAGTTATAATGGCGAACATTTAACAAGAATCCCAAATGAAGAAGACATTAGACATGCAGTTAATTTATAAAATAGAATTTAATACAACAAATTCGTATTTCAAATATATTATTGATACATTAATCACTGAAACAAAAATCAATGCACAATGTAAACAATATAAAGGTTTTATACTTTTAATTTTTGAAGAGCAAGCAGAGAAAATCGAAGATTTCTTTGGCTTATTGGAGAAAAAATTACCAGTATCAATTTTCTTAAGTAAATCATATGTAGTTGAATCAATCTCAGATGATTTCGAAGAGTTAGAAGATAAAAAAGTAAAACAAAATATTTCTTTATTGACAAATGATGCAATCAAAGATATTATCGATACACATGATATTGATTTTTTAAATGATATTGTAAAAATCACAAAAGGTGAAATATCAAGATTTGAAACTCATAATGGTTTAAAAGATCTATTTTTGCCAAGTAGAGAAATAAGAGAAGATTTTGAGAGTAGAGGATATGAAGTAAAACTTCTAATCACTAATATTAATAAAATCTCTGAATTATTCGATGTAAGTCCTAAAGATTTACAATTATTATGTTCAATAGAGCGACCTTTGGTAAAACTAAAGTTCAAACTATTACAAAATAAAAATAAAGAGTATGCTTCTACAAACTTTATATATGCGAAAATCCCGGATGATAAAGAAACAGTTCTTTTCTCACAAGCTTTAAAAGAAAAAGGAATAGACTTTTTACTTTATGTGAATGATGAAGTATATCAAGATGGATTAAAAACTACATATTTCCAAGACCAAAACCTAATCGTAAGTGGTGATAAGGGACTATTCCCAAAATATGACTATATTGCAAATGCTAAGTTTAATTCATCAAAAGATTTCTTTGATGATAATGGGGGAGTTTATAAAGCAACTATAGGTCAGATTGGAAAAAGATTAGTACCTAGTGCTGGAGTATATTTCTCTCAGAATTCAAATAAAAGTTCTCTTCTTATGAATCTTCCTACAAAGGGATTAAAAGAAGTAATTGCTATTCCAAATATTCATAATAGTTTGGATAATTGTATTGAAGAAATATCTGAAATTGATGAACATTGTGAGAGATTAGTAAACAACTATAAAAAGAAATTCCCTCAATATTTTGAAAGCGAAGTACCTCAGAATGCACAAGGTTTTGAATCTATTATAAATATGTGTGCCAAAGTAATTGGTATGGGTAATGCTAAAGAGTTTGAAGATATGGCTTTGAGTGTAACAGCAAAAGGTGGTATTCAAATAGATATGAAACTTGTGAATCTTGATGGTGTAAATTATCTAGATTATAGAAGAACTGTACAATCTATAATGTCTTATAAAATGGCAGATGTAGATAACGGAACTTTAGCATATTCATTCTATGAAAGTCTTAGTGAATTTATCTGTAATTATGTAGATGAAGTAGCAAAAGAGATAAAAGCAAAAGATGTAGTAATGACTGGGAATATGTTCTCAAACTCAATTCTATTATCAAAAACTCATAAGAATCTAAGTAAAAACTATAACTTTATTCTTCCAAAAGAGTATCCTTTAGATTACTAAATCTAAGTAATTTAATTACTCTTTTTTAAAGCCGAGTCCTAGGACTTGGCTTTTTTTATGTAATTTTAATAATATCTTTTAATATTTACTTTGGGTTTACTTTCACATTGTATTATTTTTTTAACAAAGGATATATCATGATAGATACTACTAATATGAGTTTTATGGCAAATTTAATACAACCAACTTCAAGTACTATATCTACTAATATGATTTCGAAAAAAGATAGTGATTCAGATTCTTCTCTTAGTATTGAGGAAATGGGTGTTAGCTCAGAACTGTTCTCTTCTTATGATTTGGATTCTGATAGTTTAGTTAGTCAATCAGAGCTTGCTTCTGCAATTGACACTGCTATGAATAAATTCAATGGTAATATGCCTAC
>DKNG01000258.1:0-274 GCA_002470185.1 Arcobacter sp. UBA7394 | reverse complement strand
TAAGTAAAAGTGATGCCTTAGAAATTGTAGCAGCTTTCAAAGAAGCAGGAATTCAACCCTCTGCTGAACTAGCAAGTGCAATGTCCGAAGCAGGTTTTGATGCTCATGAAGTAGGAACTCTTGCTGGTGTTGCTGGAGGACAAGGTGGTGGACCATCTGGTGGAGGAGGTCCTTCTGGTGGCGGTGGTCAAGGCGGTGGAAGCTCATCAGAAGAAGAATATGATGTTATGGATACAAATGAAGATGGCGTTGTATCATCTGCTGAAATGGAAGC
>DKNG01000203.1:2944-3638 GCA_002470185.1 Arcobacter sp. UBA7394 | reverse complement strand
CTATTTCACCTCTATCGTCCAGATTAGCGTATTTCGCTGGTGTTGATGTAACCATTGAGAAACCTTTTGCAATATCAAGATTTGCATCCTCTTTCATTCTATAAACTGCTTGTAACATAGATGTTGGATGATAATCTGAACAAAGATATTTACAAACATCTTCTTTTACCAATTCAATTGCCGCAATATTACCGCCTTGGCTTCCACCTCTTACAATATTAGGAGCTCCCATACCTGTTGCAATCCCTTTAGATACTGCATACTTAGCAACTTCTAAATCTAATGGAAACTCTGAGATTTGAACTCCTAGATTTAGAAGACCATCAAGTTTTTCTATACAATCATCATCATGACTTAATAAAGTCAGATTATGCTCTTTAGCATGGGAAATTAAATCATTGATTTTTTCTTCATCTTTTGAGAGTTTTTTATCAACTACACTTTGTACTTCTTCCTCATTTAGTCCATAATAACTTCCATAATATTTTTGAAATGATTCTAAAGATTTAAATTGACCTTGTCCAGGACTGTGATCCATTAAAGATACTAATTTAACCATTCCATTTGAAATAACTTCTTTTATAGGTTCAACTGCCTCATCAGAGCTTAATTCAAATCTTGCATGAATATAATTATCAACCCCTAAGTGTTTTTTATTTGCTGTATAAATCTCTTCAATTTGTTGTTTTGCTAA
>DKNG01000203.1:2593-2828 GCA_002470185.1 Arcobacter sp. UBA7394 | reverse complement strand
GCAACAGCTGTTTCAATACTAAAAGTAGCTCCTGGTCTTGGTTCAATCTCTTTTTCAATTGCATCTGAGTGTAAATCTACAATTCCTGGAGCTATTTTTTTCTCACCTAAATCAACTGCAACTTCATTTACTCCGTATTTATCAACTCTTTTAATTAAATCTTTATAGATTACAATATCAGCTGATACAAACTCTTCGTTAATTAATACATTTTTACTTCTTAAAATTGTTTCCA
>DKNG01000203.1:1845-2495 GCA_002470185.1 Arcobacter sp. UBA7394 | reverse complement strand
GCAACACCTTGAGTTTTAAGTATCTTTAGTTTTTCAACTACTTTCATTGTGTTCTTTTTATCTAATGAGGCAGTTGGTTCATCTAACAATAGTAAAGATTTTGGTGCAATAATTCCTTTTGCAATATTTACTCTTTGTTGCTCTCCACCAGAAAAAGTCAAAGGAGATAAATCAAACAACTCTTCTCGAATTGATAAATAATCTAACATCTCTTTTGCTTTAACTCTTGAGATTTCTTCACTTTCACCTTTGAAAATAAGCTGTTCTGCTACAACATCAACTGCTGATACTCTTGGTAAAATTTGTAAGAATTGTGATACATAACCAATTTCTCTTTTTCTAAGCTCTAAAATTTCACTTTCATTTGCTGATGAAATATCTATTTTATTTCCATTATCCCTATGAAATATAACTTGTCCATTTGTTGTTGTATATGTTCTAAATAAGGTTTTTAATATAGATGATTTCCCTGCCCCACTTGGTCCAAATAGTGATAAAAATTCACCATTTTTAACTTCAAACGAAATGTTTTCAAAACCCTTAACTTCAATACTTCCTTGAGTATGTACTTTAAATGTTTTATTCAAATTTTTTACTTCTAATCTAGTCATAATTAGCCTTTACAGTATTGATGACACAAGTAATTGTGT
>DKNG01000203.1:1242-1751 GCA_002470185.1 Arcobacter sp. UBA7394 | reverse complement strand
GTTATGTCTGTTAGGTGTTTAATAACACCTAAATCGTGCGAAACTACAATCATTGAAAAACCAATTTCGTGTTGTAATTCTTTTATTAAATCAAGTATTTTTGCTTGAACAGATAAATCAAGACCTGTTGTTGGCTCATCTAATAATAAAATCTTTGGATTTGAAGATAATGCTTTTGAAATTTGAATTCTTTGTTGTTGTCCTCCTGAAAAATATTCAGGATAATCATCAATTCTTGATGTTGGAATTTCTGTTTTATCTAAAAAGAATAAGGCTCTATTTCTAATTTCATCATATTTTTTATTCCCACTCATTATTACTTTCTCAGCGATATTACCGCCAGCTGAGAAATTATAATTAAGTCCAAGTCTTGGATTTTGATAGATCATAGACATCAAAGAGTTTCGTAAATGAGATAATTCATTTAGGTTTGCATCAAGAATATTCTTTCTTTCTCCATTATTTCCAAGGAAATCTTTTACAAATATTTCACCTAATGAAGCTTTTTG
>DKNG01000203.1:0-1149 GCA_002470185.1 Arcobacter sp. UBA7394 | reverse complement strand
ATTCCTAAAACTTCCCCTTTTGAAAGAGCTAGATTTACATCATTTACTCCCACAACACTTTTACAAGTAGGACAAATAGAACTATTAAAATTTGCACCAGTTGTTTCTAAACATTTTGGACAAAATTTACCAAAAACTTTAGAAACATTTTTCATATCTAGTACCATTATTTTTCTCCTACTTCAATATTACTATCACAATAATCTGTGTCATTACAATAATAATGAGTAAGACCCTCATCATCATAAACTTCATCTAGAAAAGAGTTTGTACTTCCACATCTAGAACAAGACTTACCATCAAAGTTTTCAACTTTAAAATCTCTATCTTCAAATTTTAAAGGCTCAACTTTTGTATATGGTGGTATTGCATAGATTTTCTTTTCTCTTCCTGCTCCAAATATTTGTAATGCTTTACAATTATTAAGTTTTGGCGTATCATACTTTGGTATTGGACTTGGATCCATTGCATATCTATTGTTTACCATTACTGGATATCTATTTGAAATCCTAGAATCCCCAAACTGTGATGTGTCCTCATATAATAAAACCCAAAGCTTTGAATAATCCGCATTGGCATGTAATAATTTTGCTTTAGATATATTTGGTTCGACTGTTTCAAGTACATCTGGCATAGGAACTTGATAAACTAGAGTTTGTCTCTCTTGTAGTTCAATCTCTGGAACTCTATGTCTTGTTTGAATAATACTTGCATCTGTTGTTTTTGTAGTTGTATTTACATTAGTCACAGATTTTATAAAGTTCCTAATATTTACAGCATTTACACTTCCATCACAACCTTGGTCAATTACTTTTAAATTATCTTTTTCATTTATCATTGCAAGTGTTACTTGCAGACCACCAGTACCCCAACCCCTTGCAACTGGTAATTCTCTTGAAGCAAAACCAACAATATAACCAGGAATTGCAATAGCTTTCAAAATAGATCTTCTAATCTCTTTTTTTGCCTCTTCATCTAAAAATGCATATCTCATTTTGCATCTCCTTTTTTCTCATTTGAATACTTTTGAGCCGATTTAAAAATCTGATAATCAGTTTGGAAAGTAACATAATGAGGTAATTTAAAGTGATTTGTCATACCAAATGATTCTATTCCATCTAAATGATGCATAATCATGTCAAAATCAGC
>DKNG01000141.1 GCA_002470185.1 Arcobacter sp. UBA7394 | reverse complement strand
TGAGTCTTCATTATTACTTGTAAATACATTTTCAACAACAATTGGAGCATCAACTGGTGGTGCATCAAATTCAGAGGTACTATCAAATTCGTCAACTTGCTCATCATTTTCAGTAAATACTTCAATTTCTTGAATAACAACAGGAGGAGCAGGAATAGCTTTTTCAGATGCTTCACCATCTTCATTTTCAGAACAAGTAGCATCAGGAATATTTATGTCAATATTTGAAACTAAAGCATCAATCGGCAACGAATTGATTTCTTCAACTTCAGATAAAATATCACCAAGACTTAATTCAGCTCCAGATGATGAAGAAAAAGTAGGAGGAGTATCGTTATAACCCATAAGAGCCATAGATACAAAAGTAAATGAACCCTTATTAGGAATATCAATTACAATATCTCCTCCAACAAGTTCATAAGCTAAATCTTCAAGGTTGATCCCTTCTAATTTAAAATCAACTTCATCCCCAGGTCGAACGTAAACTGAAACATTCTCACCTTTTTCTGGTTTATCGATAAGTTTAACACTTTTATTTTGATACTTTACGTACTTGTTATCTGTTGCCATAATTTATTCCTTTTGATAGTACAATTGGTAAAGATTATACCGAAATTTACAAGTAATCAAGCAATATTAATTAAAATTAATATGTTATTAAACATAATAATGTTTTTAATTAATTTTTAAAGCCTAATTTTAGGAGTTTAATATATGTACTGATATTTACTAATTATTATGTGAACAAACATAATAATTAAGTATTTTATAAATGTTTTTTTTTGATTTTATATGTTAAAGAATGTGTTTTTAGTAACGATTATATATTTTTTATCAAGAGTTGTTGGAAATTTTTCAGAACTTGCTTTTAGTTTTCCGTAAGATATTTTTGCCATATCTTTATCTTCCCAAAGAATTTGCACAAAAGTTATTGACTTATTATTATAAGCTATTAAATCAATATTGCTACCATTATTATCCCACCACGATCCAATGAAACTTGGCTCGTAAGAAAAAGTATCTTTTTGATTTGCATAAATATATTCTTTTATACATTTTATATAATTAAGGAATACTGTTTTGCTAATAAACTCTCCCTCAATTAACTTACTAACCTCTTCTATTTTTGAAAACTGTAGTTTTGAAAGGTTTGGATAAATATATGAAAACCAAAACTTTAAGGCATTATCTTGAATTTCATATCTACCAAATTTTGATTTCTTTTTATCTTCTCTTAAAGGTACTCTTTTTTTAATAACCATCATATCTATTAGCTTTTGTATATATCTTGTTAAATATGTTGATTTAACGTTTAATGAAGCTGCTATATCCCCTATCTTTGTATTTCCTTGAGATATAGAGTGTAATATGGAAGCATATGTTCCAATATCAGTAATTTCTGACTTCAATACTCTTATTCCATAATCAAATAAATAAGAGTTAGGAGCTAAGAATAAATTGAAAATATTATCAGTAAAGTTTTTATTCTGATTATAATATTTTAGATTTGTGGGAGTTGTTCCTAATAATGAATATACATATAGTTGATCAAGTTTATTAAGCTTTGGAAACATAGATTTAATAGCTGTAAAATCTAAATAATTCAGTTGTATTACATTTGATTTTAGTTTATTAATATCTTTTTCATATTCGTCATTAAATAATAGTGATGAAGACAAAACTAATTGCATATTTTTATTTTTTAATGTTTTTTTCCAAAAGGTAATTAAATCACTCAAAGCTTTTTTATCAACTTTTTGAATATTTTGGAAGTCATCAATAATTACTATTAGTTTATTCTCAAAGTTTTGCTTAGATAAAAACTCTAATACTTCCAAAAAAGAGGAAAATGTAAAATCAACATCATCTTTTTTAAAAAAGTTATTAATTATATTTGCGATTTTAGTGAAAAAAAGTGAGGGTATCATTTCATAATTAGAAATATAGATTCTATCTTTATCTTTAGAAAATTCATTTAATAAGCTAGTCTTACCACTATTTCTTGGTCCAAAAACAAAGTCAATAGTAGAGTTTGGTTCTGTATAGCTTGTTTCTAAAAGTTTTAGTTCTTTATTTCTTTGTATAAACATGAGATAATCTTTTGTTATTTTATATGTATTATACCTTATATCATCTTATTCTTAAACTTTTTGACTTACTTAATTTATAAATAGAAGAAGATACTTTTTCACTAAAACCATTATTATTATTAACAATAATATCACTATTTAATAAAGCAAATTTTTCATCAAATTTATTACCAGTTAGATTAGCTGAAGTTGAATATAAAATCTTGAATTTTTTAATAAAATTATAAAAAGTTGCTTCTTTTTCGATAACACGAAATGAATTAAGATTAGGATAAATAAAAGTTGTTTTAGTAGATTTACGTACTATTTTTCTGAATTTTTTAGGAATTCGTGTATATTGGTTTAGTGTTTTAAAAGAATCTACAGTATGAAGTATTTTTTTTGACCTAGGTCTTTGTTTTACATCTGAAAGGCTCTCATCACTTGATGATGAGAAACCTACAGTTGTATCAGTTTGAACAAGATAAACTAATGAAGAGTTCATTAGTCAGCTAAGAATTCCTGAATAGATTGTACATGAACGCCTTCTTTACTCTTAAGAGCTTTCATTGCTTCAATACAAGCTAATGCAGTAGCAGCTGTTGTACCATAAGGAACATTTTCTTTTAATACAGCTCTTCTGATGTTTTTACCATCATCTTTCGATGACTCTTTTCCATCAGATGTGTTAAATGCTAATGCAATTTCACCATTAGTGATTGCATCAGTAATATTAGGACGACCTTCTGAAATTTTAAGTACTTTTTCACACTCAATTCCAGCATCAGTAATAGACTTATGAGTTCCACCAGTAGCAACTACAGTGAAACCTTCATCTACTAAACCTTTAGCAATTTCAGGAGCAAATTCTTTATCTAAATCACATAAAGAAATGAATACTTTACCTTCAGTTGGTAAGCTATTTTTAGCAGCACTTTGTGCTTTTGCATATGCTTCACCGAAGTTATCAGAAATACCCATAACCTCACCAGTTGATTTCATCTCAGGTGTAAGAATCATATCTGATCCAGATAATTTATTGAATGGGAATACTGCTTCTTTAACAGAAATATGACCTTTTAATTTAGGTTTTAATACTCCGTTATCTTCAGTAACAATATCTTTATCATAAGCAGCTAATGCATCTCTTAAAGTTTCACCCCACATAACTCTAGTAGCAATTTTTGCTAAAGGCATACCAGTTGCTTTAGAAACAAATGGAACAGTTCTAGAAGCTCTTGGGTTTACTTCAATTAAGAAAATTTGACCTTTATGAATTGCATATTGAGTATTCATAAGACCAACAACACCAAGTCCTAATGCCATTGCTTTTGTTTTTTCTTCTAATTCTTTAATTAATTCTTCAGAAATTGAAACAGGTGGTAAAGAACAAGCAGAGTCACCAGAGTGAACACCAGCTTCTTCAATATGTTGCATGATTCCACCAATATAAACTTCTTTACCATCAGAAATACAATCAACATCAAGTTCAATTGCTCTATCTAAGAATTTATCAATTAATACAGGAGCATCATTTGAAACTGAAACTGCTTCTGCCATATATTGTTTTAATTCATCAGTTGAATAAACAATTCTCATTCCTCTTCCACCAAGTACAAAAGAAGGTCTTACAAGCACTGGGTATCCAATTCTTTCAGCAATTTCAATAGCACCATTTACTTCAACAGCAGTACCATTTTCAGGTTGTAATAATCCAGCTTTTTCAACGAATGTAGAGAATTTTTCTCTATCTTCTGCTAAATCAATTACTTCAGCAGTAGTACCAATGATTTTACCACCAGCAGCATGGATTGCATTTGCTAATTTTAATGGAGTTTGTCCACCAAAATGTACAATAATACCATCTGGATTTTCATTTTCAATTACTGATCTTACGTGTTCGAAGTCAATTGGTTCGAAGTATAAAATATCAGATGTATCATAATCAGTAGATACAGTTTCTGGGTTACAGTTATACATAATTGTTTTTACACCAATTTCATTTAGTGCAAATGATGCGTGTACACAACAATAATCAAACTCAATACCTTGACCAATTCTGTTTGGACCACCACCGATGATTAATACTTTTTTATCATTACTTACTGGTTTTTCAACTTTTGGTAATTTTGTAATGTTTGTAGTTGAGTAAAGGTAAGGTGTAAGTGCCTTGAATTCAGCAGCACAAGTATCAACTTCGTTGTACTCTAAGTTTACATCTAATTCTTTTCTTGCTTGATACACATCTTCTTCAGTTTTTGAAATAAGTTGAGCAATCATTGCATCAGAGAAACCATTTACTTTTGCAATTCTCATTGCTTCTTCATTTGTTAAAATTGATGCATCAATTGATTGTTCAATATTATACATTTCTCTGTATTTAGTTAAGAACCATGGATCTACTTTACATAAGTCAAAGATATCTTCATTTGATAAACCTTGTCTCATACCATCCATTAAGTATAATAATCTATCACAGTTTGGTCTTCTAATTTCTTTTTTAATAAATTCTAAATCAGTAGATAAAGAATCAAATCCTACAAGACCAGTTTCCATAGAACATAATGCTTTTTGGATAGACTCGTTAAAAGTTCTACCAATAGCCATTACTTCACCAACTGATTTCATACCAGTTGAAAGTGTAGAATCTGCTTTAGGGAATTTTTCAAAAGTAAATCTAGGAACTTTAGTAACAATATAATCAATTACAGGTTCAAACGAAGCAGTAGTACCAGTAATATCATTTTCAATTTCATCTAAAGTAAATCCAACTGCTAATAATGTTGCAACTTTTGCAATAGGATAACCAGTTGCTTTAGATGCTAATGCAGAAGATCTAGATACTCTTGGATTCATTTCAATTACAATCATTCTTCCAGTATTTGGACAAATTGAGAATTGTACGTTTGATCCACCAGTATCAACACCAATTTCTCGCAGAATTGCAAAAGAAGCATTTCTCATATCTTGGTATTCTTTATCAGTTAAAGTAAGTGCAGGAGCAATAGTAGTAGAATCTCCTGTATGTACACCCATTGGGTCTAAGTTTTCAATAGAACATACAATGATACAGTTATCTTTTTTATCTCTGATAACTTCCATTTCGTATTCTTTCCAACCTAACATAGATTCCATAATTTCAATCTCGTTAATTGGAGAAGCTTCAATACCAGCTTCTGCTAAAGCTTTGAATTCTTCCATATTATATGCAACACCAGAACCACCACCAGCAAGTGTGAATGATGCTCTAGATATAACTGGGAATCCAATTTCTTTTGCTTTTACAATTGCTTCTTCAACAGTATAAGCATTTGCAGATTTTGGTAAGTCCATACCAATTTTAATCATTGCTTCGTTGAAAAGATGTCTATCTTCACCTTTTTTAATAGCATCTGGATGAGCTCCAAGGAACTGAACACCATCAAGCATACCTTTATCATACATAGATGTCGCAACATTTAGTGCTGTTTGTCCACCCATTGTAGGTAAGATAGCATCTATGTTTTCTTTTTCAATAATTTTGGCAACTACTTCTTCTGTAATTGGCTCAATATAAGTTTTATCAGCAAACTCTGGATCAGTCATGATCGTAGCTGGATTTGAATTAATTAAAACAACTCTATAACCTAATTCTTTAAGCGTTTTAGTAGCTTGAGTACCAGAGTAATCAAACTCACACGCTTGACCAATAATAATTGGTCCAGAACCGATAAGTAAAATAGACTTTATATCTTCTCTTTTTGGCATAAAAATTCCCCACATATATTTTTATAAATTTGGGAAGTATATCTAAGAAGTGCTTAAAAAATGGTTATACAATATGGAATAATTTTTGAAGATGAACAAAAATAGCATTATTGTAAAATAACGCTATTTTTATATAGTTTATGAAGCAGGTAAATTAAATTTTTTAGTAGAAATTACACCTTCATCATCAAATGATAAGTAATATAATACATCTTTTTTAACTGGTAAACCTGTTAAATATCTAATAGCAAGGTTTGCTTGAAGCGAACCAATATGCATTACAATTGGACAAGCAATACCATTTGGTTTTCTATCATTGATTTGGAATACTGCTTCATATGAAGCTTTTTCAAAGAAACAAACTTGCCCATGGAATTCTTCAACAGAACCATAAATCCAAGCTTGATTGTTTTCCATACAATATGCATTAATATCAGCACGTGTTGGAAGATTATCAGTTCCATCAATAATTAAATCGAATTCTAAACCTCTTTTAGCAAAATCTTGGAAAGATTCATTATAAGCAGTTACTTTTGTATATGGACATCTAGCTTCTACAAGTTCTTTTAAAACTTCACACTTAGCTTTTCCGTCATCACCAACTTTAAATCCAATTTGTCTATGAATATTATGAACACCAACCTCATCAAAATCAACAAATGCAAATTCTCCAATTCCTGAAGCACCAAGTGCAATTGCCAAAGTACACCCTAATCCACCACTACCAATAATTGCAACTTTTTTATTTTGTAATGAATCTTGAGTATCTTCACCCCAAAGCTTTATTTGTCTATTGAAAAACTCGTGTATTTCGCTCATTGTTTAATCCTTAGTATATAAGTATAGTTTATTTATATTATTTTATATTGTAATGATAGCAAAATAAGGTTAAATTTCTTTGACTGTAGTCAAGTGTAAGATTTATGATTAGATAATAAACTTCCCAAAAGGAAAAGTTTATTAGTTTTTATTCTCTGTAGTAAATATTAGTTTTGCTTCATCTAGAAGTTTTTGTGCTTCATCAAGCTCTTTGATTCCATTTTTATATACATCTACTGAATCACTTAATGTAATTTGTGGGTTAGATAGTTTTTCTAATAATTCTTTTGCTTTTACGATTTTATCTTCAAAAGCTAATTCTTCTTTTTTTTCTGTACTCAAATTTATTCCTTATTTAATATATCTAATACATGGTCTTCAAATTTCTCTAGTTCAACCAAAAATGAATCATGTCCTGATTTACTGTTTACCATTTTGTATGTTACTTGGTCTTTTTTTCCAAGCTTATGCATAATATCTCTTATCTCTTCCATCTCTTCAGGGAAGAATAGCATATCATCTTCAAAAGATATAAGATGTAGATTACATTTGATTTTATCAAATGAATCTTCTAATTTATCTTTATTTCTTCCTGCATCAAAAATATTCATAGTCTTACATATATAAAGATAAGACAATGGATCAAAAGTTTTAGGGAAGTTATAAGCATTATATTCTAAGTAACGCTCGACTTCAAATCTACCAAATAGTTCATATAAACCATCTGT
>DKNG01000136.1 GCA_002470185.1 Arcobacter sp. UBA7394 | reverse complement strand
ATTATCTTCTAACATTGAAGGCAATAATGAAGTATAAGCAAAACGCGCAACCCCTACTCCAATAAAAAGACCTAATATTCCAGCAAGTAAAATATTGAAGTTAGAATTCTTATCTAATAAATTAAATTTCATTTTTATTTATGTCCTTTGATAAACTTCTTTGAATATCTTTTTGATAAGCTTTTGGTGTTACAGCAAAAACTTTTTTAAATACATTACTTAAGTGACTCTGATCATAAAAACCAACTTCATTAGCTGCATCTACAATATCCCAACCATCACTTATTAATTTTTTTGCCCTATGGACTCTTTTATTTACAATATAAGCATTTGCAGATAAACCAAAATCTTGTTTACAAACTCTAATTATATGAAAAGGACTAAAACCTAAAACTTTAGAAATTTGAGTTAATGTAAGTTTTGAAGAAATATTATTTTCAATATACTCTTTGAATTCTTTTGCAATTGTTGTTGTATTGTCTATTTTTATTATTTCATCTTTATTAATATATGAAGAAAATATCTCTTTTAAAAACTCTAAAAGATTTAATTCCTTTTCAATTACATCATTTTGCTCATAAATAAAATCAAATAATTCAAAAAACTTATTACATAAATCTTCATTTTTTATTTCATTTGGTAAAGCTAAAATATCATCTGTTTCATAAATATGATTTTGTAACTCTTTATACCACTGCCTATCTAAGTAAATTACATAATAATCTTTTGTTTTTTCATCTGAAATTGAATAATGAACTTCATTTGGATTAATAACTACTAACTTGTCTTTTTCTAATATTATTTCTTTATCATTAATAATAACTTTTGCATGTGCATTTTTCAAAGCAAGAAAACAAACTAAATTGTGATAATGCTTCTGTGAACACTCTTGGAAAGCCTCACTATATTTCAATTCTAAATAAGGAAGTTCTCCTATTTTAAAAATTCTATTATTTTTTTTAATCATAAAGAATGATACATAATTAAAAGTTAAAAGTCTTGGAAAATATTGCTATTTAATTATAAGATTTTTATTTATTAGAAGATGAGTTAATTGGCTATTAAAAACTCATCTTTATTCTACGAGGACGTATATATAAAATTAGTATACAAAATTATAACCCCTCTAAATAGCATTAATCTAGCATGCTCTATCTTGAACTCTTATTCAACTATTTTTTAGTAATTTTAAGTTAATATATATAAACACTTATGGAGATTTTTTTGTATTCAAAAGAACTTAATTCAATTAAAAAATCAAATCGTTATAGAACAAGAGATGTATTTGATAAAAACTTAATTGACCTCGCTTCAAATGACTATCTAGGTCTATCTACAAATAAAAATATTTTTCAAAAAGCTTATGAGAGAGTATTGGAAGAACAATACACAGCTCCTAAAGCATCTATGTTAGTAAATGGTTATAATCAAATCCATAAAGATTTTGAAGAGAAATTATGCGAAATAAATGGTTTTGAAGCTGCAGTTACTGTAGGTTCTGGTTTTTTAGCAAACATTTCTATGATAGAAGCTTTATGTAGAAAAAATGATACTTTGTTTATTGATGAAGAGTACCATGCAAGTGGTATCTTAGCAACTAAACTTTTAAGAGAAGAACAAGTAATTGTTTTTAATCATAATGACCACGAAGATTTAGAAAAGAAAATATTACAGAACTCTAGAAAAGGTCGGCAAATAATTGCTATTGAGGGTGTTTATTCAATGGGTGGTGATTTAGCCCCTAAAGAGATTTTTGACTTAGCATTAAAACATGACGCTTTACTACTTGTAGATGAAGCACATAGTTCTGGTGTATTAGGAGATAGTCTATTTGGTATTTTTGATTATTATGGAATTAAACCTACAAAAAATCATGTAAAAATGGGAACACTAGGTAAAGCATATGGTTCATATGGAGCGTATATATTAGCTTCACAAAATGTAATAGATTTTTTAACAAACAGAGCCAAACCTATTATTTACTCAACAGCCCCTTCTTTATTTGATACTGCGCTTGGTTTAGAATCACTAAAATATATAATCGAAAATAAAAAAGTATTAAAAGAAAACATAAATAAAAATTTAGAAATTATAAAAGAACTATTAAATATAGATTCAAAAAGTTTAATAATACCTATTGTAATAGGTGACAATAAAAAAGTAAAAGATATTCAATCATACTGTAAAGAAAAAGGTTTTTTAGTTGGTGCAATTAGACAACCAACTGTAAAAAATGCAATCATTAGATTAATTGCAAAAATTGATATAAATCATAAAGATTTAAGAGAAGTTTGTACTATTCTAAAGGAACAATTATGAAAATAGTTTTATTATTAACAGTTTTATCTGTTTTTTCATTTGCAAATGAAAACTATGTAAATATGAAAAGTTGTGAAAAGATTCAATTATCAAAATTCACAAGTTTAGTTTCTTGTCATCAAGTAGATTATTTAATTGAATACAAATTAGAAGATGATGAAGAAAAAGACAATATTAAAAAAATTACAGCTATCACTGTAAAAGATCAAAAAATTATCAAAAGCGAGAGAAAATAATATGGAAATTAATGATTTAGTTAAAGGTAATAAAAAATTTAGAGAAGTAAGCTTCCCAAGATTTGAAGGTAATATTAAAGAATTAGTAGAACATGGTCAAAAACCAGAAGTTTTATTTGTAGGATGTTCTGATAGTAGAATTACTCCGGATTTAATGCTTGATACAGAACCTGGTGATATGTTCATTTTAAGAAATGTTGGTAACTTTGTACCTCCATATAGTCCAGATGATGATTTCCATGGTAGTTCTGCTGCTATTGAATATGCCGTATCTGTATTAGGTGTAAAACATATTATTATTTGTGGACACTCTCATTGTGGAGCTTGTAAAAGTTTATACAAAGATATTGGAGATTCACCTGATTTAGTTCATGTTAAAAAATGGCTTGAACTAGGTAAAAAAGCTAAAGAATATACATTATTAGCTATTCAAGATAAAACTGATCAAGAAAAACTATATAGAGCAACTGAGCGAATTTCAGTAGTTCACCAAATGGAAAATTTACTTACATTCCCAGATGTTGAGAGAAAAGTAAAAAATGGTACTTTACAAATTCATGGTTGGTACTATAGAATTGAAGATGGAACTTTAGAGTACTATGATGGAGAAGAGTGTTCATTTAAACCTTTAGTTGAAAGTTCAGATAAAAAATGAGTAATGAAGTAAGAAAATTACCTAGAAAAACTATTATAATAATTGGAGCAATGTGTGCCATTGCTCTTGTTATTTTTTTATTTCTAAAAGATTTAAAAGAGAAAAAAATGTCTGAAATTATTGCTACTTTAGGTCACAAGAATATTAAAGACATGGAAGTAATTAATAAATTAAGCGTTGAAGATAAAGAAACAAGATATAAAAGTAAAGTATATAAAGTAAGATTTTTTGATAACAATATTAATAAAACTTGTGTAGGATTTATTCACATAGGTAGAAATAATACATATTCAAAAGATTTTGACTGTAAATAGGAAGCAAATGAGTATTATAGAAAAATTAGAAAACAATGAAAGATTAACTTTAGAAGATGGAGTTGCTCTTTATGATTTAGATCTTTTTACACTTGCACATTATGCAAATAAAATAAGAGAAACTAAACACGGTAAAAAAACATATTTTAATATTAATAGACATATTAACCCAACAAATGTGTGTAAAGATGTATGTCAATTTTGTGCTTATAGTGCAAGTAGGAAAAATCCTGACCAATGGACTATGACACATGAAGAGATTTTGGACATTGTTAAAAATTCTTCTAAAAATGATATAAAAGAAGTTCATATTGTATCTGCACATAATCCTCATACTGGACTTCAATGGTATATGGATGTATTCAAAAAAATCAAAGAAAACTTTCCAGCAATTCATGTAAAAGCACTGACAGCTGCTGAAATTCATTTTTTAGCTACGGAGTATAAATTATCTTATCAAGATATTATTAATATGATGAAAGATCATGGAATTGACTCAATGCCAGGTGGCGGAGCTGAGATTTTTGATGAAAAAGTGAGAAAAAAAATTTGTGGTGGAAAAGTAAAATCTGATGAATGGTTAGAGATTCATAGACTTTGGCATAAAGCTGGAAAACAAAGTAATGCTACTATGCTTTTTGGTCACGTAGAATCAAGAGAGAATAGAATTGACCATATGATTAGACTTCGTGACTTACAAGATGAAACTAATGGTTTTAATGCCTTTATTCCACTTGTATATCAAACTGAAAACAACTATTTAAAAGTAAAAGAGCCTTTAACAGGTCAAGAGATTTTAAAAACATATGCAATTGCAAGAATTATGTTAGATAATATTTCTAATATCAAAGCTTACTGGGCAACTTCAACTGTAAAATTAGCTTTAATTGCTCAAGAATTTGGTGCAAATGATGTTGATGGAACTATTGAGAGAGAATCTATTCAAAGTGCTGCAGGAGCTTCTAGTGCTGGTGGTGTTGCTTTAAAAGAGTTTGTTGATTTAATTAAAAACTCTGGATTTACTCCAGTTGAAAGAGACTCTATTTATAATGAACTAAAAACTTGGTAAAAGTTTTTAGTTTATTACTTCTTATTGAGGTTGATTAAAAGTCAACATAAAATCAATTTCTATGTCATCTTCTACTCTTATCATTTTTATTGGATAAGAGATATTAATCGAATAAAGTTCATTATTAATATTATCTATTAAATCAAAGAACTCTTTTGGAGATTTAACTAAAATATTTACAGAATAATTAAACTTCGTAACTTCATTATTTTGACTTGATTTGAATTTTACAATTGAGTTTTCAGGCATTAAAATCTTAATTTGTTCAGTTACTCTAGATATTGGTAAAAACTCATCAACAATATATTTTTCAGTATGTTTTTTATATACAGGATTATCAAGCTCAATTGTATCTTGAGCAGTTACAACTACATCTAAGATATTCTTTTTTGTTTCATCTTCTATTTTTACTTCAATAGTATCATACAGTTTTCTAAGTTCAGGTTCTAAAGATTTAATATAAGTATCATCATTTAAAAAAGTACCTTTTAACTGTAAAATATCACCATCCATTGTAAGTTCTTTTAATACAACATCATATGGGATTGCTTCAAATACAGCTTCAATTCTTTTTTGAACTTTATCATTTTTATTTACATGATCAGGAAGAATAATTGACTTCTTCACTTCTTGTACTGTTTTTACTACTTCTTCTTTTTTAGTTTCAATATTTATAAATAGTTTATAAACACCAAAAAATAAAATAGCAAAGAATACTAAAATATATAAAGTATTTAAATTATTCTTTTTCTCTTTAGCTCTAGGTTTTACAAAACTTTGTTTTTGATGTTTGTCTTTTGATAATTCAAAAATTTCTTCATCAATATTAATAGGATGATAATCAATTTCTAATAATAATTCTTCACTTAGTTGATTGATTTGTTCTTGTGTTAACTGTTTTAAAGTATAAAGAATAGTTACTTTTTCAATAAATGTATTTGATTCTTTCTCATAAAATTCATTTAAATTATTGTGAATAATTTCACTTAATTCTAAGTAATAAATCTCATCAAAAAGTTTTTGTCCAACAATATCATCCTCATAAAAATGAGTTTTTTTAACTGTTTCAAATGTAGGTAAATCTATTGTTTTTGAAAATACTATAGAAGCACTATCATCAAGAATAAGTATAAAAGCTTTATTGTTAAATAAAAAAATTAATAATTGGTTTTTACAAATGTTTTGTTCTAAATGTAAATTTAAAATATGAAAGGCAGAATAAATGAAATCTATTCCCGTTTTTTCAAAGTAGTGTTTAGTCTCAAATAATGTAGTTTTTAAAACAGCAATATCATAGTCTTCATTAAAATGTGCGATTTCACAATCTTTAATTTTAGAAGAACTTTTTTTTGGAATTAATTTAGTAGTATCACTAATAAGTAGTGTAGAAATAAAAGATACAGGTGTTTCTTCTTGTGAAGCATTTAATTTATGTGCAATATCATGAGCTAAGATATCATCACTAACAAGAAATACTGAATTATAAGCATCAGCGATTTCACCATTATTTAACTTCTTATAGTCAAGTTTTAGTTGAGTATCATATTTAATAGCATTAATATATAAAGACTCTTTCGTAAACATTTGCTTCCTATTTTTACTCTAATTTAATGCATGAATCATCATTTTTTCTTTGATAAAGACTTTTGCTTCATCAAACTCTAATTCACTAATATCATAAGGTTCTGACATATAAAAATCTATTTTTCCAAAAGGTTTTGGTAAGACAAATTTATCCCATGAATTAAATTGCCAATATTTACTAGGTATTGTATTTAAAACAACAACTCTAGCATTACTCTTTTGAGCTATGGCAATAACACCATCAGCGACACTATATCTAGGGCCTCTTGGTCCATCTGGAGTTAACGCAACATCACTACCAGATTTAATTTCTTTAATTGTACTAATTAAAGCTTTAGCTGCACCTTTAGAAGAAGAACCTCTTATAGATTCTATTCCTAATAAAGAATAAACTTTAGCAATAATTTCACCATCTTTATTTTTACTAATCATTGTTTTTACAGTACCATTTGGTCTATTTTTTGAATAATTAGCAGGTTGTCCTAATAAATCTCCATGCCATGCCACAAAAACAAAGGCTTCTTTATCATCCAATTTAGGATGATGAAAGACCTTCTTATTTGTAGCATATATGCATCTAACTAAAAAATATACAATATATGGTAATACTTTTAGTTTAAAAAAAAGTTTCATTATATAAGAACTTCACCTTTTAAAGCTGTTCTTGTAGCACTAGTAATTTTAACATCAACAAATTTACCTAGTAATTCATCACTACCTTTTGCAAATACTTGTAAATAATTATCCGTATATCCAGTAACCTCACCATTAGGCTTAAGGCTCTCAACTAAGATATTTACAGTAGTACCTACATGACTTGGCATTGTAGCTTCAAGATGTCTTTTGTGAAGTTCAATTAAACCAGTTAATCTTTCACTTCCAATAGCATCAGGAATCTCTTTATCTGCTAAGTCTAAAGCAGGTGTTTCAGGTCTTGGAGAATATTTGAAGTTAAATACTTGATCAAATTTCACTTGTCTTACAACATCTAAAGTATCTTGATAATCTTCTTCTGTCTCACCTGGGAATGCAACAATAATATCAGTTGTAATTCTTAAATCAGGAACAAGTTCTCTCATTTTATTTGCTCTATTAAGGAACCACTCTTTTGTGTATCCTCTTTTCATAGCTCTTAAAATTTCAGTTGAACCACTTTGTAATGGCATATGAATACATCTTGAAATTTTCTCATTTTTAGCAAACTCTTCAATAAATTCATCATCCATATGTAAAGGATGAGGAGAAGTAAATCTGATTCTTTTAAGATTTTCAATTTTTGAAATATCTTGTAAAAGTTTTGTAAATGAATGCTTAGGTCTTTTATCTGAAAATCTTCTACCGTAAGAATTTACATTTTGTCCTAAAAGCATAATTTCAACTGCACCTTCATCAACTGCTTTTTGCACTTGAGATACAATCATTTCTGGTGGAATAGAAATCTCTTCACCTCTTGTGTTTGGCACAATACAGTAAGTACATTTTTTATCACACCCTACAGAGATGTTTACACTAGCTCTGTATTTGTTTGTTTTAGCAGGTCCAAATTCATACATTGACTCATCATTGTCAATAGAAATTTCAACTGAACCTTTTACATCAATTACATCTTTGATTTTAGAAATATTTCTAGCACCTACTACAAAATCAACATATGGAGCTCGTTTGATAATATCTTTACCTAAGTGAGAGGCTGTACAGCCACATACACCAATTTTAGCTCCATCTTTTTTCTTCTTATTGAATTGACCAATTTCAGAAAATAGTTTTTGTACAGGCTTTTCTCT
>DKNG01000137.1:4017-9379 GCA_002470185.1 Arcobacter sp. UBA7394 | reverse complement strand
GAAGAGCTTATTTTAAAAACTTCACCATTAATTGAAAATACTCTTGATGAAATATTTATACTTCTAAATAAATTAAAAGAGATTAAGTAGATAATTAATCTACTGTAGAATAATTAATTATCTATTTGTATATTTAATATACAGTAGATATGTTTACAGAACTAGCAAAATATTTTATAATTGTGACATATAATTTGACAAAGGAGTCTTATGGAAAATTTTGCTGATGTAAAATATATCTTAGATGGTTTCCTGTTTATCTTTTCAGGAATACTAGTAATGTGGATGGCAGCTGGGTTTGCTATGTTGGAAGCTGGTTTAACAAGAACAAAAAACAATGCAACGGTTCTTACTAAAAATGTTGCTTTATTTGCAATCTCTTGTATTATGTTCTATTTTGTAGGGTATAACGCAATGTATGGTGAGGGTAACTCATTTATTGGATCACTTGCTATATTTAGTGGTGAAACAGCAGCTGATGCAGCTTATCCTGCTTTCTCTGACTTTTTCTTCCAAGTAATGTTCGTAGCAACTGCTGCTTCTGTTATTTCTGGAACTGTAGCTGAGAGAATGAAGTTATGGCCATTCTTAATTTTTGTTGTTGTTTTATCATCGTTTATTTATCCAATTCAAGGTCACTGGACATGGGGTGGAACTGAATTAGGTGGTCTAATTGCAGGTTTCTCTGATTTTGCTGGATCAACTATTGTTCACTCAGTTGGTGGATGGGCAGCATTAGCAGCTGTTTTAATCTTAGGTGCTAGAAAAGGTAAATACTCTAAAACTGGAGCAGTAAGACCAATTCCTGGTTCTAACTTACCTCTTGCAACTTTAGGTACATTCATTTTATGGATGGGTTGGTTTGGATTTAATGGTGGATCTCAATTAGCTATGGGTTCTAAAGGTGATATTGAAGCAATTGCTATGGTTGTTGCTGATACTAATATGGCAGCGGCAGCTGGTGCTCTTGCAGCGGCGTTATTAACACAACTTATTTATAAAAAAGTTGATTTAACAATGGTTTTAAATGGTGCTTTAGCAGGACTTGTATCTTGTACAGCAGGACCTGACTTAGGTATGGTTGTTGCATTTATTGAAGGTATCGTTGGTGGTGCTTTAGTTGTATTCGCTGTTCCATTATGGGATAAGTTAAAAATTGATGATCCAGTGGGTGCTTTATCTGTTCACTTAGTAGCTGGTATCTGGGGAACAATTGCGGTTGGTATTTTCAACCCAGATGTTACAGTTATGGCTCAACTTAAAGGTGTTGTTATAATTGGTGCCTTTGTATTTGTATCTTCATTCATTGTATGGAAGATTTTAGATCTAGTAGTTGGAATTAGAGTTGATGAAGAGACTGAAGTAAATGGTCTTGATATTCATGAAACTGGATTAGAAGCTTATCCAGAATTCAAAAGAGCATAAGCAGTAGATAGAAGTAACTCGTTACTTCCTTTAGGATTTGCTTCTTTAGATGGGATTTACTCCCATCGTTAAAAGAAGTTATTAGATAAATGGTCCCTAAAAAAATGGGACATTTTTTAAGGATTAAAATGAAGAAAATTGAAGTAATAATTAAACCTTTCAAACTTGAAGATGTAAAAGATGCTTTAGTAGAAGCTGGAATTACAGGTATGAGTGTTTACGATGTAAAAGGTTACGGTAGACAACAAGGTCACTCTGAATTATACAGAGGGGCTGAGTATGTTGTAGATTTTTTACCAAAAATCAAAATTGACATTGTAGTAAATGAAGATATGGTTGACTCAGCAATTAAAGCAATTGTTGAATCAGCAAAAACTGGAAAAATCGGAGATGGAAAGATTTTTGTTTCATCTTTAGATGATGTAGTTAGAATCAGAACCGGTGAAAAAGGAACTGAAGCTATCTAATCAAAAAGCTTATTTTATATACAAGACAATTCAAGAAAAGCACTTTTTCTTGAATTGTATATTTTTTATACAAAAACCCTCTATACAAATATTTTTTATACCTATATACTTAAAGAAAAAAAACTAAGGAAAGTTTTATGGGTACAGAAATTTCTTACGTTATTGATACGTTATATGCAATCTTCGCAATGACACTTATTATATTTATGGTTCCAGGTTTCGCAATGTTAGAAGCAGGAATTGTAAGAACTAAAAACGTTACAGCCGTTTTAACAATCAACACTTTAATTTATGCAATCGCCTCAATGGCATTTTTACTTATTGGTTACAAGATAGCCTTTGGTGGATTTGGAGCAGAGGGAATGAGTCAATGGGCAGCATTTTTATTCCAAATGGCATTTGTTGGTAAAGTAGTTAACATTATGTCTGGTGGAGTAAGTGAAAGAGCAAAAGTTGTTCCTTTAGCTATCTTTACAATTATCATGGCAGCAGTACTTTATCCACTTGTAGTAAATGTTACATGGGGAACTAACTTACTTGAAGGTACAGTTTTAGCTTTATCTATGTATGACTTAGCAGGTTCTACTGTAATTCACTCAACTGGTGGATGGGCTTTATTAGCAGCAATTATTATAATTGGTGCAAGAAAAGGAAGATATGCAAAAAATGGTGGAATTAGAGTAATTCCAGCTTCAAATATTCCATTACTTACACTTGGTGCATTTTTATTATGGATTGGTTGGTTTGGATTTAATGGTGGATCTGTTGGTTCAATTGCTTCAAAAGAAGGAGCTGATGCAGTTGCTTTAACTATTATGAATACTAATACAGCTGGACTTGCTGGTGCTATTATGGTTGCAGTTTTAATGTATATTAAATACAAAAAACTGGATATTACAATGATTCTAAATGGTGCTTTAGGTGGATTAGTTGCAATTACAGCAGGACCTGATTTATATGATATTTATACTCCTATTTTAATTGGTGCTATTGGTGGTGCTATTGTTGTATTTGGTGTAACTTTCTTTGATAAATTAAGATTAGATGATCCTGTTGGGGCTTTATCTGTTCACTTATTAAATGGTATTTGGGGAACATTAGCAGTTGGAATTTTCGCTGCAAATGGTAGTGATATTACATTATTAGGACAAGTAAAAGGTATTGTAGTAGTTGCAATCTTTGCTTTTGTAACTTCATATATTGTATTATTTATCATCAATAAAATCATTCCATTAAGAGCAGATAATGATGAAGAGATGCAAGGTTTAGATGTTGAAGAGTGTGGTATTGAAGCATATCCAGAATTCAAAAGAGCATTCTAGAATAGCGTATAACCTAAATAAAAATAAAACTTAGATAAAATAAAAGACTTAAAAAAAGGATGAAACTTGAAAAAGATTGAAGCAGTAATTAAACCGTTTAAACTTGAAGATGTAAAAGATGCCTTGACAGAAGCTGGAATCACAGGTATGACTGTATCTGATGTAAAAGGATATGGTAGACAACAAGGTCACTCTGAATTATATAGAGGTGCTGAATATGTTGTTGATTTCTTACCAAAAATCAAATTAGAATTAATCGTTGCAGAAGCAGACGTAGATTCTACAATTGCACTTATTACTGAATCAGCAAAAACTGGAAAAATTGGTGACGGTAAAATATTCGTTTCATCAATTGAGAAGATTGTTAGAATTAGAACAGGTGAAGAAGATGAGGAAGCTATTTAATGAGTAGTGTTACAACATTTGAAATAAACGAACCTTTAGATATGCACCTTCACTTACGTGATGGTGATATGTTAAAACTAGTAGGACCTTTAACATCTAATACATTTACAGGTGCATTAATCATGCCAAACTTAGTACCACCTGTAACAACTAAAGAGGCTTTATTAGCTTATAAAGATAGAATTAATGAAGCATGTAAAGGGGATACTTTTGAACCTTACGTAACTTTATTCTTCCAAAATAATTACTCATATGAGTTTTTAGAAGATATTAAAGATGATATTATTGGAATTAAATTATATCCTGCTGGAATTACAACAAATTCTGAAACAGGTGTATCTTCAATGGATGTTGAAGTTTTAAGACCTACATTAGAATCAATGAGTAAACTTGGAATTCCTTTATGTGTTCATGGTGAAACTAATGGTTTTGTTATGGATAGAGAAAAAGAATTTATGCCAATTTATGAATCAATTGCATCTGCATTCCCTGATTTAAAAATCATTATGGAACATATCACAACTGCTGATGCTGTAGAATTACTTGATAAATATGATAACTTACATGCAACAGTTACATTACATCACTTATTAATTACACTTGATGATGTAGCTGGTGGAATGTTACAACCTCATTTATTCTGTAAGCCAATTGCTAAAAGACCACATGATAGAAGTGCTTTATTAGATGCAGCATTAAAAGGACATCCTAAATTAATGTTCGGTTCTGATTCTGCTCCTCATCCTAAACACAAAAAAGAGTGTTGTGGTTGTGCTGCTGGTGTATTTACATCACCAATAGCTTTACAAGTATTAGTAGAATTATTTGAAAAATACCAAGCTTTAGAAAAATTAAATGATTTTGTGTCATTAAATGCTCAAAGAATTTATGATTTAAAACCAAAAATCAAAAAAATCAAGTTAGTTAAAAAAGATTATGTAGTACCTGCTATATATGAATATAACGAAGATAATGTAGTACCAATGTATGCTGGTGAAACATTAGCTTGGAGTATTGAAGACTAGTTAAAAAGAGAAGCTATCTTCTCTTTTTCTCTTCTTCTTTTTCTTTTAAAAGACGACGGATATTTTCTGTTGTCTCTTTTGCTTTTATAATTCGCTCTTCTCTCATTACTCTTAATATTTCTAATGTTTCTTGTTTTTCTTTATCAATATTAGTTTGTATTTGAACAGCTTTTCTATTATTTGAAACCCCTGATACTGTTTGGAATTTCTCTTTTTTATTAATATATACTGTTGTTGAAGCTGATGTTGCATTTTTATTAAATACAATAATATCATTCTCTTTTAATCCAAAGATTTCTTCAGCTGTTAATTCTGTTTCTGCCATTACAGCTTCCACTTGCATTTTTGCTCCAGAAATAAGAGTTGTAATATCTTTTTTTCTACTTGATTTTCTGTTTTTACCCTCAGAGAAAACTTTCTCAACAATTTTTTCTAGTAAAGGCTCTATATAAGAGATAGGATAACAAATAGATAAGAATCCAGACTCTTCATCAATAGTAATTTCTAATACAACTAGAAGTACAATTTCATGATCAGAAATAATCTGAATAGCATTTGCATTAGTATCTCTTGATTCAGTTTTAAAATTCAGTGTTGAAATATCATCCCAAGATCTAAATAAGTTTTTTATTACCATCTCATAGAAATGGTCTAAAATCTCAACTTCAATTTCAGTAAGTTCTCTATCTAAGTTATCATTAGTGTTTACCGCACCAGA
>DKNG01000137.1:0-3988 GCA_002470185.1 Arcobacter sp. UBA7394 | reverse complement strand
CCTAATAATTCTGCAATAATCTTATGAGAGATACCTGGGTTACACTCAATTACTATTCGGCCTTCCATAGGCTTAATAGATAGTGTATTTAATGATGTGATTTGTGGAATAGAAAGAATAAATTCCCCATATGTCATTTGTTCAATTGAGTATAATTTAATATCAACAATTTTCCTAAGCATTGCAGATAAATCAGTGATAAAATCCCTAAGCATTTTATCATGCATTGCAGAGAATGCTTTAAACTGTTCTGTTGATATTCTATTAGGTTTTTTAAAATCGTAAATTGAATAGTTTTTTTCTTTGGATACTACTTTGTCAGTGGGAGAGGCATCATCAATATCCTCACCTTGTTCTGCAATATCTAAAAGTGCATCAATTTCATCTTGACTTAAAAATTCAGCCATATTATCCTCTTATCTCAAGTTCAACGTCAATAGCTCCAAGCTCTTTGATCATTTTTAATGTGTCAATGATTTCACTCATTGGTAATTTCATTACTTTCATAGCTCTTACTAAATCAGCCACTGTAGGTGCATTTTTTGTATCAATTCTAGCGTTGTTAATATCTACAATTGGTTTATCTACAATTTTCACTCCATCTCCAACATCTACACCTTTATTAAGCTTTTTATCTTTCCACTGTGAAGCAGCTAAAGGTGATTGTTTGATTCTAAGTGTAAATGAATCTCTAGCTATTGTAACAGGATCAATTGGAATCTCACCACCTGTTATTACTGTTTCTCTATTCATATCAATAATGATTTTCTTTTTAAAGCTTGATTCTAAAGGAATGTTTTCAATCATTGATATAAATTTTACAATAGAAATTTCTGCTGGTTTTCTGATATTTACAGTTCTTGTATCTAAAGCAACTGCAAGTCTTTTCCCAAATTTTTTATTTATTTTTGTTTCAATTAAATCTGCATTTTTTGCAGAACTTTTATATAAACTAAGTGTTATTTCATTTTCATCTTTTAAGTTAAAATCAACTTCGTTTTCAACAGTAGCACCCTCATAAATAAAACCTGTAGTTTTATTATTTGCATTAGCAACAATAGTTCCTTGTGCTAGGGCATAAACTTTTCCATCTACACCTTTTAGTTGAGTGATTAACAATTCCCCGTGGTCAACAGATTTTGAATCACCAATTGTTGATACTTTGATTTTTACCTTGTCCCCTTGTCTTGAAAAAGGAGGTAACTTCCCAGTAACCATTACAGCAGCAATATTTTTTGAATTAATAGAACCTGCTGGGATTTTTATATAAGAATTTCTAAGTAAGTTTTGAAGACTTTGCATTGTGAACTTTGATTTATCGCCAGTCCCCGCTAATCCTACAACTAATCCATAGCCGATAAGTTGATTCTCACGAATACCAATGATGTTCGAAATATCTTTTATAGTTTGTGAATAAATAGATGAAATTAATATAGTTACTAAAAAAATATACTTCAATACAATACCTTATAATTAATTGCTAATATTTTATCGTAAATTTAATAAAAAAAGGTATAATCTTTATAGTAAAAATTATTATAATATAGGGTTTGGGTTTGAATATTTTTATTTATGGTAACAGTGGGTTTAAAAAAGAGATCCATGAAACTTTAGAACATGCAAATATTAAATTTAAGCTTGATGATAATAGTGTCATCAAAGATATTAATGAACTTGAAGAATTAAAACAAGTTATTCAAGAAAATCCAAATGATATTTACTTAATTGATGATGAAAAAATCATCAAAAAAAATGCACTTACAAAAAAAATAAAATTCTTAGTTCCAAAAGATGGAATTGAAGAAGAATTTTTATTAGATAATGGAATTGCAGATCTTTCTGTAGACTCACTAAAAGAAATCCCAAAATATATTTTACAAAAACATGATGAAATGATGAGTCAATCCCAAGATGATATTCATGATTCAATAATTGATATTGTTGATGATGCTTACAACGATGATTTCGAAGAGTCTATTGAATTAGATGATGAATTAGCTCAACTTCTCGCAAGTGAACCTATGGAAGAAACTCCCGTAGAAAAGAAAAATGATGATTTATTAATCACTAAAGAAAAAGAAGAACAAAAAGAAGATTTATCTTTTGATGAATTATCAATTGATGACTTACTTTTAGATGAAGAATTAAACTTATCAGAAGAAAAAGAAGATTTATTCGCAGATGATAATTTAGATATTGAACAAGATATTAACCTTGATGATTTAGAGAGTTTAATGTCTTCAGATGATTCTGATAATGATTCAGGAGATATCTTAAGTGAAGAAGAATTAAATTCAATGATGAATTTTGATGAAGATGTTGGTTTAAATAATGTTTCTTTTGATTATGATGATAATGAACTAGTAAGAGATGATAATACAGAAAAAAAAGAAGATTCATCTTTGCAAGAAGTTTCAGAAAATGACGATATAATAAGTGACATAGATGATTTTAGTTCTTTTGATGATATTGATGGACTAGATGGTCTTGATGAATTAGATAAAATTTTAGAAGAAAATAATATAGAAATAGATGAACCTACTGAAGAAATAAAAGTTGAAGAATCTATTAGTAATGAAATAGAATTCAATGAAGGAGATAGTATGTCAGATGAGTTTTCTGAACTTGATACATTAAATGAAGCAGATATTTTAAGTGCTTTAGACGGCGTGTCTGATATTAAACCTGTAAGTAATGCCACTAGTAGTACTCCTAAAAAAGTTACTGCTAATGAGAATGTAGAAATAACAAGTTCAAATTCACAAGATATTGCAGATTTAATATCTAAATTATTAAACAATAAAACTTTAGAAATTACAATAAAAGTAAAAGATTAGCCATGGATTTAATGGCTATTGCTGAAAATACAGTAAAAATTATTCTAATCCTAGGATTACCTTCTTTGTTAGTAAGTATGGTAATTGGATTAATAATTTCTATTTTTCAAGCAGTAACTCAAGTAAGTGATGCTTCACTGGCTTTTGTACCTAAAATGATTTTTGTTTCGGCATTTATTTTAGTTACACTGCCTTGGGTTGGAGATCACATTGCTACTTATACTAGAGATTTATGGGATTTAATATTAATTTTTGGTAATTAATTATGATTGAAAAACTATACGATCTAAAAAAAAATCAAACTGATCAATTGTTAATGCAAAAAGGGCAACTATTGTCAAAAATTGAGCAACTTGATTCTGAAATGATGTTTACTCAAAACAAAATTGATACAGCAACTTTACATAAGTTTGGTTCTATATCTGATTTTTCTGTGCTTGCTATGCACAAAAATACAATGAAACTTCATATTGCGAAACTACAAAGTGAAAGAAATGCATACAATAGTCAGTTAGAAACATTAGTAGAACAGATAATAGAACATCAAAAAGAAACAGAACAATTTGCTTATATTTTAGAGGAAGAAAAAAGAGAAGCCTTACAAAAGTTACTTTTAGCAGAACAAGAAGCTTCAGATGAATATATTCAAAGTAAATATATAAGTGGATAAAAGGATTATAATTGATTAAAAAAGTAGTATTGATTTTAACTTTTGTTGTTTGCTCATACGGTCAAACTCAAGATAGTAGTTATCTTACAAAACAAAAAATAGAAATAAAAGAATTAAAAAAAGAGTTAAATTCCTTTTATAATAAAAAAGAAAAAGAGTATCAGACAAGAAAAAAAGAGTTAGAAACTATCTTAGCTCAAGTTCAAAGAGAAAAGAATAATGTTCAAGAACTTCATGATAAAAATCTTAAAATCTTACAAGATATTCAGCAAACAGTTCAAAGTAAAACAACAAAAATTTACAATTCTATGAAACCAAAAATCGCTGCAGGTATTTTTGATGTAATGATTAGTGAGGGTAAACTTGAAGATGTTTTTGATATAATCTTAAAATTAAAAGAAAGAAATGTAACATTACTTATGAAGTTTTTAAGTGTACAAAATGCAGCTAAAATTACTGAAATGCTAGAAAATTATAATAT